>NZ_MPPI01000001.1:128098-381453 GCF_001895925.1 Phormidesmis priestleyi ULC007 | reverse complement strand
GCAATGGCGCTGTCTTTTTGTTGGACAAAGGTGCGAGTTTTGCGACCGCGCTGCAATCGGTGGCGGCGATCGTAGCCTCTTACCGTCAGGCTCGGCAGCCCGTTAAAGCTGAATTCTGGCTCTAGCCCAGTGATTTCGCCGCTAATCAGGCGCGTGAGTTGGTCATATCCGAGCTTGACTTCGACAGCATTGCCGATCCTAAACAGCGCTTGATCAACGAGCTGATTGGCGTTCGGTTGCTGCTCAGAACTGGTTAGCCCCAGCGTAAACATGCTGGGTAAATTAGTGTCATCGTCCACTGCCACGCTCAGGAGGCTCGTTTCTAGATCGGCAGGCAGCAGCGCTCCGTTAATGCGGACTTCAAAATTGGACGGAGCGTTTCTGGGGTTGGCACCTGGCATAGCTCTCTCTATTGCAGTTTTGGAATGTTTAAGCGTTGACCGGGTTCAATCTGGCGGGGATCGTCTAGCCGATTGGCTTCGGCGATCGCTCGCCACTGTTTGGGATCGCGATACATCTCTGCGGCAATGCTGCTGACCGTATCGCCCCGCACTACTACTCGTGTTGTAAATTCCGGGTCAATTTCTTTTTTGTCGCGTTCAGAAATCAGATACTCCCGAAACTGAACCGATAGCGTCGCCCTGACGGGGCAGCCATTTCGTCTAAACAGCGTGAAGTTTTGAGTCAGACTGGTGATCACGCCTTTAAAGGGAAAGTCAGACCCCGTAGGCGGTTTGCCCCATTCAAGCAAACAGACAGGGGGCGGCGGTTCATCTTGCGCTTTACCCCGCTGGATGCGAGTTAGCTTGACGATTTCGTTAGTTAAGACGCGGACATCTGCGATCGTTTTTCTCTCCCCTTTAATTTCGACGGGTTCGGTCACGTCAAACAACAGTTCTAGCGTTAGGGTGCGACTGCCACCGCCGCCAAACACAATTTCGGGCGCATTCAATTTGCGAGTAGCCGCTGGAGTAGCCGCTGGAGTAGCCGCTGGAGTTGTAGATGGCGGTTGAGGTTCGCTCCAGGTGACGGGCTTTGTGATCGATAGCGAGGTGGGGTTGAACAACACCTCGATCGTCTCAGACCGCTTAAACTCCTGCGTCAAGGGCGTGATCGTCAATTTCTCCAGCTTGTCGATTGCCCCCGCGCCCGTTAAGGCTCCGATCGCGCTTCCGATCGCGCCTGCAACTCCACCTAAGACCATTTGCCCATCCCCCTGCGTTCACGTTCAACGGTTAACTGACGAAACAAAATTCGGCTGACTTGTTCTGCAATCTGCCCGACATTGATGGCGTTGCTTGAAGTTGGGGGCGGGACAGGGGGCGGCACCTCAGAACTGGACGGGACTAAAGCGATCGTCGAGGAACCATTCGTCGCAGTTTGACGAGCGATCGTCGTCTGAACCCCCTGTATAGGACTGATCGCCAACGGCAAATCCGGCTGAATGCGTCGCTGCAAAACACCATTCGTCATGGCATTAAAACCGCTCCGCCCAATCAGATTCGGCTGCAACAGCGGTTCGCTAATCGACAGAGTGGATGCGATCGCTGCTGGCTCCTGACGGTTGAATCCAGTTACCATCGATTGGGGATCGGGCGATCGCTGCACGATCGTGGGCAATGAAGCAGCCTGTACTAGCGGACGAACAACAGGAACTTCAACACTCGTTTGGGCTGGGGCGATCGAGTTTTGAGGGATCGAGTCCTGAGCGATCGTTTCAGAAACAATCGTTTCCGCTGGCGATGTATCCGACATGTGTCGCAGCACTAACGTTGCTTCCGTTGGTTCCACTGATTGAAAGGTGCTGATCGGCGCGATCGCGGTCGTTGAAGTCCCAAAATCTAAGGCGGGTATTGCTGAATTAGAAGTCGGATCATCCACTTTTGCACGAGTCGGTGATTCAGTCGCGATCGAGACAGCCTCGGAGAATGATTGAACGGGTGAGACTGAGGCGATCGTGGCAGACGAATCGGACGCTGCTTTTCGTTGGATTGCACCTGGTTGAGTCGGATTCGCTGAAATGCGTCTGATCCGGTATTCGTGATTGGGTTCGGTGGGCACGATCGCCAACTCGCTGACAGACTCGTTGAAGGGCGCGATCGTCTCTGGCGCAGTCGTGAACGTGGCTGAATCCGGCTCCGTTATAGGCGACGTGGCGATCACAGGAGCGATCGCACTCAGCGGCAGTGGTTCCGAGGTGAGTGGCGCTTTGGCTGCTAGCGGTGTGGATGGAGCGATCGCGCCCACTGAAGTGACTTCAGGCGATCGAAACACCCGTTCCGCTCTAGGTGCAGGCGATGCTGTTGCCAACGCTAATTCTGTACTACCTGCTGAATCACTGTCGCGACTGCTGTAACGAGTTTGCAATTGCTCCACTAGAGCAGAGCGCTGCACAATCGATTTTGGTAGCCCTGTAGATTCAGTGCTGTAGCGGCTCAGGTCGATTACCCCAGGTTGAGTGCGACGACGATCGAGCCGTTGAATTAGCGGCGATGTTTGTAGAAGTTCTGCTTGCTCTGCGTCCATCAAAATCCTCCTGAAAGTCCGATCGACCCACTGATTTCCGCTCCAATTCCCGCAACCAGATTGCCGAGGCTAGGACGGCTCAGACCCCGATGCGACAGTTCCACACTTTCAACCGCAACATTGCCAGAATCTGCCCGCAGATCTGGGCCGGCCCACTTGTAGGGAAACGCTTCTTTGAAGTTCCACCAAATGACAGGAATTTGTTGGCGATCGAGTAAATAAATCGTGCCGTTGCGCCGCTTAATTTTGCCCTGGATTACGTCTTGGTGCCAACTCCAGAGGCCATCAATCTGCGTGATCCCATGCTTCAAAACCAGCGGTGGATATTTGCTGGCTCCGGCAAAACGATGCATATATTCGTTCACGCCACCCTCGCGATAGTCCAAAAACTCGGTTTCGGCTTGCAAACCGCTACATTCAGAAAAACCTCCCACCACTAATCCTTCAATTTCGACTAAAAAATTTGTCACCTGATAGGGATCAAACCGAACGCCTAACAGATTCGATGCCAAACTTAGGGCAGCATTTAATGGCGGATCAAAGGGTGGCATAGGTCAATTGTTTTAAGAAACAGGTTCGTTTAAGCGCTGATTAATTTTGGCAATCTCAGCGACCCAATGCAGACGATCGGGATGTTCGAGTGCCAGAATTTGGTCATGTGTCCAATGAAAGTGATACGCAATATACGCTACCTCCTCATACAGTCGTTCTAAGGGGTAGCGTGTTACTCCCCCACGCTGCTCAACTCCACTTGAAACGCTTTTTCACAGTAGGGACACTGCGTTTGGACGCGATTATGTCCGTTTTGATTGACGCGACAATAAAGATCTTGTAAGTACGCCAGATCTGCTGCGAATAGTTCCTCGATCGTTTTAGGGTTAATGTGTTCCAGTGTTCCGAGTTTGGTCACCACGCGAGACAGCAAAATCAACAGCAAGTAGGCTGAATTACTACGAACGCGCGGATCTTTGAGGGGCGCAATTTCATCAAATGCCGTTGCCAATCGCATGGTGCCCTCTTTGTGCAAGGTGCCTTCTGAGTCAACATAGCCCAGCGGTAGCGTGAATGGAAACTCGGTTTGTAGCATGTTCTTTTAAGCTTTAACCATCTCCTCATGAACAATTTCTAGTGTTTCAATGGCTACATCATTGCTCGTAGCATTCAAGGTCGGGCCTGTCCATTTTGAGGGCCAAGCATTGCGAATATTCCAGCGCCATTTCTCTTCGCGAGCTTCGTTTAACAGGACGATCGAAACATTTTTGCGATCGGCTTTTCCATCCACCACGCTTTGTCGCCACTTCCACAGTTTGTCGGAATCGGTCAGCCCTCGTTTAAGGGTGATGGGGGAGTGTTTGTTTAACCCAGTTAGTTTCCGCACATGATTGGGATCGCTGCCCTCACGGTAGTCTACAGCGTCAGTTGTCGCATCTAACCCACTACATTCGCGAAAACCTGCTTCGGTAATGCCATCAATTTCAACTAAGAAATTAAAGCCACGATACGGATCAGCCATTGTTCATCTCCTTAGTTAGGTGTTAGTTATGTTTGATCAAGAACAAATAATCATTAAGAACTCACTTCAATCCCACCAGCGCGATGAATGATTCGGATGATGAGAAATTCTGCTGGGGCTGCGACGGCTAAACCAATCTCGGTGATCAGTTCTCCAGCCTCGCGACGATCGGACGGATTCGTTTCAGCGTCGCATTTGACGTAGAACGCTTGCTGTGGCGATTGGCCCTGAAGGGCACCCGCTTGCCAGAGCCGTTCTAGATAGACGCTGAGTTCGCGCTGAATTCGCACCCACAGTCGCGGGGAGTTGGGTTCAAAGCTTGCCCATCGCATATTTGCGTCAATCCAGCGGCCGAGAGTCAGGAACACCCGACGCACATTGATGTAGCGCCAGTTGGGATCGCGGCTGAGAGTGCGTGCGCCCCAAACGCGAATGCCGCGACCGGGAAACGATCGTAAACAATTCACATGGGCTGGATTCAAGTCATCTTGCACGGTGTTGTCGATCGCGAATTCTAGATCCAAAGCATCGCGCACTTCTTCATTCGCCGGAGCCTTAAACACTCCACGAGCGGCATCACTGCGGGCAAAAATTCCGGCAACGTGACCACAGGGCGGCACCCAACGATTTTGAGAATTTCTCAACCAGGGATAGTAGAGAGCAGCGTTGACTGGCTCTTGCTGATTTCGCAACAAATCCAGGCGCTGTTGCTTAACGGTCTCGATGCTACTGCCAGGGATTGCATCCAAAATTGCCATGCGATCGCCCTGCTTCCCACAGTGCATCACCACTTGCTGCTGCACCTGAATTACAGCATCGCGATCCAGCGTCATGGCATCGGGAATGGCAACCAGATCTAGATCGGTGAGCGTCGTTAATCCAGCGATCGCTTCCTCTAGCGCGGTCTTTCGGTCTTTCAGAGTATCCGCACGGGCAAGATAACAGCGGCTACCACCATTCTCGAAAAATCCGATCACCGCATCCGCTAAATAGCCCGTTGATAATCCCAGGAAGTTCTCGGTAAACTCCTGTTTGCGGCGCAGCGGCACCACAGTTTGTCCACTCAGAAATAACCCATTAATAGCTTTACGAAAAGCCGGATCGGGGGACAGTGCTAACAGACGATCGCGATCCTCTTGAGCCATGATCCCGTTCAAAACCAAGCGCTTTTGTTGAACATCATGTTCCAGTCTGGTTTTAAGTACATTGGGCAGCGCATTGGGAAATTGCACTCCAGCGGGCAGTGCATCGAGTTTGGCGATCGCAGCCGCAAACCCGATAAACACCGGAATCCCCGTTGGCAGCGCGACCTCCGGTTGTAGGAACACTTCCTCGCGATAGACTCCAGGACTTCGATAAGCCACAGACATACTCACCTCATGCCATTTTGGATTACGGATTTGTGATGTTGAATTGCATCAAAACCTGATGTGCAACTAAAGTCAGCCCTCATCCCCCAGCCCTCATCCCAAGGCGGGAGAAGGGGAGCAAGAAGAGGTCAAAGTCCCTCTCCCGCTCTGGGAGAGGGATTTAGGGTGAGGGCAATCGGGAAAGTCGTACATCGCGTATCAAAACTCCTCTACTTCGCCTGCACCATCTGACTAATGCGGAAAATTACAAACTCAGCCGGACGGACGATCGCCACGCCAATTTCTGTAACCACCCGCCCATTTTCCCGGTCATCTGGGGAATTCGTGCCTTCGTCGCATTTGACGTAGAACGCCTCTTGCGCCGTATTGCCAAACAGAGCGCCCGATCGCCAAACGCTGGTCAGAAAGGCCGAAACGTTGCGGCTGATCGTTTGCCACAAGGCGGGTGTATTAGGCTCAAATACAATCCATTGAGTGCCTTCGTCGATCGATTCGCGCAGATAGAGCAGCGTCCGACGCACGTTGATGTACTTCAAATCCGCGTTGGCGTTGCCCCCCACAGTTCGCGCTCCCCACACCAAAATGTTGCTGTTGAGGACACGAATCGCGTTAACACCTTTGTCATTCAGGCCTTCCTGGTCGATACTGCTGACTGGCTGCGTCACATTCAGCGCCCCGAGAATCGCTTCGTTTGCTGGGGCTTTGTGGACACCACGATCGTTGTCTACTCGCGCATAAACCCCCGCAATATGACCACTGGGAGGAACCGCGATCGACCCATCGCCGCTCGGATTCTGCAATTTGGTCGCGGGATCAAAGACGCGAATCCAAGGGAAATAGAACGCGGCTAAATCTGTGCGTTTGGGCATTACACCACCATCAGCCGTGATGCGCGTCAGCGTGGTTAGATCCGTCACAGTGTCAGGGCCATCCAGAATTGCAAAGCGGTCTTTGACCTTGGCGCAGTGGGCAACTAGCTTGTCTCGCAGCGCGTCATCTAGATTTCCTGGCATCAGCACTAAGGCAATTTCGTCGATCGCCTCGAATGCCTTGAGCGCATCGTCAAGCGCGGCAGTATTTTTGACTCGCACCACATAACAGCGACTACCGCCGTTGTTGAAAAACCCATAGACGGCATGCGCCAATTGTCGATGTCCTTCATCAATGCTGGACGTGGGTGTGGGTGTTGGAGTCGGTGTGGGTGTTGGAGTCGGTGTGGGTGTCGGTGTTGGAGTAGGCTCTGGAGCTTGTCCCACTAAATCGCCAAACGTCCGTGTGAACTGCGTCCAGCTTGTAATCAGCACAGCAGTTTTTTCGGGGGTCAGCAGCGGGAACTCTACAAACGTCGTTTGGCTGGGATCATCTTTGCGTTGAGCAACCAAATTAATTTTATCTGGCACAACTCCAATAAATCCGGGGGTGCTGGTGCTGACCCCCGCGATCGCTTTTACCGACGATGGAACTTCTTCAACATAAACACCTGGGGATCGATAATTAGGCATAGCGCTCTCCTTTTCAAATCAGCGTGGGCTGCGGGGCTGAATGGGTGGGATCGGAACGGTTGGAAGCTTAGAAATTAAGGGGGGACACTCAGGCTGAAGTTGGCAGTGGTTTCGGCTCCAGCCGTCAAAACAACTTTTTGAATCGAGGTAGAAAACCCTTTTGCAGAGGCTTGAACAGTTGGCTCACCTGCTAGAAGACCGGACAACGTATAGCGACCCTCCTTGTCAGTTAAAGTTTGGACGGTACTCCAACGAAGCTGCACGATCGCCCGCTCGATCGGCTGGTTATTATCGTTACGAGTCACCCGTCCAACGAGAGTAGTGGGTGTTAATCTCACTCTGGCTTTCGAGTCTAAAATCGGCTGGTTATCTACCGTGTTTTGCACCAGAATGTTTAGCCCATTCACCACTCCATATCGAGTGCCAAAAAGCGGCGCAGAAATATTTAGCGTGTATGAACCAACGGGTAGATCAATGAAATAGAAGCTTCCTTCTTCACGGGTAAACGTCTGCAAAGGTGGATCTAGGAGTTCCACGATCGCGCCAGCAATCGCACGTTCGCTCACTGAATCTGTAACAGACCCGGCGATCGCAACGCGATGACGAATTTCTTCTACTGCTGGGTTTGACATAGCCTCAACAGGAATCAGGAATTGGGTAACCGCCCTCAAGAGAACAGTTTAGTTTTAAGAACAGTCCTAAGAAACTTTTAAGCGATATTGTTGATGTTGATGCCAGATTTTCACAAATATGCTTAATTTTTCACAAAAGGTTACTCTTCTCTCCTGAGAAATCACTAATTAGGGTGATTAGAAACTCCTCAGTCTGCAAAGGAGCGTGACACTGTTCGAGCTACGTTTTAGCCTTTCGCTCTCCTCGCGAAGTGGGGCGAAGCCCTCGCCTAGCCCTTCTCCCCCAAGAGAAGAGGAACAACCGGGCGGTTTCATACCTAAGCTGGCGGTGATTGCTCTGGTGCTGCCTTGGGCTTATTTCCAGTATTGCGGACGTTGACAAACCTGTTCAACAGATCAAACCAGAATGGCGCGCCCATTGCGATCGCGATCCCACTCAGCACCCAACCGAGCAACATCTTAAACGCCTCCCAGGGATGCCTAAAGGCAACTTGTGCCGTCAGCCCAATTTTCTTGAAGAAAGAGATGTCCCGCTCTTCGGGTGGACGGTTGAGACAACTTGCAAACATCGTTGCCCATTCTTGCTCACTGGTGACGTTATCTCGATTAATGGGCGCAGCCGGAGGACAGTCAAATTGTTTCGACAAGTTTGCCGGATTCCAGCTAATCGGCAGCGCCACATTCCTCAACACAGAATCTGTTTGGTTGCGAATGTTATCTAGCTCTTGACGCAGAGGAGGTCTATCTCCAGAGGTTGCAGGAGAAATTACGTCGCTTGCCCGTTTTGTGATCACTTGTCTCAGATTCTCATCGCTCGAAAGACGATTGAACACATGGAAGGTATCAGAATTTGTAAAGGAAGCGATCGTAATACCAATCAGAATTGCAACCCCTTTAGCATTGCGTTTATAAACGCCCGAAGTTCGCGACATTGAGCGATCGAACCACAACGAAACTTCTTCGCGCAGTTGATTAATGTCACTCTCAGTTTGCTTGACTCTGGTCTGGGCACGTCTCGCCAAAACGGCTAAACTCTCTCTCACCGCATTGGGAAGCTTACCCAGTCCTTTTTGAATCTCAACATAGGATTGATAATCTTGATAGAGTGCATATTCTTCTTCTGAAATTTCTCTAATCGCAGCATTGCGAAACAGATCACGCTGTTCATTTGTGAGATCACTTAGTTTTAGAGTCAGAGGTGGATCTTCAGAATTGTTATAAGCATCAAGCTGTGCCTTAACAGAATCGTCAATCTTGGCATTAATCGGCGGTAATTTTGTTTTAACGGTTGCGTAAGCATCTGTGATTTCTCGATAGACATCACTGCTTTGATTAACCATATCCGCAATTTCGGATAGCGAGGGTCTGAGTCCACCAGAGACGATCGCCCGTTCGTTGTCTGCTCCAAAAATTCCGAGCTTAAAAGATTTTAGACGACCGATCAAAGGCACTCCTTCCGCTTCAGGATTCGTTGGAGAACCTGCCACAATGAAGCGATCGAGGCTTTCTCCCATCCGCTCAACGCACGTCTTTAAAGTCGCTTGTTTGATTCTAAAATCTTTGAGAATCTCATGATAGTCAGTCACCAACCCAACAAAGTTAGAATCGGTGCTTAAATCCGCCTGATCTGGATTTGCCTGCTCAACAATTTGCCTAATTTTTCCAGCTTCCCAGTTGTCTTTGATCTCCTGACGCGTCGGAATTTCAACTCCGCCATTGTCATTGACTTTATAGATTCCGACCAGTCGGGTTGCAAATTTTTCAAGTCTGACTTCTGTGAGCTTATTGATTAGTTTAGAGATTCCTAATCGCTCTAACAGTGAGGTCGCAAATGTTTCAGGTGCAATGTAAGACGGCCCCGTTGCCAGTTCTTCTCCATAAGCGCCTCTGCGATTGCCCGGAAAAAGTTTTGTGAACTGTCGAAACCAGCGCGCGATGCCGCCCGTGACTCCCTGATTGACGTTTTGCAGCAGGGGATCGTTGTAGAGTTCATCAACCAGAGTCTTGACCTGCGTTTGATGCTCAGAAAGCTCTACGCCGCCACCTAAGAGAATCTCGATCGACTCCTTAAGGTGCTTTGCCCGCCATTGCAATAGGGTGGTGATCAGTTCTTGAACTTCAGACGCAAGCAGACTCAGAATTAAATAAATAAACACCAAGCCGATCGCGACATCTAAAACAAATGGCAAATTCATCTTCAATCACCCTAGCGCTAAGGATCGTGGATTAAATAACCTGTAAAAGTCCTCTGATTTGTCATCGCCGAGGCTTTCGCCCCCTAAATCCCCCACTCGTGGGGGACTTTGAAACCAGAGTCTTAGCTCAAAGTCCCCCAAAATGGGGGATTTAGGGGGCTGAAGCCGACTGAAACGCAGCGAAGATTGGTGTACACCAACTCCTTAGAGAGGGCTAGAAGTTACACCTTAATAAATCCACGTTCCTAAGTAGGCGTTCGATAAGCTACAGACAAGTTAATATACAAGCTTTTTCAAAAGTAGCTTATTTCTGTTAAAAAAATTAAGCCCCCAATCGCTGGAGGCTTAATACAAACGCTGCTGCAATCTGATCGCTAGAGAATGTAGAGCAGCAAAAAGAGAATCACCCAAATCACATCGACAAAGTGCCAATAAACTTCAGCCGCTTCTACGCCAAAATGACTGTTGGTGTTGTAGTGATCGGGCTTTAACGATCGCCACAGCACTCCTAAAATCAGCATCAGCCCAAATAAAACGTGCAGCCCGTGGAAGCCAGTCAACACATAAAACGTGCTGGCAAAGAGATTGGTTGTCAGCCCAAACTCTAGATGAAAGTACTCATAAAGTTGACCTGACAAGAAAATAGCGCCCATTGCGGCAGTGATGCCAAACCAGAGCCGTAGCCCTTTCACGTCATTCTTTTTGATCGCCGTATCTGCGTTGTGAATGACAAAACTACTCGAAACCAGAATGGCGGTGTTGATTCCGGGCAGCAGCAATTCGAGTCGAGGCGTACCTTCGGGCGGCCACGTTGGAGCGACCGATCGAAAGGTGAAATACGCCATAAAAAGACCCAGGAAAATCATGCCCTCAGCCACCAGAAAGACAATGATGCCCAATAGCCGAAAGTCGTGATGTTCTACGCCGTGGGCGACCACCACGTCTTCTTCAGGGTGATGATTGAGAACCGTTTTTGCAGAATCGAGGGTGGAACCTGTCATGAATCTTGCAGTTTGGTAAAGAACAAAACGTGGCTTTAACGATTGTGGCTTTCGCCAACGCGATCGCTAGGGCTGACTGCAACCGCCGGATCGGGTTTTGCCCGCAACGTAGAACTAGGCCCGGCTGAAAGCGCAGGATCGCTGGCATCTGAGAACGGAACATCGACTTCGGTCGCGCGGCTGCCCATGCCATAGTCATAAGGTCCAGTGGCTAAAACCGGATCTGCCTCAAAGTTTTCGACCGGAGGCGGAGAAGTGGTCATCCATTCCAACGTTAAACCACGCCATGGATTGTCGCTCGCTTTCTCACCATAAACCCAACTCCAGCAAACATTCACCAAAAAGGGCAGGGTGGAGATGGCTAAGAGGTAGGCTCCGATCGTACACAGCAAGTTCAGTGAGGCAAACTTGGGATCATATTCGGCGATCCGACGATTCATGCCTTCGATTCCCAACTTGTGCATTGGCATAAATGCCAGGTTAAAGCCCACATAGCTCAAAGCAAAGTGAATTTTACCCCAGGTTTCGTTGAGCATTCGTCCCGTCATTTTAGGGAACCAATGGTAGAAAGCGGCATATAACCCAAACACGCTGCCCCCAAACAACACATAGTGCAGGTGAGCCACGATGAAGTAGGTGTCGTGAACGTGAATATCCCAAGGCACAGACGCGACCATCACGCCGCTAATGCCGCCAATCACGAATAGAGAAATAAACCCCATCGCAAACAGCAACGGACTTTCGAGCCGAAGTTTGCCGCCCCAGATCGTTGCCAACCAGCTAAACACTTTAATGCCCGTCGGCACGGCAATGATCATCGACGTGATCATAAAAAACATTCGCAGCCAGGGAGGTGTGCCGCTAGTGAACATATGGTGTGCCCACACAATCAAGCCCAAACCGCAAATTGCAATACTGGAGTAAGCGATCGCTTTATATCCAAAAATTGGCTTGCGAGAGTGGACTGACACAATTTCTGAAATCATCCCAAACACGGGCAAGATCATAATGTAGACCGCCGGATGGGAGTAAAACCAGAACATATGCTGATAGACGATCGGATCTCCACCCCCTGTTGGGTTAAAGAAATTCGTCCCCACCATCAGGTCAAACGACAGCAAAATCATCGCACCTGCCAAGACCGGAGTCGCGATCAGAGCCAGAAATGACGTTGCCAGCATTGCCCAGCAGAATAGGGGCATCTGGTTTAGCCCCATTCCAGGGATTCGCATTTTGAAAATAGTGACGATGAAATTCACCGCCGCCAAAATCGAAGACGTTCCCAACAGCAAGACGCTGAGAATCCAAATCAGCTCTCCAGGCTTGCCGTTCATCAAGCTCAGAGGGGGATAAGAAGTCCAGCCTGAGCCGGGGGCACCGACCAAGAAGCTCGACATTAAGAGAATTCCGGCGGGTGGAATAATCCAGAAGGCGATCGCGTTGAGGCGAGGAAACGCCATGTCTCGCGCCCCAATCATTAGCGGAATCAAATAATTGCCAAATCCACCCGTTCCCGCAGGCACGATCCACAAAAAGATCATCACCGTTGCGTGAACCGTAAACAGGCTATTATAAACTTCGCGACTGACAAAATCAGATTCTGGAGTCGCCAACTCAGTTCGCACCATTGTTGCCAGCACGCCGCCGACGAGATAGAAAATAAACGTCGTAACGAGATATTGAATCCCGATTACTTTGTGGTCGGTGCTAAAACCAAAATATTTGCGCCAATCGCCCTTGTCCGGCTCGGTGCCGTGGGCAGGAAGATTAGCTTGTTCTTGAAATTCTGCGGCTTGGGTCATAAGAAATGTCAGGGGTTCTCTGTCATTCGTCACGGGTTACGGGTCATTTGCCATTGACTAACGACGAATGACGCATAACCACTAACTCATAGAATGGTGATCAGAATGGAGTTGCTTAAGCGTATCTGCGCTGATTCCCACTTCTTTGGCGTAGGGAGCGAGATACTCGGTTTCAGTCATGGTTGCCGGAGTCGTGGCAACTGCTTTACTCAGTCCTTCAGCGCTGGCAACTTGCTGGCTCTGAATCCATTTCTGGACATCTTCGGCAGACTCAACCACAACTTTAGTGTTCATTGCGCCGTGATAAGCGCCACACAACTCAGCGCAAATGAGCGGATATTCACCCAGTCTATTGGCGGTGAATCGCACTTCAGTTTGCCGTCCGGGAACTGCATCTTGCTTCAAGCGAAATTGAGGCACCCAAAAAGCGTGAATCACATCATTTGCGGTGATGTTGACTAGCACTTTCTGATTGATCGGCACATGCAATTCGCCTGCCACAACTTCCGTGCCGGGGTAAGTAAACAGCCAAGCGTACTGCATTCCCGCTACGTTGACGACAAATTCAGGCGCTCCTGGCTCTGCTCCGCCAATTTTAGGAGAAACAGTGCCCAGAGTCGGCGCGTCTTTTTTCTGCGGCAAATCTTCACGGATGGCAGCAGTGGTCGGATCTTGATTAACCTCTGCGGCTTTTTGCTGATTGGGATCGGCTTGCGCCATCAAAGTTCCTGCCATCGCCGATCCGGGCATGGTTGCCATTTGATGGGAAGCTTTGCCGTGTGCCATAGAGTGATCCATCGGATCAGCGCCACCATTGTCGTTATAGATATCAAAACTAAGGATTGAGATACCCAGAACCATAATGGCTGGGATCGCCGTCCAGAGAATCTCTAGGGGAATATTGCCGTGGACGGGAGGACCATCTGAGTCGTCTCCAGGCTGGCGACGAAACTTAAAGGCAGAGTAGACCAACACGCCGATCACGAGTAGAAAAATCCCCGTTCCGATCGTCATCATCAAATTAAAGAGACTATCAATGCGAATAGACTCTACCGACGCGGAGATAGGTAAAAGATCATGATTCTGACCGTACCAAAAACTGACCAGGGTCAGAACGATACCAGCCAGTAGGGTTGTAATCTGACTTGGAATGTTCACAGTTCGTCAAATCTCACAAACAACTGGGCGATCGCAGCAGCGACCAACTGAAAACCACCGAATATGCCTTGAATTTTAGGACTTGAATCTAACCTTAGAGATGGTCTTGAGGTAGATACATTCACCATACTGCACCTGAACTGTCTCAGAAATTCAGGCTTAAAATCCGCGGCTACTCGTTCTTCTTACTACACGGTAAGCTACCCATCTTGGGAGAGGGTAACCATTTCACTATCCTTAAGGATCTCTTTGGGATCTGGAGGAGTTTGCTGAAAAGGTGACTGAATATTGACTTCACGCCCTCTGTAATCCGAAGAAATTCCGAAAGCTTGCCCCTAATTAGACTTGCATCACTAAAGTAAACGCTAGAGTATATGCTCATAGTTTAGTTAACTTTTATTTTATTTTCAGAAATCGGAATAAAGGCTCTTAAACCTATGTCTGAATCCTTTCTGCATCAGCCTGCCGTCTCAACACCTGATTCCACAGTTGTTAGAACTTGGGTGACTCGTCTGGTGTTTGGGTTAGCGATCGCCACTCTCTTCTTAATGGCGTTGGGTAGCGCGACTCGCGTCATGAATGCTGGCTTGTCTTGCCCTGATTGGCCGCTTTGCTACGGTGAATTCGTCCCTCGCGATCAGATGAATCTTCAGGTGTTTTTAGAATGGTTTCATCGGCTGATTGCCACATCGATGGGGTTTGCTACGATCGGGCTTGCCAGTCTAGCCTGGTGGAATCGACGAGTTCTGCCTGATTGGACACCCTGGGCAGCGACCTTTGCCCTGTTCCTGGTCGTGATTCAAGGAATCTTGGGCGGATTGACCGTCACTGAGCTGTTGCGATTCGATATCGTGACCGCTCACCTGGGAACTGGACTCCTGTTTTTCAGCACACTGGTTGCCATTGGCACCTCCCTTATCTCTCACCAAGGAACTGGAAACGTTGGTAACCTGAAGTGGGTAGGGCTGATCGCCATCGTTTTGGTTTACCTACAAAGTATTTTGGGTGGATTGGTTTCCTCTCAGTGGGCGCTTCATCAATGTCTTGGCACGAGTCAACTGTGCGGGGTGATGAACAGCCACATTGCGGGAGTGGTTCCGGCGACGATCGCTACCCTGACCCTAATCTTTCTCACTTGGCGGACTCCTGCCCTTCCTCCTTTACTCCGTCGTTGGGCAACTCTGGCTGGGCTTTGTCTGCTGCTGCAAATCACGCTAGGGGTTGCGACCTTCCGCCTTCACCTTCAGGTTGAGCCGCTCACAGTCGCTCATCAGGCTGTCGGTGCCTCCCTACTCGGAACACTAATCATCTTCACTATTTTGGCGTTTCGAGATATTCCGGTCTTGAAGGGTCAATCTCAAGAGGCATTGATCGATTTTTCTGCCTCTTGAGCGTCTCCTTTAACCTTTTTCTTAACTACTCTCCAATCGGAACCTTTAGAGAATGCAAAATACTGCGCTTCCTGGCATTTCTCGCCACAATCAAGACTTTCTGCACGTCATTCAAAGCTATTGGCAACTCACAAAGCCAAGAATTATTCTGCTGCTGTTGATCACCACCGCAGGCGGGATGTGGATCGCGGCTGAGGGGCAAGTAGATCCCTTTTTGCTGATCATCACGCTGATTGGCGGCGCATTTTCTGCGGGGGCGGCAAACACGATTAACTGTTTGTACGATCGTGATATCGACTATATTATGGAGCGCACTCGCAACCGTCCGCTGCCATCGGGCCGAGTCAGCCCTAGAGATGCGCTAATTTTTGCGACGATTCTGGCAGTGACTGCCTTCACACTATTAGCAGTGTTCGCGAATCTGCTCAGTGCGGGTCTCGCCATGTCTGGCATTTTCTGCTACGTCGTGGTCTACACTCACTGGCTCAAGCGTCACAGCACCCAAAACATTGTGATCGGCGGGGCAGCCGGGGCGATTCCTCCCCTTGTGGGATGGGCGGCGGTGACAGGCGATTTGAGTTGGGCAGCCTGGGTGCTGTTTGCGATCGTCTTTATGTGGACTCCGCCTCACTTTTGGGCATTGGCGATCATGATTCGTGAAGATTATGCCAAAGTGGGCGTGCCGATGATGCCTGTAGTGGAGGGCAACGAATCGACAAGTCACCAAATTCTCTACTACACGCTGGCACTGATCCCGGTGACGCTGCTGTTGGTCTACCCGCTGCATGTTATGGGCGCTGTGTATGCGGCGATCGCGCTATTACTCGGCAGCATCTTCGTCCAGAAAGCGTGGAAATTAGTCCAAGAGCCGTCTGAATTAAGGGTGGCGAAATCTCTGTTCAAATACTCCATTCTCTACCTAATGCTGCTTTGTGCGGGGATGGGAATCGACAGCTTGCCCGTGACCCATCGACTTACTGCTGCCCTCGCGGCCAATCTAGGAAATCATCTCGTAGATGCTCTCTAGAAGTCCTTACAATAAGGAGGATAGCGATAAAGATTTGTATCAAATAAGGGAGGAGTAGCAATGGCTCCTGCGGTTTTAATCGAACAACTCCAGAAACGCTATGGTGCGATCGAAGCGGTTAAAGACGTTTCTTTGCAGGTAGAGTCAGGTGAAATCTTTGGCTTATTGGGCCCCAATGGAGCCGGGAAAACCACCACACTGCGATGTTTGTGTACTTTAACCGAACCCGATTCGGGACGAATTGAGGTATCTGGAGTTTCGGCGATCGAGCATCCTCGTTTGGCTCGTCAGCATTTGGGCTATGTCGCTCAAGAAGTCGCGTTAGACAAAGTTTTAACGGGGCGAGAATTGCTAGAGCTTCAGGCAGCGCTCTATCATCTTCCACGGCAAACCATTAAACCGAGGATCGTCGAGATTCTGACCCTTTTGGGATTGGATGAATGGGCAGACAAAAAATCGGGCACCTATTCTGGTGGATTAAAGAAACGCCTAGATTTAGCAGCCGGACTGCTCCATCAGCCAGATGTGCTGATTCTTGACGAGCCAACGGTCGGGTTAGATATCGAAAGCCGAGTGGCAGTGTGGAACTTCTTGCGCGAACTGCGATCGCAAGGAACCACTGTCTTAATCACAAGCCATTATTTAGAAGAAGTGGATGCCCTTGCCGATCGAGTCGCCATTATCGATCGTGGCATCGTCATCGCAGCGGGCACTCCCTCAGAATTGAAGGATCAGGTTGGGGGCGATCGTGTCACCCTGCGGATTCGCGAGTTCTCTCCGGTTGAGGAGGCTGAACAAGCAAAAGTCTTGCTAGAAGCTTTGCCCTTAGTGCAGGAAGTGATCATTAATCGCGCTCAAGGAAACTCTCTAAACTTAGTGGTTGCCCCTCAAAGTGAGGCGTTGATCACCATTCAGAACGCCCTTCAGCAAGCTGGACTGCCCACGTTTGGCATTGCTCAGGCGCGTCCCAGTTTAGATGATGTCTATCTCAACGCGACGGGTCGCACACTTTTAGATGCCGAGATTGCGGCAGCGGGAAGTCGTGATCTTAAAGCCGAAAAAAAGCAAAATATGCGCTGATTCACTTGTCCCTCATTGCATTGTCTTATGAGTCGCACTATTACTCCTCCCCAATCTGAGTTTAAAGATCAAGTAGGCGCGATCGCCCTACCAAAATCTACGCCTTTAAGTGACTTTATCCAAGAAACGCTGGCGCTGACTCGTCGCTTATTTATTCAACTTCAGCGTCGCCCTTCGACCCTGGCAGCAGGCATTATTCAGCCGTTAATGTGGCTCGTCTTATTTGGGGCACTGTTCCAAAACGCGCCCCAAGGATTGTTTGGAGATAGCGCCAGCTACGGGCAGTTTCTCGGCGCAGGAATTATTGTCTTCACCGCATTTGGGGGCGCATTAAATGCTGGATTGCCTGTGATGTTCGATCGCGAGTTTGGCTTTCTAAATCGTTTGCTCGTCGCGCCTCTCGCTTCTCGCTTCTCGATCGTCATGGCATCAGCTATTTTTATCACGACATTGAGCTTGATTCAGACGGCAGCGATCGTGGTGATGAGTGCCTTTTTAGGATCAGGGTTGCCCAATGCATTAGGGTTAGCGTTGGTCGGACTGATCGTGTTAATGCTGGTTCTTGCCGTAACCGCATTGAGTTTAGGATTAGCGTTTGCACTTCCCGGTCACATCGAATTGATTGCGGTGATCTTCGTGACAAACTTGCCGCTTTTGTTTGCCAGCACGGCATTGGTGCCCCTGTCATTTATGCCCAAGTGGTTGCAGGTTGTGGCGACGTTGAATCCCTTGAGTTATGCGATCGAGCCAATTCGCTATGTCTATCTCCACAGCGACTGGAATCTTGGTAGTGTCGTTGTGCAAGCTCCGTGGGGAGCCGTCACGATGGGAACGTCTCTGCTCATCTTACTGGGGTTTAACGTTGTGGCATTTTTGGCAATTCAGCCTTTGCTGAAGCGCACCTTAGCGTAAAGTTTTGAATTGAAAGATCTCAGGAGCAATTCCTAGATTATTGCGTCTTGAGTAGAATTAGCAGTAAGCACTCATTAATTCAGGATTCCAACCCGATGAAAACCAAACTTGAGAGTCAGTCTGTTAAGCCGATTGCTTGGGTTGCGCTTAATCTTCTCATAGGCTTGGGCATGGCTTCTTTGATGGCTCGACCGTCGATCGCTCAGGTTACAAATGTCGATCCCTTCAAAGATACGCAATCAAAAGACGGGCTTTCTGATATTTTTTCTAACCGCAGTGATGGCTCATCAACTAGCGTGCTTAACCTGATCCAGCGACTTACCACAGGTGGCACAAACGCGGCTGACTTTCAAGCGCAACAGCAGCAAAATTTAGACGATGCGGCGGCCCAGTTTCGGGCACAGCAACGTCAACGCATTCAAGGGCAACAACCTCAGACAGTTCCTTCTGCAATTCAGGTCGTGCCGCCTGCCAATGGAACGACTCCTACCCCATAAAATCAAACAAACTTTTTAAAGACAAACGGTGAATGATTAAGTTGCATTTACCGTTTTTTGTTGACTGTTAAGTGCTGGTGCGATCGCAGCAGGTGCAGAAATTTTGCACCGTTAAAAAAATCCATATCCGCATTCTTCTACTACAATCGAGGTCATTCCAACGCGGGTCATCATGTCAGTCGCATCTTCTTCTAAAAAAGCTTTTCCAGTCTGGACGTTGTTGACGATCGCAGCCAACGGTCTACTGATCGCGATCATCGTTTTATTAGTGCTGAGACATGAACGCACCGCAGCGCGCCGCCCCTCTCAGGTTAAAATTTCACCGCTTCCGATCGCCTCAGAGCAGCTAACCTCGACAATCGACCAACTCGAAAAACGGCACCCACTCACTTATCAACAATGGGTCAACTTGCTGGGCAAAGAAGCCAAAGCCATCGTTAAAAATAAGCCCGATCGCTTAACCATTCTCGCCGGAGATTCTTTAAGTCTTTGGTTTCCGTCTGAGTTGTTGCCCAGCGATCGCATCTGGCTCAATCAAAGCATCTCTGGCGAAACCTCGATCGGGTTACTCAAACGCTTAAGTTTGTTCGAGCAGACAGAGCCGCAAGCCATCTTTGTAATGATTGGCATCAACGATCTGACCAAAGGCACCTCTGATCAAGAATTGTTAGATTCCTACGAGCAAATTATTGAAGCGTTAAAGCAGGCTCACCCCAACTCTAAGATTGTGGTGCAGTCGATTTTGCCCCACGGCGCTAACCCAGACGCAACTCTTGAGAAGCGTCAACAGCTTCTAGAAATTTCTAACGAACGGATTCACACCCTGAATCAGACCCTTGAGACGATCTCCAAAAGTGCAGAAGTCTTTTATCTCGATTTGCAGCCATTAGTGGTCGATGACGAAGGATATTTACGATCGGAATTTACCACCGACGGCTTGCACCTAAATCGGCAAGGATATCTAGTGTGGCGATCGGCGATTCAAACGTTTAGCCAATTGGCATTGGATTCTGAATCTGCTGAGAAACTTTAAAAGTAATCGAAACTTTCCACTATTGCTAAAACGCTAATCTTGTACCTCTTCAATCTCTAACAAACTGACGATGACTCCGGCGATCGGAATCGATAAAAAGACTCCCAACAAACCCGCCATTCGCGTCCCTACTAAAAGCGCAAAAAATACAATAATCGGATTTAAGTGAACCGTGCTTTGCATGACGCGAGGAGCCAGTAGATTGTCTTGAAGCTGTTGCAGGACCACGCAAACAATCAGCACCTTTAAAGCAGCAAGCCAACCGCTTTGCACCAAGATAATCAGACAAATTACACTCACTCCTAACGTGGCTCCGATGCCGGGAATCACGTCTAAAACGCCAACTGTCGCGGCTAACAAAAAAGGAAATGGAATGCCAAACAGGACAAACACTAAAAACGTGGCGATCGTCAGAATTAATGAGATGAACAGTTGCCCCCGCAAAAACCCGATGAAGTTTTTTTGAACCGCGATCGCAAAACGACTGCGGTGCGGAGCGGGGATCATTTTCAGCACTAGTTGCCAAATCTTTTGTCCATCAGCCAGCATAAAGAAGGCGACCACCAAAATGATAATAAAAGTAACATAATTTTCTAAAAGAGCGGGCACAGAGCTAACCAGCCAATTCAACCCGAATACAAATGCATTGCGGATTTGAGCTTCGATCGCTTCTAAATTCAGGGGAATGTTTCGCTCTGCCAGTCCACTTTGCAGCCTTTCAAGCGGATTGTTTGAACTGTTGAGAACTTGTAAGAGAGCAGTGGCTAACTGTTGAAGCTGAGTAGTGATAATTAACCCAATTCCAATTAAAAGAACTACGATCGTAAGCAGGCTCAACGCAATTACAATACCGAGCGCAGCACTTCGCCGCAGAAATCGCTCTAGATAATGGACTGGATAGCTGAGAACTAACGCTAAAGTTGCCGCCGCTGTAAATACAAAAATAACATACTCAAAATATCGAAAAAGTTCGACAAACGCCCAGCCTGACGCAAAGAAAAGCAGAAAGCGAACGAGCGCATTCGTGCTAATTTGGCTCCAAAAGGATGGGTGATTGGGTATTTCTGGCGGTTGATTCATCAAATTTGCAGCTTCGTTGAAAGGGTCACTCAATCAAGATAGATGACAGCGGACAGCGGGAATCAGACTTCTGTTGAACCATTTTATGGCTTGGGTTTAGAGAGAGAAGCAGGTGCTTCCTGCCGTCGGACTTCTTCAACTTGATTCACTTCAAAAATTAGGGTGAATGGTTTCCCTATTTCCTGCTCGATAAATTCTTCTAGCAACTGCACCTGACGCGGCGTAACGTTCTCTTTCGCCCGGACGCTTAAGTAAACTTCGGGTGGAGTCATGAGCCATTCTGTTTGAATTTTGAGCAGTTCCATCCGTTGAAAGGTCACAGTGCGATCGAGTAAAGCCTGTTTAAGACTCGTTTCTAGCTGGGCTTGGCGCACTAGTTTGACAAAGCTGACTCCCAAAGGAACGATTAAGACTGATGTCAGCACGAGCATCCAAACGAGAGCTTTTTGGGCACGTTTGAATGGAGCATAGCCGACCAGCAAGAAGGTCAATGTACAGGAGAGAGTAATTCCGAGCAAGTTTGTGAGGTAGAGCAGCGTTGCACCGAGGCTGAGAGAGCTATTTCCCTGCGAGAGTCCTAAGCCGATGACGCAAACGGGAGGCATCAGGGCAACTGCGATCGCCGTTCCCGCCAACGTGCCAGAGATTTTGGGTTCAGCTTTGGCATAGCCACTAATGGCTCCTGCCGTGACGGCAATCCCTAAATCTAAAAGAGTCGGCTCAGAACGGGCGAGGACTTCACTGCCATAGCTCGGTATCCCAACCAGCAACCCCAGAAGCGAGGAGATGACTATTGCAAGCAGCGTTCCCACCGTCACGGCGATCGCGCCTTTGCGAAACAGCCTTAAGTCTCCTGCTAGTGCGCCGAACGCTAATCCGCGAATGGGCAGCATTAACGGGGCGATAATCATTGCGCCAATAATCACGGCGGCACTGTTGGAGAGTAAGCCAAACGTCGCGATCGCGCAGGAACCCACAATCAAAACGAGGTAGCTCGTGCTGAGAGTAGACTCATCCAACAGGTCTGCCCGCAACTGCTGAACCTGATCTGGCTGCCCGTTTTTCTGTCTAAATTGTGTGAAACGGCTGCGAGGGTTGCTTGGCATTGAAGAATCTCTGCTTTAAACTCTGAAAATTATCAGCCGAACGCTGATCCGTTCACTTCCCCCCTAAGCTTGAAATTTCGGATGGAATAGAGATTGCTATTAGAAAAACTTGATCCTTCGCCCTTGATTTCATCCGCTGTTACCCAACCGCTTTATGATCACGAGTAGAGACCAAGAGACCAATAGCGCCACTGAAGGGAAAAGACCGGATGGATACCAAAGCGTTTAAGCGATCGCTCAACAGTTCTGAAAACTATCACCGCAAAGGGTTTGGTCACGAGACTGAAGTCGCGGGAGTCATGGAGTCGGAATATCAGAGTGATTTGATTCAGCAGATCCGCGATCGTCAATACACGCTGACGCGAGGCGATGTCACGATTCGATTGGCGGAGGCGTTTGGGTTTTGCTGGGGCGTTGAGCGTGCGGTCGCGATGGCGTATGAAACTCGCCAACACTTCCCCACCGAGCGGATTTGGATCACCAATGAGATTATTCACAATCCCTCAGTTAATCAGCGGTTGCGAGAGATGAACGTGCATTTTATCTCGCTGATCGAGGGCGAAAAAGACTTCTCTGGAGTCGGAACAGGCGACGTGGTGATTTTGCCTGCGTTTGGTGCCAGTGTTCAAGAAATGCAGATTCTCAACGATCGCGGCTGCAAAATCGTCGATACCACTTGTCCGTGGGTGTCTAAAGTCTGGAACACCGTCGAGAAGCACAAAAAAGTCGCACACACTTCGATTATTCACGGCAAATATAACCACGAAGAAACAGTCGCGACCAGTTCGTTTGCCGGAATTTATCTGATCGTTTTGAACTTGGCAGAAGCCGAGTATGTCGCCAATTACATTCTCAACGGCGGCGATCGTGACGAATTTTTGACCAAGTTTCAGCGATCGATCTCGGTGGGTTTTGACCCCGATCGTGACTTAGAGCGCGTCGGCATCGCCAATCAAACCACAATGCTCAAGGGCGAAACCGAGCAAATCGGCAAACTGTTTGAACACACGATGATGCGAAAATACGGTCCCGATCAGCTTAATCAGCATTTCCTCAGCTTCAACACGATTTGCGATGCCACCCAAGAACGGCAGGATGCCATGTTCGAGCTAGTGGATGAAAAACTCGATTTGATGGTCGTGATCGGTGGCTATAACTCGTCTAACACGACACACCTGCAAGAGATTGCGATCGATCGCCAGATTCCCTCTTATCACATCGACAGCGCCGAACGCATTAGTAAGAGTGGCATTGAACACAAGCCGCTCGATCGCGAGTTAGAAATCACCAAAAACTGGCTTCCTGACGGCAAAATTGTGGTTGGCATCACGTCTGGCGCGTCTACGCCCGATAAAGTCGTCGCCGATGTGATTGAGAGAATTTTTGAGCTAAAAGCTGCGGCAGTTTTTTAGAACAATGAATTTTATTTGTTCTCTGCTGTTCTCTATAATTTGGCTGTTTTGCAGCGCTCCCGCTCAAGCAGAAACCCTGGCAGAACGAGTCGCCGCTTTTCCTGACTGGCAGAGCAAACCCACGGTACAAACCGCCGAAGGAGACTTAGCTTATCCCGCGTGGCTAGCCGGAACTTGGCGCGTCAAGAGTACGCTGGTTGATTTAGTGGCACCCCTTCCCGGTTTAACAACGCCCGGATTTGAGAGCAATCGTGACTATCTCAATCAGCCGATCGAGTTCGATGTGCGATTTGTGCGGCAGAAATCGGTTAAGACTGCGATCGCGAGTATCTTAAAATCGCTGCAATCCAAGTCAGGTGAGACAGAAGTGGTTGCCGATCGCGCCTTCAACGGCTTGAATTTAGCCAAAGCTTATCTGGGCGATCGAGCAGTTCTCGCCGTCAAAGTCGATCCGAGTTCTCCCAATCGGCAGATCACTTTGCTGCGAGGCGATCGTCAGCTTGTTTCGATCGTCAACGCCAGAGCGGTTGAAACGCCTGCTGCTGACCAATTCATCACCACAGAAATCTTTCAGCAAGTCTTTCGGGGCGCGTCTCAGCCTTATCTCAATCAGGTTGAAACGACTACGGCTTATAAACGAGGGTCTGCGATCGAGGCAAACCAGATCACAGCAGTTTATCTCTCTCCGCAAGACCCCGACTATTTCAAGGCAGGAGAAACGCCCGTTGCCCTTTATCGCTATCGTCTAGAATTTCTTCCGGCAGACGATCCAAACAGTCTCAGTGATTCTAGGCAATAATTTCGACGGTGCCTGTATCGAGGTCATAGCGTCCGCCAACTATCTTAAGTTTCTGGTTTTCTACAAGACTAGCTAGAGGCTCAGACACACTCATCTTTTCTACAACCAGTTGCACATTGGCTCGAACTGCATTGTCTAACAAGTCGCCCGACTTGCCCTTAGCCTGTTCCACAGCAGGTTGAATGGCTTTCACCAATGAGTCAATGTGAGCCGCCACCTTCCCGCCCTTGACGGCTGCTGTAACTGCGCCGCATCGCTCATGCCCCAACACCATCACAAGCGGAACGTTTAAATTTTGAGCCGCATACTCGATGCTGCCTAAAACAGCGTTATCTAAAATATTTCCAGCGACTCGAACGACAAATAGGTCGCCAAGCCCCTGATCAAACACCAGTTCGGGGGGCACGCGCGAGTCAGCACAACTCAGAATAACGGCAAAGGGAGTTTGTCCGTTTGCTACTTCTAACAGGCGTTTCTGATCGGCGTGTGGGTAAGACAACTTGTGCAATACATAGCGCTGATTGCCTTTGACTAATAGCTTGAGCGCTTGGTCTGCGGAGATTGTTATCGCACTCTCAGTTAGCGTGGCAGCCAGGGACTGACTGGGAATCAGCAAATTAGTCGTTAGCCCAGCAGCGATCGCACCTGTTCCGACAGATAAAAAAGTTCTTCTAGAAAACTTGGCTGAGAATCGATCGATCGTCATGGCAGTATCTCAATTAATAAGGCTTCTTATCAACCCATAGTTCTATAAAATCTATGAGTTTTCCATTAATCAAACAAGCTTCTTAGAATTTCATGGCTATGGCTGCGAGAAATATTTATAAAGCAGTGAAGCAAGTTAAAAAAGATTACACTAACCCTTGAGTGAGTAAACTTTATTGTCTTTGACTGTCATCACAGAACCAGTTTTGTTAGGGTCATTGAATGAAATGGTGATAGTTCACACTTGAATATGAATCATTATTGTGAACAATGGATTTCTGATTGGTGCCAAGAAAACGGCTGGACAGATTGGTTTAAGGAGCGATCGAGCTATTGGGCATTTCCTCCTAACGCAGTCATGCCTGTCCCCATTCCAACAAAAGTGTTAAGAGCCATCAAAGCTGAGAGAGGGCTTACCACCAGCGAACGGTTGTGGGGTCTATCTGCCATGGTCGGCACGATCGTTGCCGCCGCTTCGGGCTACTTCTTGGAGTCACCCATGCCGATCGTGTTGGCATTTGGCTTTTGCGCGATCGTCGTTGCCCACTTAGAAGACGAAGAAGATTAGCGTCTATAAAATTTTGGACATACAAAAAAGGTAGCCAATGATGTCTACCTTTTTTATTCAAAACTTGCCTTTAGCTGTCGTCGATCGTCGTTGCCGAAACCTCGACAGCATCGACATCGATCGTGCCCACAGGCGTTAGCCGCTTAAAGCGCCCTTGCTCAACCTGCACCGCTTCTCCGCAGTTAGGGCACTGAATCTCTGCCCCATTAAAACCCGTAAACTCATAGCGACAGACTGGGCAAGCATCCTGCACGATATTTTTCTGAAGCCACCAGCGAAAGCCCAAAAACGCGACCACTGGCGCAAGCAGCAATAGTGCCAGCAGCACAAAAAACGACTTCACCAACCAGCCCAGCCCCAATGCCGCGAGCAGCCACGCAAACCCAATAATGGTTAAAATGCGTCCAAAGCCAGTAATACTTAATTGAAGATTGTTGAGGCTGTTCTGGTTCACAGCAAACTCCTATAAACTCAAAGATACGATCGGTCTACTTCAATCTAATCAGAGACTGTCAACTTTAGTAGACGGCTTTCTCTACCCAAACCAGGTTTGATTTCCGATCTAAATTCGCTATTAATCAAGAATAAGTGATCTTACAGAGTTGCTAACCAATATTCGCTAAACTTTAATGAGTCGAGAGATTCAGAGTTTTAGGTTGGCACTTAGCCCCGTTAAAGGGCAAAGTAGGGAAGATATGCCATGACGCAAGCAAAACCACGATTTAGAACGTTTGAGGAATATTTGAACTATGACGACGGCAGCGATCGGCGTTATGAGTTGGTTGATGGAGAATTAGTTGAAATGGCTCCAGAGAACCCTCTCAATGCAATGATTGCAAGATTTCTGCTGGTGTACTTCATTCAGATGGGAATCTCGATCGAGCGGGTAGGAGACAAGCAGCAAATCGCGGTCATCTCTGCTAAGGCAACGGCGCGAGAACCTGATCTAACCGTTCACTCTGAAGCATCAGCCGCCGCAATCTTGACCCAAAAACAGGCGTTGCTTGGTTTAGATATGCCAGTTCCAACGCTGGTAATCGAAGTCGTTTCACCCGGAAAACCAGGCAGCGAAAACTATGACCGCGACTATATAGAGAAACCAAAGGGTATGCAGGGCGAGGCATTCCTGAATTTTGGCGGATTGACCCAGACAGAGCAGCAGTAGCCGTGCTGACCCTCAGAGATGGCGCTTATCAATCTCATGAGTTTCGGGGTAGTGAGCGAGTTGACTCGCCCACCTTCCCAGATCTGCAATTGACGGCTGAACTGATTTTGAGGGCGGGGAGATAGCACGATCGTTGAGCAAACCCTAAAATCAATTGTCTAGATCTGAATTTGTAAGTTGCGGTGTCGCAGTTGAGGTAACGATGTCAAATCACGTTTTTTTAGCCGGGGCGAGTCAGGGAGTCGGGCGAGAAATTCTCAAGGGGTTGCTTGCCCAAGACACATCAGTCAAAGCGTTCTTGAGATCAGAATTGATCGCGACTGAATTGCAGACAATGGGTGTTGAAACGGCGATCGGAGATGCCCTCAATCTCGAACAAATTGAGCAAGCAATGGCAGGAAGCCCGATCGACCTCGTGATCAGCACGATCGGAGGCAAACCCCAAGATGGAGAACGCTCCGACTACACAGGCAACAAAAACTTGATTGACGCTGCCGTCAAAGCTGGGGTGAAGCGATTCATTCTAGTCACCTCGATCGGCAGTGGTGAGAGTGTCGCCGCTCTGCCGCTCCAGGCATTTGAGGCTTTAAAAGAAGTGTTGGCAGAAAAAGAAAAAGCCGAACAGCATTTAATTGCCAGTGGCTTAACCTACACGATCATTCGTCCAGGCGGTTTGAAATCTGAACCCGCGACTGGGAATGGCGTTCTGACCGAAGATCCTAAAATTGCGGGCACCATTCATCGTGCCGATGTTGCTGACTTGGTTTGTCGTTGTTTGAAGAGCGATCGCACGAATAACAAGATTTTTTCGGCGGTCGATCGCACCATGACCTACAGCGATGCGACCTTTGAGGAATTCGCAGTTTAACAATCTGCTCAAGAGTCGGTTCAAAATCCTGCGTCAGTTGTCGCGGCTGACTGTGGTCAAGTCCACCAGAAAATTGTTATTGCTCATCGTCAGCCGCAGATCGGCAAACCAGCCCGTCGAGCTAGATTCAACCTGCACTCGCGATCGCACAGGTTCCTCTCGCCCAGCCCCATTCTTCGGTTCCGACTGAGACTTGTGAACCCGGACGCACATTGCCTTGTCCTAAATCCACCAGCGAAATTGCAGTGGCTCCCTGGAATGATCCTCGGTAGATAGGCTGTCCTTGTTCATTGTTGCGATCGAACGTCAGTGGCGAGACCTGCGTTGGCTGTCCCGATCGCGTCCAGGTAATTTGTGTAAAGCGACCATTCCGAAATTGTGCATCATAGTTCCAGCCGTTGACTTTAACTCCAGTGCAGGAAAACTGTTGAGCCGCAGTTGGCTGTTGAGTGGCATTTGGCTGTTGAGTGGCATTTGGCTGTTGAGCCACATTTGTCTGTGTGGGAGAGCAACCTGCACTAGTAACCATCAGGCTAATTCCAGCCAAGCCAGCGGCGATCGCTTGGGTCATCTTGTCCGTCATCAATAGTTTCCCGAAGTAAGTTATTTTGAATCCAAAGTTAGTTCTTGCTGTGATTTAGATAAGTCAATCTGTGATACAGCTTTCGTCCCTTTCAAGAGATTTTGCAGAGATAACTGAAATGACTTGCCATATACAATAGAGCAAGAAAATATGAAACTAATAGGATGAGAAATACCGCCTTTTGCCACTTTCGCCTGAACCAGATTGCCCGGATACTTTTACTTTACATTGGCGCTAATGAATGACACTAAGGATCGTGGATTAAATAACCTGTAAAAGTCCTCTGATTTGTCATCGCCGAGGCTTTTGCCCCCTAAATCCCCCACGAGTGAGGGACTTTGAAACCAGAGTCTTAGCTCAAAGTCCCCCAGAATGGGGGATTTAGGGGGCTGAAGCCGACCCAAACGCAGCGACAAAGAGTGGTGTACACCGTAGCTCCTTAGGGAGATGGCGAGAAGTTACACCTTAATAAATCCACGTTCCTAAGCAAATTTTAATCAATTTCCTGGCTCACAGCGAAAGTGCTCTGAAGAACACTGAATCAGAATTTCAGTCCATTTCAATGGACTTTGGCTATTAGCCCAGAACTTGAGTTCCGGGTGAGCTTTCGGGTCAACAAGCAAAACTGAATTACAATCCCTTGCTCAAGATTTGAAGGGTTTAACCCACCCATCACTCATCGCCCGATCGAGCACTACACGAGCCACCGCAAATAATAAAATACTTTCTAGTGCCAGCACGACAAACGGCAACAAACTCCCTTGAGTCATCACGCCGACATCAATTTGTGCCAACCCGCGCACCAGCCCAAATGCCAAGACTGCTCCTGATTTGAGGTGCGAGTTTTGGTCTTGCCGAACTACGTAGCGATAAGTGATGCCAAACAACACACCCGCGATCGCCGCGATCGCGCCACTCAACAAAAAACTCACCCCGACCGCAGACACTTGCAGCCCTACCAGCGGCTCAAACCGAGTCGCTAAGATCAGCCGATTGATTAAAGATGCGCCACAAAAAGCGATCGCCACCGACAGAGAAGCAACCATTCCAGCTTTGATTGACTCGATCCGCTCTGCCAACGTCATGTCACCATTCATCATGCAATTCCCAAACCCAAAGTAAAGCTATCACGCCTTTGAATTATGATAATGATTAGCATCCTTTCGTAATGTTTTTACTATCGAAGCTATGGATATTTTGACTTTGGGCTGGGTTTCAATGCTGGCAGTGTTTACATTCTCAATTTCAATGGTGATCTGGGGTCGTAACGGCTTCTAACTAAGGCATGGGGGCATTGTGGAATCAACAGCATTTAGCGTTCTCGTAGTCGTCGCATTTGTGTTGCTGATTAGCGTCACAGGTGGAATTGCCTACCTGACTTTGAATGATTGGCGCGACCGACGACGGCAAGAAAAAGCCAGAGGGAAATAAGATCTCTCCTTTAAACTAATCAAAGGCTCCAGATAGAACTCTTCTCATAGAGTCTTATCTGGAGCCTTTGAGCGTTATAATTCACCTTTCTCGAAAACCAGACTTTTTAAGATTCGCTGCGGGTCAAGCTAAAGCCAGGAGAGAGTTCCTCGCCGTAGCCTTCTTCACCGTGTTCGCTGATATCGACACCCTGAAGCTCGACATCAGGATGGACTCGCAGCCCGATCGTGGCATCGAGCGCTTTAAGAATCACAAAGGTTCCAGCCCCAGCGATGATGACGGTGATCACGATCGCAATTAACTGAGTCACCAACTGACCCGGATTGCCGTAGAACAGACCGTCGCCACCTGCCGAGTTGACTAACTTGGTCGCAAAAATCCCTGTCAAAATTGCACCCGTGATTCCGCCAATCCCGTGAACCGGAAAGGTGTCTAAAGAGTCGTCAAATTGCAGCCTTGCTTTCAAGCTGATGGCAAAGAAGCAAGCCGTTGCCGTAATTGCACCAATCAAGATTGCACTCACTGGAGTCACAAATCCTGCCGCAGGCGTAATGCCTACCAGCCCTGCAACTGCACCTGTTGCAATGCCAACCGCCGTCGGTTTGCCGCGCAGCACCCATTCTAAAATTACCCACATCAGAGCCGCCGCAGCAGCAGACGTGTTGGTGGCAACAAATGCCACGGTTGCTAGAGAGCCAGAAGCTAACGCGCTTCCAGCGTTAAAGCCAAACCAGCCAAACCACAGTAAACCTGCACCCAACAGGATAAAAGGAACGTTGTGAGGCGCAGCAGGCTGGTTTGGATAGGTTTTGCGAGGACCAATCACCCAAGCCGCTACCAGTGCCGAAACTCCAGAGCTAATATGCACGACGGTGCCGCCCGCAAAGTCTAAAGCACCGATGCCGCCATATAAGCCTAGGAATCCGCCCTTTGCCCAAACCATGTGAGCAAAAATTGGGTAAAGAATCGATGACCACAGAACGATGAACCAGAAGTAAGCCTTGAAGCTAATGCGCTCGACGATCGCCCCAGAGATCAGCGCCGGGGTGATGATGGCGAACATCGCCTGGTAAATCATAAAGGTTTGGTGAGGAATCGTAGCCGCGTAAGACACGACTGCATCCGGTTGAGTGCCTTTCAAGTAGTCGGTAGTCTCTAGCCCAACCCCGTTTAAGAACAGCCACTGCAAGCCGCCAATAAATGAATTTCCCGGTGCAAATGCGAGGCTATAGCCCCACAAAATCCAGGAGGTGCCCACAATGCCCATGAGGATGAAGCTCATCATCATGGTGTTGAGGACGTTGCGCGTTCTGACAAAGCCGCCATAGAAAAACGCCAGCCCAGGAGTCATCAACAGCACGAGGGCTGCCGAGATCAGCATGAATGCCGTGTCTCCCGAAACTTGGGCTGCTGCCGCTGCATCTGTTGCTGCTTTGATCGGATCATCAGCAGCCAAGGCACTTGAAATCAAAGGACCATTCAGCAGTGCTAGCGCTGCCAGCCCCGTCATTAAGATTTTATTCAACACTGAACTTTCAACCCTCAACGCCAAGAACTCAGATTCGGCTATCAACCGAACCTGATTGGTATCATTGAATTCCACAGTTTTACACCATTTAGTTCTGTATAGCGGAATACCTTTTTATTTTTATTAATTGACTGTTGCATTCTTTGTTGCTACGAAAGCATGAGTTTAATTGAGAAATTTTATGGTTTGCCCATTTAAGTAAAATTTTGAATCAGCCAAAAAAAGGAGGGAGGTTAAAGCCCGATCGTGCCTCAACCTCCCTCCTTTTAATCTGAAAGAGAAACCTTATGGATATGGGTTAGTTGCACTTGAGATACCGCTAGTTACGCCACTGGTTCCACTAGACGAAAGTCCTGAAGCTTCCTTCACAAAACCCGCATAAGCTTCCATGCCGTGTTCTGAAATGTCTAAACCCTCAAACTCTTCTTCAGCACTGACGCGAATTCCTAATGTTGACTTGAGAGCGAGCCAGAAAATGCTAGACAGCAGAACGGTAGCCCCGCCCACAGAAATTGTCCCTAAAACCTGTAGCCAAAGCTGACTAATTCCCCCGCCAAACAATAGCCCTGCTGCGGGTGCGGGTGCTGCCCCAAACTGTCCTGCTTGACTAAACAAACCAAGCGCCAAGGTGCCCCAAACCCCATTAACCAGGTGAACAGACACCGCCCCAACCGGATCGTCGATGTGTATTTTGTCAAAAAAGCCCACTGCAAACACAACTAAAATGCCGCCGATCGTGCCAATAATCGCCGCTGAGGTGACACTGACAAAGGCACAGGAAGCCGTAATCGCAACCAACCCTGCCAACAATCCATTGATGATCATTGAGAGGTCAGGCTTACCCAAAACTACCCAGGCAGTGATGGTGGCAGCCAGCGCCCCAAATGCGCCAGCGGTGTTGGTAGTCAACGCAATGTGAGCAATCAGTGAGCCGTTGCCTACGCCCATTGTGGAGCCAGGGTTAAAGCCAAACCAGCCCAACCACAAAATCAGCGCCCCCAGCGTCGCAATGCTCATGTTGTGAGCAGGCAATGCATTCGCAGAGCCATCGGCGTTATATTTGCCGATTCTGGGCCCGAGAAAGGCGGCTCCCATCAGGGCAGCCCAGCCACCGACCGCATGAACGACCGTCGAGCCTGCAAAGTCATAAAATCCTGCATCTGCCAGCCAACCGCCGCCCCAGATCCAGTGCCCGGTGATTGGGTAAGCGATGCCGACTAGCAGCAGACTGAAGATCAAAAAGTCAAAGAATTTGATGCGCTCTGCAACCGCACCTGACACGATCGTGGCTGCTGTTCCGGCAAACACTAGCTGAAAGAAAAACTTTGCACCGAGCGGAACGCCCGTCCAATTGAGGGCCGAGAAAATGCCCTGATAGGCATCTCCGATCGCCGGACTATTGTCTGCCCCTGAAAGAAAAAATCCGCCACTGACCCCCAAAAAGTTATTGCTGTTGCTAAACATTAGCCCAAAGCCGAGTGCCCAAAACGCAACCGTTGAGAGCGCAAAGACAACCAGGTTTTTTGACAGCACATTGACTGCGTTTTTCTGGCGACACATCCCCGTTTCGAGCATACAAAAACCAGCATTCATGAAGAACACTAGCATTGCGGCGATCATCACCCACATAGTATCGATGCCAACTTTCAACTCGGCGGTTGCCTGAGAGACACTTTCTAACGTCGGGGGGGTTTGAGTCATTCCTGCATAGCTCCACCCCAGCACGATCGTCAGTGCGAGTGGAATGCAAGCTTGCCAACTGGGTGTCAAACGTTTGGCATACCAACTTGGAGAGAACCATTTAGAAGATCGACTGAATAATTGACGTTGCTTCAGGGCAGGCTGAACTTTTTTGAGCGTTGCTCGGTGCATCATGACAAGGTTCTGTAGGTGAGTGGACGGACGAATAAGAAAGTTTTTCAGAATGAATCAAATACTGAAGGACTTCCAGGTTCTAATTTGTCTTGCTTGTTACAGTTTTTGGTCTACATGATTACGATTTTGAAGACTGATCATTGGCTTTTCCCAATTGTTTGAGAGACTACGATTGTTTGAGAGACTAAGATCGGGCTGCTTCATTCGCGCTAGAAATAAGTTGACAAATTCGCTTTTAGCAGTATTCTTGTACTATCTCTGCTTCATCACTCCTTAAGTAATGCCTCCACTGACCTCCGGGGGCATTTTTTTTATGATTTGACGGTTTAAGATAAAAAAATGAGTGAAAAGAGTGAAAGTTTCAAAATTGTTAGCGACAACCGCCATGCGCGCTTCCAGTACGAGATTCTGGAAACCTATGAAGCTGGCATTGAGTTAGTCGGAACCGAGGTCAAATCGATTCGAGAAGGCAAGGTCAACCTCAGAGATGGCTTTGCCTTGATTCGAGATGGAGAGGTGATGCTGCTCAACGTCCATATTTCTCCGCATCGAACCGCTAGCCAGTTTTTTAACCACGATCCCCGTCGGACTCGCAAGCTTTTACTGCATCGGGCAGAGATCCGCAAGTTGCTTGGCAGAGTAGAGCAGCAAGGCTTAACGCTGGTGCCGCTCAAGATGTATATGAAGCGGGGCTGGGTAAAGGTCGATATCGGGTTGGCGCGAGGCAAAAAGCTCTACGACAAGCGAGAAGATATCAAGAAGCGTGACGATCAGCGAGACATGCAGCGGGCGTTGAAGAACTACTAATGCGGGTAACACGAGATTTTTCAGTCAGGCATTCCTTCTTCAGTTAATGCAGCGATCGTAGGAGTCGAGTCGATCTCCCAAGGGTCTGCGATCGCCGATGGTTTAAATTCTGGTTCTGAATGTACTGTTGCCTGATCGGAAACCAGCATCGCTGCGATCGCAGGTGGGGCGGTAGCGGTGGAGTCTTGCAGTTCTGTAGGTTGCTCTGATTTGGCTGGGTGGCGATAGCGGGAGACACCAAAAATAACTCCACCTGTCAACATCACAAACACAGCGATCGCAAGCAGACTTTGCATGATAAACCTCTTCAGCTCTAGCCAGTGTCACCATTCTGACATTTCCTCAGCTTGATGGAGCTACCCAAAACAAGGAGACGACTTACCTTGATAAGTCGCCCCTTCACCTCTTATTTTTTAGCTGGCGTGAATGGTTGAAGCCGCCTCTAGTTGGGAAGAGGTGCGATCGTGAAGTCTCTCGACCTAGTGAGGTGAGCAGCTAACTAGATGCAGCACGTCATCACGAACGACACTGTGACCAGCAAGATCCTAGACCAAATAAGCCAGAAATCCAATCATGGCAAGCCGTCCGTTCCAGAGTTCAGTTTGAGGAATCCAGCCAAACAGAAACGCATTGCGGTCTTTGCCGTTGTATTCAGTAGAGACGGGGGGTAAGTCAGTACTAGAGCGCGTTTCCATTGTTAAGTTCCTAGAACGCTTTATATCTTGAATGTTAGTTACCTTTTTTAGAGTTGCTGTCTATGTACAGAGGTAATCTTAAACCAATTCCTAACAGGGAAAAGATCACTAATTCTGAGTTTTAAATATGCTTACTTCATAATCACCAAAGCCGTTGGTTTATTCAGGGTAGAAAGTAGAGAAATAAAAGGTAACTTAAAATACAAACTGTTAAGGTGTTTTGTATTTGTTAGTTGCGACGAGTGGATCTCGCCCCGACCAACAAGAACATATCTTGATTGAGGGGCTTGATGAGCCGGAATGTTAGCAGCATTGAACTCTGGAAGAAAAGCGTTTACCTACACGAATTATGACCTTCAATCGTGTCTTTATACACCAAAAATCTTCTTTCTCTAGATAGATGAATCATTCATAAAAAGCAACCTAGTATTGTGAATATCAGTTGTTAATCGTGGTTTAAGAACAAGTTTTGTTGACGTTTTGTTAGCTACTTATCAGACTTCCATTCCGAAATCTGCGAAGGTTTCTAATAAGGCTCTCAGTTATCTTCTCTATACTTCGCGGCATCAGACCTGCCACCAGTAAAGGGACAAGGTATTTAGTTTTGTAAAGTTTAACACAATAATTAGGTGGCACTGTATGGATTTTTTAACGAGAACTATCAAGTTTCCTGCATCGATCGACGATGGCTCGATCGCTCAATTCCATCACCAAACCGAGTTGGCGCTTCAGGCGGATGCTGATGTCGTGCTAATCGATTTTAGCCGAGTAGAATTCACGAGCAGCCCCGGATTGATGGCTTTAGTAATGAGTTATAAGCGAGTCCGTGAGGCAAACAAGCGACTCTTTCTCTGCTCGGTGAGTGAGCAGGTCAGAATGCTATTGGAACTGACCGGAATGAATGAGGTTTTTGAGGTTCTCCCCAGATCTGAGGAGACAGACAGCCCTGCGATCGCTCTAGCTGCATAACAGAGTATTTGTGAATGTGATAGATCTGCATACGGACACGGCAGTGCCATGTCCGTACGGTAGGGGCACGAGATGCCGTGCCCTTTTACCGCAGTCTATTTTGACAAAAACTCGCGGATGTATTGATTGACGAGCTGTGGCTGTTCTTGTTGCACCCAGTGGCTACAGTTGGGAATGTATTTGATCTGAAAGTCTCGTACGTAAGCTTCTGTGCCGTAGGTCAATTCTTTACCTAGAGCGGTGTCACTTTCGCCCCAAATCATTAGAGTCGGAACGTCTAACACGCTCCAGTCTTGGCTTGTCAGCCCTTGCTTGAAGATATTGCGGTAATAGTTGAGGGCTGCTGTCAATGCGCCGCGCTTGGCAAACGCATCCTTATAGGCATCAATATCTTGTTGAGTAAAAGCGGCTTTATTGACTGCCATTCCTAAAAATGCAGATTCTAGAGCCTTGTAGTCACCGAGTTGAATCAGCACTTCTGGCACGATCGGAAGCTGAAACAAAAACATATAGGAACTGCGAAGCAACTGCTGAGGTGTGCGAAGCCCTTCGGCAAACTTTGCGGGATGGGGCAAGTTGAGAATGATCAGTTTTTCGACCAGATTGGGATAGGCGTAGGCAAAGTTCCAAGCGATCGCGCCGCCCCAATCATGCCCGACTAGAACGCAGCGATCGTATCCCAATTCCTCAATCACGCCTTTCACATCTGCTACAAACTCAGCCATCACATAGGCTTCTTTGTCGGCAGGTTTGTCGCTGTCGTTGTAGCCGCGGAGGTCGATCGCAACCACTTTGTGATCTTTGGCAAATTCGGGAATCTGCTTGCGCCAGGAATACCAAAATTCAGGAAATCCATGCAGCATCAGCATTAGTGGCCCTTCACCCTGGGTCACATAATGCAAGTTAATGCCATTGGTGTGAATGCACTCGTGTTGCCAAGTTTCTTCCATGAGAAGTGCGTAATAGGGACTAGATGAAGTTTAGCGACTAATCCCAATTAGCTCCCCCGTCTTAAGCCATAACTGGAGTCACAGGATACTGCTCTAAAACATGTTTGAGATATTGCCCTGTGTAGGAAGCGGGATTTTTTGCCACCTCTTCAGGGGTGCCGATCGCCACAATTTCGCCGCCCAAATTGCCGCCTTCAGGGCCTAGATCAATAATCCAGTCTGAGCAGCGAATCACATCCATGTTGTGTTCAATCACAAGCACAGAGTTGCCTTTGTCTACTAGCCGTTGCACCACGTCTAGCAGTTTGTGAACGTCGTAGAACGATAAACCTGTCGTCGGCTCGTCAATCAGGTAGAGGGTTTTGCCCGTAGCGCGGCGAGAGAGTTCGGTTGCCAGTTTGACTCGTTGAGCTTCGCCGCCAGAGAGCGTTGGGGCAGTTTGTCCGAGTCGCATATAGCCTAAACCAACATCGGCTAAGGTTTGCAGCCGAGCCGACGCTTGCGGAATGTTTTTAAAGAACTCTGCCGCTTCTTCGACGGTCATCGCTAAAACATCAGCGATCGACTTGCTTTTAAACTTGACTTGCAAGGTGTCTCGGTTATATCTTGCCCCTTTGCAGACCTCGCACTGCACATAGACATCGGGCAAGAAGTTCATCTCAATCACGTTCACGCCCTGACCACTGCAAGCTTCACAGCGTCCGCCTTTGACGTTAAACGAAAACTGTCCCGGTTTATAGCCTCTGGCTTTTGCCTCGATCGTCCCGGTAAAAATATCTCGAATCACGTCAAAAACGCCCGTGTAGGTCGCAGGATTTGATCGCGGAGTGCGCCCGATCGGGGATTGGTCAATCACGATCGCTTTATCGAGTCCGTTTAGCCCTTCGACGGGCTGCATCTCTCTCGGCTGCGGAATTTTTTGCCCAAAGTGATGCTGAATCGCGGGATAGAGTAGCTCATTGATCAGCGTCGATTTACCAGAACCCGAAACCCCCGTAATAGAAACCAGCTTACCTAGCGGAATATCGACATCAATATCTTTTAAGTTATTGCGGGCAGCACTGCGAATCTTCAGCGATCGCCCGTTTCCTTCTCGGCGATCGGCAGGTGTATGAATGCTTTTCCGTTTAGATAGGTAGGCTCCAGTCAACGATTCTTCAGTGTTAAGCAGCGTTTCTAAGTCGCCCTGAGACACAATTCGTCCACCGTGAACGCCCGCACCGGGGCCAATATCCACCAAATAATCAGCCGCTCGAATCGTTTCTTCATCGTGTTCGACCACGATCAGCGTGTTGCCCAGATCGCGCAGTTTGGTGAGTGTGTTGAGCAGACGAGTGTTATCACGCTGGTGCAGCCCGATACTGGGTTCGTCTAGAACGTAGAGTACCCCAGTTAACCCTGCGCCGATTTGAGTAGCCAGACGAATGCGTTGCGCTTCGCCGCCTGAGAGCGTCATGGCAGTACGATCGATCGTCAAATAGTCCAATCCCACATCGAGCAGGAATTGCAGCCGCGCTTTGATTTCTCGCAGCACGAGATCACCGATCTGAGCTTGACGATCGGTCAACTTTAAACTGTTGACTCGATGCAGACAGTCACGAATCGAAACGCTCGTTAAATCAGTGATCCGAAACTGTCCGAGCCGCACGGCAATGGCTTCTGGCTTAAGTCGTTTGCCCTGACAGTCGTCGCAAGGCTGATCGATCAAATATTGTTCTAACTTTTGCTTATAGAGGTCAGAAGAACTTTCTTGATATTGCCGTTCTAATAGTGGCAAAGCCCCTTCATAGCGGCGGTTATAGCCTTTGCTTTCTCGATAGCGAGAGTCTGCCTCGATCCAAATTGGGTCTTTAGAGCCGTGCAGCAAGACCTGCTGATGCTCAGGGGCGAGTTTTTCCCACGGGGTCTGAATGTCAAACTTAAAGGCATCTGCTACGCTGCAAATCAGCGACAGATAGTAGGTGTTGTCTTTGTCTGACCAAGGCGCGATCGCGGCATATACAGGCAATTTCGGATTCGGGATCACCAGATCGGGCGAGAACTTGCGGTGACTGCCCAAGCCGTGACAGTTGGGACACGCGCCATAAGGTGAGTTAAACGAAAACAGACGCGGCGATAGCTCCTCCATGACTGCGCCGTGTTCAGGACAGGCGAAGTTTTCTGAAAAGACGAGTTCGGTAGGGTGATCCGGTTTTTGCTCCTCGGTTTGATAGGCTCCTCCTTTTTCAGCCGCTTTGAGACTTTGTTGTGATTTGATATCGACGACGTTGCTCGGTTCCTCTTTCATCAAGTCGATGATGGCGATGCCGTTGGAGTGCTTTAAGCAGGTTGTGAGCGAATCGACGAGGCGTTCTTCAATGCCTTCTTTTTTGACGAGCCGATCGACCACAATTTCGATCGTGTGCAGTTGATTTTTGTCTAGCTCGATCGAGTCGCTTAACTCTCGCACTTCTCCATCGACTCGAATTCGCACAAATCCTTCAGCGCTGAGGCTAGAAATCGTTTTGCGATGGGTGCCTTTTTTGCCGCGCACTACTGGAGCCAACACTTGAAATCGAGTCCGATCTAGCAATTCCATGACGCGATCGACCATCTGATCGACGGTTTGCGGTGTAATCGAACGATCGCAGTGAGGACAGTGCGGCTCTCCAGCGCGTCCGTAAAGCAGTCGCAAATAGTCGTAGATTTCGGTGACAGTGCCGACGGTCGATCGCGGGTTGTGAGAGGTGGACTTTTGATCGATCGAAATCGCGGGGCTGAGTCCTTCGATCGCATCGACATCAGGTTTATCGACCTGTCCCAAAAATTGCCGCGCGTAAGCACTTAGCGATTCTACATAGCGCCGTTGCCCCTCTGCAAAAATGGTGTCAAACGCCAGCGATGACTTGCCAGAACCCGACACGCCCGTGAAGACAATTAGACGATCACGAGGCAACTCTATGTCAATATTTTTTAAATTATGCTGTCTGGCACCTCGCACCCGAATCGTATTCAGGGATGCCGGGCTTGAGGGTTTGGCGATCGAGTCTAAGTCGTCACTTAGAGTCTTCACGTCGGGGCTGTTAGATTTGCTGACACGCTTTGGCATTGAGGACGCGATGAAATAGTCCTTAATGATTCTATCGCTCCAGCTAGCAATCTAGTTGCTGCGTACTAAATTTAGGGGTCAGAACTAATTGTCTTCTCGTCCATTGCTCATTTCGCCCAGAGCCGCCACGATCGTTTCAGCTTCCCCACTAATCCGCCACAGGGTGCGACTGGCTTCTTTGCTCACCAGTTCATATTCTCCTTTAAAGGCTTCGATCAGGGCGGGAATCGCAGACTTGGCATCGGGCCCAATGCAGCCCAAGGCGTAGGCAGCCACCCATCTCACTTGCCAATCTTCATCTTTGAGAGCGTGTGTCAAAGCGGGAACTGCCGATCGCGCAAAATGATTGAAGCTAGAAAGCACCCAAGCCGCCGTGCTGCGAACGTGAGCAGGTTTGGCTTCTAGCGCTGCAATTAAAGCCGGAACTGCCCCGACTCCTAATTTGCCCAAACTCGCGATCGCTTCTCCACTGACGCGGCGATCGTCATCTCCTAGACGCTCTACTAGCGCCGGAATTGCGGTGCGGGCTTCGGGTCCAATCTGTCCGATCGCTCTAGCAACTTCGCGACGAATCTGCCAATCACGGGCTTGAAACTCTCGAATCAGCGCCGGAAGAACCGCTTTAGCAGCCGAGCCAAGTTCTCCAAGCTCACAGATAGCGTCTAGCCGCACTTGCAAATCACCGTTTGCCAAACTAGGAGCAAGGCGACGAATTCGCTGTTCCACCTGGGTGCGTCGGAGAGTCTCTGCACTCAAGCCGACTCGTTTGCCCAATTCTTCTAAAACCATGTCGGGCACATTAATCTCGGCGCTGCGGGTGAGGCAACAGTCTCTCATTGCCAGCAAAAAGCCTTGAATGCTCTCAGGGGCACCGGGCATTGCATCGGCTTGAATCAGCCACTCTTCCCAGAGTTTTTTCTGATCGCGATACAGCTCCACCAGATAGAGCGCTGCCAAACATTCGGCTAACGGATCGAGGGCAAAGCAGATTTGATCTTGGGCAGGCCCGATCGCTTGCACAATTCGCAGCCGCTTTTCTAAATGTTTGAGCCGCGCTTTCACAACTTCACTTTCTGCGCCCGATCGCGCTGCCATTTCTGCCAGAATTGCCTCTCGTTTAGCCGGGGCGGGATGGTAAGACTGCCTCAAACACTCCCAGGCGATGATTTGAGCATCTTTGTGAATGGTGGAATTGTCAGGCTCGTCTTCTGCGGCATCGCGATTGAGTTCGTTGAGATAACTCAGCATCAGGTCTGGAATGTTGTCAGGCAGGTTATCTTCGCTAATTCCTTCTTCTTTGGCGATCATCTGCTCGGCGTAAAGTTTTGCCAGCAGAACGGTAATATTACGCTGACCAACCAGTTTGGAAAGTTGACTACAGGCATCAAAATATTCGGAGTCGGTGAAGAGTTCGCGCTTGCTGCGTTGAGTCAGATAGGCCTCTAAGAACGATGAAAGGCGATTGCCCTCAATCCGCAACGGTTTGACCGTCGTTTTAGGCACTTCGTCTAGGGTTTCTTCAACTCGCGACGTGACGATCAGCGCGTTTGCCGGGAAGTCAGGATGTCCGGGACGAATTTGTTCGCGAGTGGCTTCGCTGAGTTCAGAAAGCCGATCGACGATCACTAAAATTCGTCGCTGTCTCAGCAATTTTTCTAAGAACTCATCTGAAATCGGTTCGGCAGCATCAATCAGCGCTTGCAACTGCCCCCGAATCGCTTCGCGAAACGGTTGTTTATCGGCGGGCAGTTTAAAGTCGAGTTCTTGCTCGATCAAGACAGGCAACATCTGATGCCGACACAGACGCGAGGCGCGATCGTCTGCCATTGCCCATTTTGCTAGGTTACATGCCAAGCTGGTTTTGCCGATGCCACCTTCGCCCCAGATCAGTAGACATTGCCGTCCATCCCAAAAGGTTGAGTGCAAATCTTGGCTCGCTAATTCTGCGATCGTGTTGCCATCGAGTACTACGGGAATGGGAATATAAACTTTACAATCGCTCACCGTATTTTTACGAATAAAAGCTTCACGGGCGACTTCAATCTGTTCTGCGACCCACGCATCGAGTACGCGAGGATGGTAGTGAAACATCGCCAAAAACAACACGGATCGTAGAGGCACTTTGATGCTGCCGCCTAAAGGACTGGGAACCTCAAAATCGGTATAGGGCTTGAGCAGATGGTTGAGTTTCAGTAACCACAGAGGGCGAATCAGCAGCAGCAGACCCCAGAGAGACGGCATCGCCCCTAGGTAGAGCAACACGCCTGCGATCGCCGGATTTGAGCGACTCCACTCAAAAAAGCGCTCAAACAGCCGTGAATCTTTTTGGGTTTTGAGCACACTCAGCGATCGTCGCACCGACGCTAAAACGTCAACATTTTTGGATTGTTCTAAGATCGGCTGGGCAGATTCTAGAGCGGCATAAGCCGATACCAATTCGCTAGTGGTTAGAGACGATGCTGTGTCTTGCAAACTACCTGAGATGTGATCGATCGCGCTGGCTGAACTTAACCGCACGTCAAAATTTTCGTCTTTGAGCGTCTTAACCAGTTCTGAAAGGGCTGATTGAGCTTCAATTCTGCCCAGGGAAGAAGCGGCTTTCGATCGCACATCTTTTTCGGGATCGGACAGTGCTTTCGTCAATTCTGGAACCGCCGATTTAGCGTTGGTGCCAATTTGACCCAGTGCCATTGCTGCCAAAAAGCGTGTGGTGCGATCGCTGTTGGCAAGTGCCTTGGTCAATTCTGGAACGGCTGCACTGGCATCGGCTCCGATTCTACTCAGGGTGCTTGCAGTGGCTACGCGAATTTGGCGATCGGGATCTGACAGCAGTTGAGCCAGGGGCTGCACCACAGGTTTAGCGTCTTGACCAAATCGAGCCAGGGCTTCGATCGCAGTGAGCCGCACCAATTGAGACGGATCTGACAGAGCGGGAATCAGTTCTGGGATCGCCGTTTTTGCATCTGATCCTAAATTGGGAAGCGCATTGATGGTTTGCACTCGCACCAATTTACTAGGATCGTTTAAGGCATTGATCAGATCGGGAACGGCTGCTTTGGCATTGACCCCGATGCTTCCCAGCGCTTTTGCCGCCGCCTGACGCACTTGCTCATCTGAATCTTTGAGGGCATTTCGCAGGTCAGGAACCGCCGCTTTTGCATCGGTTCCCATTTCTCCGATCGCGCTGATCGCAAACAATCGCACTTTTGGCGGCTCTTTGCGGTCTTTGACGACGTAGATCAGTGTCTTGATCGCGGGTGCGCCTTGCTTTTTGAGGGTAGCGATCGCCGAGTCAGACGATGGGCTGTTAGCGAGTTTGTGAATTTGAGCCGCGAGTCCAGCGGTGCTTTGCCCCCGCGCCTTTTGAGGGGTTGCGACCCCTGAAAAGCACAGAAGACTCAACTGAAGCGCTAGAAAAAACGAAGATCGGTTGCGCGTTGCCATGCCGAAACGCCTGCAAGGGGATGAAGGGTACTCATTGCAGGACTGCTGGCAAGCTATTAAATGGAATTTACAGACGCAAGATCACTCTGTCGATGCCGTTGATTAGTCTCGATCGCAGCCCTGATTGGCTCAGTGTTCCCCCAGGAGGCGGATTGATCTCGCAATCTTCACACAGCTATGGGCAAGGTGTGGAATCTACGGAGACAACTGCGATGAATTCCTTAAAAATCTTTGGCAATTTTAGCGCTCGCCTAACTGATCGATTGCATACCGCGCGATCGCCAAACTCATTCGTGCTTGTTCGGTTTCGGACAGATCACTCCAGGCGATCGCCCGAACACTGTTGACCGTCGCATCGACCACATCTGCCCCATCGCTTCGCATCGCATAGGCTAAAGGACGCGCCAACACTTGCAGATCGTCTTCTGCCCAGGTAGGAAGAACGTCTTGAACACACTCAATCAACTGATCAGCGAGGGAATTAGAAGTCTCAACGACTTTTTGAGCTTGCCGCGCAATTGCTGCCAATAGAGCCTGAGGCACCGATACAAATTTTTGAGCCAGGGTAGTCTTTAAGTCTGTTGCTGACCACCGGGCATCTAGATGGCTGAAGAACGACTGCGATCGTTGAGCAATCTCACCGTCATCCCAGTCATCTAAGGAAAATTCTCGTTCGAGTTCTGAAAGAAATGACTCTGCGCTCGGATCGCTCGGATTCCAGGGATAGGATATTTTGCTGGTGGGGGTTTCTGCCACCTCAATCTCAGCCGTATCGATGGATTCGTTCGGATTCCACCGTAGGGTCACATCTTCGGTTTGAAGAAGTGCATTTGCCAAGTCTTGCTCGGTTTGAAGACCTACGATCGAACGAGAACGATTTACTTCACTTGCCATACTGTAATACCCGCATCCACTGAGTCACTGCTGTTGGTGATATCTACAAGTTGCCCGTTACCAATTCCGTAACGATGAATAAATTAGCCCGATCGGGTGATTGATTTGGCTGCGTTTATGCCGAGTCAGGCATTACGGGAGCCGTGATCAAAAATTCTAGCGTAGAATTCTGCGATCCCCCAAATTTTAACTGCACACCTGACTGAAGCAACACCTCTTGGTGATGAACTTTTTGCCACCCGCCACCCGTAAAAACCCAGGTGCCATAGCGAGAAAAGTCACGTAAAAAGTAGGTGGGTTGCCCCGTATCTTGAGAAGCGTTGCGATAAAAAATCTCAGCGTGTTTGCGAGAAATGCCCGGTTCTCCTGGCAAAACCAGGTCATTATCCTCACTCATCCCGACGCGCATCAGCCCACCGCGCACCGTCCAGACTTTTGTTGTCACCAACGATCGCAGAGACGCGATCGCCGATCGTTGTCCAAACTGGCTAGGGTTGGGCGGAAACTGAGTCGCTCCTTCATCCAACGGCTTCAGTAGCTCGCCGTCAAATTCTGGGTGCATATAAAGAACGGGCAGTGTCCAAGCCTGCTGATTAAACTTAAATAATGTCAGGAGATGCTGTCTTGCCACGGCGACAGCTTGGTCGATCGGCATCCGATCTGCCAGCGCTTGGGCAAATGCTTGAATAAAACTGAGTGCCTCTTGATCAGTAATGGGCTCCCGCATTGCTAACACCGCCGGAACCCCGTGATGCAAAAGCACTTCAGCTAAACTGCTGCGCGGAATCGCCTGATAGTTTTGCTCATCAGGTTGTGCCCCCCAGCAAGAGTTAAACACCGCCAGCTTCACCCGACAGCGCGTCAGCACTTGCGCCAACTCTGTGCCATTGATTGCCATATCAGGACGCAGAAAGAGCAAGCCGCCATCGGGCGCAGGTTCTCCATGCCCTGCGTAGAATAGGACGTTGTAGCGATCGGTTTCTAGCTTCTCGATCAGATCCGCCGGAGTAGGTTGGAGTAAAACATCCACCTGACAGGAAGCCGCATATTGGTAAGCGTTGCGATCGGAAGGGTCGCCCAACTTTCCCGGATTTTGCAAGATTTGAGACAGGGCAGAAGCTTCTTGCTCTAGCTTGAGTTTTTTGAGCAACGCCTGACGATCGCGCAATGCCCCGGAAGGTGCATCCTCCAGCCCCCCAGAGATAGACGGAATCGCGGGTGCGGCATCCTGTCCCAACACGAGCAAAATATTCAAACTCTGATCGGTTCTCAGATGCGGCAGGGCATCGACATCGCTGGTGGTGCGACTAAACAAAACTTGTTGACTCAGAGAGATGGCTTGCCTACCTGCCTGACTCTGCATAATCTCCCACGGAATCGCAATCAAATCGGGGTCACGAATATCGAGACGCAGGCGCAGAGATTTGGTTTGTCCGAGCGCAATGCCCTGACTCTGATCAAAACTGCTCTGAATCGACCCTCCCAGTAACCATGCCCACAGATCAATCCCCAGAGTCTGCATCAGTCGGACACCGCGCGAGACGGGCTGCCCCAAAGGAGCGATCGCTTCAGCCGCAGGCAGTGATGGCACCTTAACTTCAGAAACGTGAGGCACTGGCGGCAAGCTGCGGGCAGAAAACAATTCTCTCCAGGCGTGCCAGGTTTGCATCAGTGACTCAGACCAAATGCAGTCACGCAAAACATAGCCACCTTTATAGGGAGCCTCGATCACATGAATCGCAAAGTGACTGGCCTCAGTGGCCCGAAGCCGTTCGATCGCCAGACTTAAACAAGGAATTTCAGACAAAGCCATTCACAACCACAACCCATTCCAACTTATTAAATGGTAGTTGAATCACTCGTTTCGTGAAGACAGCGAACCATGACACCCAATGTTTCATTAGTTTACCGAGCTTCGCCGAAGTTTGCGCCTTAAATCCTACGAGTGGCTCAAGGCGTAGGTGCAGGACTGGCTGACGCAGCGGGAGGAGCACATCGACCTAACTGAGCAGGTTTGAGACTCAGATTTTGGGTGACAAAAGGCCCGACCGTGCGTTCTTCTTGCCAACCAAAGTCTCCGGGCTTCACCGCATTAGCAACTTTACTGCCTCCGGGCACAGAGCAGACTTCAAGCCTCACCCACGAGATGCGATCTTCGGTCGCCTGCTGGTTCACCACCCGCGCGATCGTCCCTGGCACCACGCTGCCGATCGTTTGGTCTGACGCAGGCGGCACCACAGCGTTAGGTTGACGAACCAGTGAGAACAACACAGGAGGTTGAGGGCTGCCAGTAGTAGGACGGTCAAGCAGAATTACCATTCTTGCTTCTAGAGCAGAACTGGTTGAATTGAATGGGGTTGGCGGATCGGGTGAAAGGCTGACGGTCGGAATCGGGGTCGGAAACGAACTTGTCGGCGGCAGACTAACTGGATTTAACGCCACCCGAATTTCGGGCACCAGCAAAACTAGCAGACCCCCGATACCAAACAGCGCCAACAGCATCACCAATAGGGGCAAAAATCGGAAAGACGATCGCGGTCGTTGAATAATTTGGGTCTTCAAAGTAGAGGGTTCAGACGGTAACTCTTCTAAAGACTCGGCAGACCGCGATCGTGGAGATAAAGACGAGGGTTCAGAACTTTGTGAAGTAGCGCGATCCCAATCGATCTGAAGCGGCGCGATCGCCGTCTGATTCAGCGTCACCTGACAGTAAACCAAGCCAACCGTGACGTTATCATGCCCGTTTCGAGTGTTGGCAATCTCGACTAATCGACGGCTTGCGGTTGCTAAAGCAGTGGTGCCATCCAAAATTGGGACAATTTCCTCTTCCCAGCATTCATCGACGCGATCGTGGTCACTTAACCCATCTGAGCAGAGCAAAAAGACACAATCCTCGTCCAAAACAAATCGTTGCACTGTCGGATGGAGAAAGTTAGAACTACTCATGCCCAACGCCTGCACAAGAGCGCCAGAAGAGGGCTGTTGCAGAGCATTTCGATAAAGGGCATACCCTAACCTGACTTCTCTCGACGCGACATCATCATCTAAAGTGACCTGATAGCAGCCAGTTCGGGTAATTCGATAAGCGCGGCTGTCTCCAACGTGATTGATCAAAAGCTCATGGGCGTGGGCAAGTGCCATGACGACGGTCGTTCCCATTCGCTGGCGTTCTTGACGATGTTCTTGATCGTTACGTTGCGAAATTACGTCGTTTGCGGACAGGGCAGCTTGTTCTAGCCCACTGACGAGGGTAGCTGCATCGGGGTCTGTTTCTGAGAGTAGCGTTTCAGCTTGAGTTTGCAGGGTGGCGATCGCTAACCCCGATGCCACTTCTCCGCCTTCGTGTCCGCCAATTCCGTCACAGACAATCACTACAGGGTTTGAAGCTGCGTCTCCGATCTTGAAGGAAAGATGACTTCCACTCGCGGGATAGCATGCGTCTTCGTTACTCTGGCGACTCGGGCCCTGGTCAGTAAAGGTGGCAATTTGAATCGTTCTAGTTTGACCCTGACCATAATGAGTCATTCCCTGATCCAGCCGATCTAATAATTGATCAGCAGTTCTAATCTGCCCCTGGATCATTTGCTGACAGAGTTGAGTCAAAAAGTCTGAGATCGGATCAGCAGGGTTTTGTTGCCACTGTGCCCAAAACTGTCCCAACTGGGTTAAATCAGGAGTTCCTTGAGTGTCGGGCTGCAAGTCTAACAATCGGACAAAAGAGGCATCCACCCGCAGCAAATCCGAGGTCAGCAATGTAGAAGCCACGTTCTCTCGGCAAAACGGCTCCCACAACTGGGCGATTTGCCAGAGCCAGTTAAGCTGCCGTAACGGGTCGCTCTCTGTCCAGAGACTCGTCAATTTTGGCATCAGACTGCCTGCAAGCTCATTTCCTGACTTTAGCTTTGCCCCATCTGGATAGATTGCAGCATCTTCTAGCAAAAGCAGCGTAGAGGTCGATCGCGGTGCTGTCACCATTCCATAAATCTGCGGCACATGCAGTCGAGATGGCGACAACCGCAAATAGACTTCCCAGCTAACCGGAATTTCGACTGGACTTTCAGGCGGAAACCCTGGTTTGGTATCCAGTAAAACTTGACCCGTTTTGAGCAGATAGCGATCGCCCACCAACTCCCTAGGCTTAAATATTTCTAACCCAGACCCTACTGCCCACAAATACCGTTTAATCAGCGGCGATCGACACTTATGACAAAACTGATGGCTTTCTGAATTGAGAGCCTGACAGAAAAAATTAGAACACTGAAGAATGGGCGGGTCGTTTTGCATTGAGGTTGATGGGTGTTGTCTTGCAATTTGGCTCGACGGTTCACCTAAAGACGGTTCTTGACACCCTCTATGTTAAACGCAAGCCTTTCGCGCTTGACCAACAACCCTCTAGAATTAAGTCACAATAAGTACATATACACAGTCTAGGAACAAATTATATGGCGCAGAGCGAATCTCAAGCGCAGGCACCGCTCTCCGATCGGGAACTGCAAGTCATTGAGTTAGTAGCTGCTGGCTTAACTAACCAAGATATTGCTGAAAAGCTAGAAATTAGCAAGCGCACGGTTGACAACCATATCAGCAATATCTTAACCAAGACTGAAACAGACAATCGGGTGGCGCTCGTGCGCTGGGCGTTGCAGTGGGGCAAAGTCTGTCTTGACGAAGTAAACTGCTGCGTTTTGCCTCCTTACCGAGAAAACGGCACTGCTCTCTAGATGAGACAATTTTGAAGAAGTGTCTAAACTAGGAGCGTTGGAGTTGAAATATCAGGTTCAGTGTTTAGGGTTGCCGTTGGCAGTTTATCGAGAAGTGGCAGCGCATTTGTCTCAGGTTGATGGAGTAAAGACTGGTTTGGTATCGCAGCGATCGTCACAGTTTGACTACAACCAGAGTCAGATCGAAAGTTTGTGGATTCAGGTTTTAGACTCTGCAACGTCGGCTTCTCAAGCGCGAGTCGAGCAAATTTTGGCTTACTATGGCGATCGCTATGGTGCCTGGAAAGACACTCAGACTGAGTAAAGTTTTCACTATTTTTTCAACTAAGGTTCATGAGTTCAATTCAAGCAAGCCGGGGAACGCGAGACATCTTGCCCGATGAGGTGAGTTATTGGCAACGAGTCGAAACGATCGTGCGTGAAATTCTGGTGCGGGCTGCCTATCAAGAAATTCGCACCCCGATCTTTGAGCAAACCGCTTTGTTTGAGCGCGGCATGGGCGAGGCGACTGATGTCGTCAACAAAGAAATGTACACCTTTAAAGATCGCGGCGATCGCTCCCTAACCATTCGGCCTGAAGGCACGGCCGGAGTAGCGCGATCCTATATCGAGCATAATCTCCATGCCCAAGGAGGAGTGCAGCGCCTCTGGTATGCCGGGGCGATGTTTCGCTATGAGCGCCCTCAAGCGGGTCGGCAGCGACAGTTTCATCAATTGGGTGTTGAGGTATTGGGAAGTGGAGACGTGCGGGCAGATGCCGAAGCGATCGCTCTTGCTACCGAGATTTTGCAAACGCTGGGCTTAAAAGATTTGCGGTTAGATCTGAACTCGATCGGAGATGCAAACGATCGTCAAACTTATCGAGAAGCGTTGGTCAATTATCTGACTCCCTTTAAAGAAGAGTTAGACGCTGACTCTCAAGATCGTCTGACTCGCAATCCTCTACGAATTCTTGACAGTAAAGATCCCCGCACTCAAACCATTCTGGATCAGGCACCGAGCATTTTAGACTATCTCGGTTCCGATTCTCAGCGACGGTTCGATCGGGTTCAACAGCTATTGAGTGATTTAGGCATCGCCTGCAACATCAATTCCCGTCTCGTTCGCGGCTTAGACTACTACACCCACACCGTTTTTGAGATTCAGTCTGATGATTTGGGCGCACAGGCGACGGTTTGCGCGGGGGGGCGCTATGACGGACTCGTTTCAGAACTTGGTGGGCCTGAAACCCCGGCGATCGGTTGGGCAATGGGACTAGAGCGCTTGATTTTGCTCCTGCAACAGATTCAGCCAGTCAGCCCTTCTAAAGTAGACTTTTATGTCGTGTCTAGAGGCGAGAAGGCAGAGTCTCAGGCGCTCATATTGGCACAATTACTGCGACGATCGGGCTTCACAATCGAACTCGATTTAAGCGGTAGTGCCTTTGGTAAACAGTTTAAGCGGGCCGATCGCAGTGGTGCCGTTGCCTGTCTAATTTTGGGCGATAGTGAAGCAGAAACCAAAACCGTACAGCTAAAGTGGCTGAAAAGTGGCGAACAAACGGCGATCGAGCAGTCTGCTCTTTTAGAGACGATTGCTGACCTTCGCACTAAGATCTCTCACCTGAAAGACGAAAACTAGCAAAGATTAGTGAATTTTTCTAACGCTCATGACTCGTTTTTAAGAATGCGTCCCCCTGCCTGCTTAAAATGAGTGTCAAATTCTTCTGTCACTTTTCAAAGTGTTAGGAAATATTAAACTATGACTGAGCAGCTCATTAAACCTTACAACGGCGATCCATTTACAGGGCATCTTTCAACCCCTATCAGTGACTCTCCCTTTACTCGCACATTTATTGGTAACCTGCCTGCCTATCGCAAAGGGCTATCTCCCCTGCTGCGTGGGCTAGAAATCGGTTTAGCTCACGGCTACTTCGTGATCGGCCCTTGGGTGAAGCTAGGCCCCCTGCGTGACTCTGATGTCGCCAATGTGGGTGGGCTGATCTCTGGTGAGGCGCTTGTCTTGATCGCCACTCTTTGCCTCTCAGCTTATGGTCTCGTGACCTTTCAGGGAGATCACGATCACACCTCTAAAGATTCTCTACAGTCTGCTGATGGCTGGAGCCATTTTACTGGCGGGTTTTTCGTCGGCGCAACGAGTAGCGCGTTTGTTGCCTACTTGCTGTTGACCAACTTCTCGATCATCGATGGCATCTTCCGAGGCGGATTTAACTAATCTCACCTCGACACTTAATCTGATCTGAGAGCCTGTTTGCTGACAACATTCAGGCTCTTTTTCAGTGTTTGGGCTGAGACTCAGGTAGAATGCCTGTCATGAGGCAGGTTAAATAACAGCCTAGAACCACTAAATGCGGGGTAGAAAGCTCCTCGAATATGCCTGAGATGGAGTATTGGGAATTTCTCTTACAAAAAGAAGGCGATCGCTCTTGGTTGCCCCTCGAATCTCCTGATGTGGAAATTCTAGAAGGTCGCTATCGCGTGGTGGCTCGATCGAGCCGCAAAAATAGCAATGTCGAAGTTCGGATTATTCATCAAGCGACGGTCGAAGTTCCGCCAAAACGCCGCACTCAGCAGCGATCGAATCGCACCAATGTAGATGGACTGGTGGTGGTGATTCCCTACACGACGCTTAAACCCGGCACCTGGGAACTCAATTGCTCTGGCGATTTGATGTCGGAGCTAATGGGCAATAGCTGGCAATATTCTGTGCAGCTTCATGTGGTGGCGATCGAAGCTGAAGAAGAGTGGGAACCCGATTGGCAAACGCCCTCTGAGCCAGTCGAATCGACGATCGACGTTACAGATCCGATCCCAGAATCAGCGACTTCTGATCTGCCTGAAATCCCTATTGAGCCAGACGCTGCAACGGGATCGTCAGTCGATCGCTTGCTACAAATCACAGAGCAACTCGCCCAAGAAACTCAACGAGTAGCGCAACTGCCGCCGCTGCAAATTGTCCTCACTCAAGAAACTTATATTGCTCGTCGTGGGCAACCCTTGACGCTTTCAGGTCAGATTATTCCTGTGACTGAGGCAGAAGCGTCTGTCGTGCTTGCCCAGGCTGAAATCAAAATTTGCTTTCGCGACCCCCAAAGCGCTCAAGTTTTGCTAGAAACTCGCGAATCGATTCTGAATCAACCGATTCCGACTCCGATCACCTGTCGCTTGACGCTACCTTCTGAATTTAAAACTCAGTTGATTCTAGGTGAAGTGACTCTCTATGACTTGACCTCAGACCCGCCGATCGCACTTGCCAATCAGTCTTTCACGTTGACGGCTGATGCTGATGAGTTGTTAGAGACGATCGCTAACCACCCGATCGCTGACGAAGAAGAACTAGAGCAATCCTTAGAGTCTGCTGCCAACCCCGAACCTCCGCCTGCGTCTCCTAGCCTGAATCTGACATTCTTAAATCTTGTCTCGGCTCCCAAAGAGACTCCCAGTTTCAAATACGCATCTGATCAGCCGCTTCCGCCTCAACTCCATCAGTCAGCCTCGGCTCCAGAAGGCAAAAGAGGTCTGGATCTACCATCGTTTGCTGCGCCTATTATTGAATCTGCCAGTGCTGAAGCCGCGATCGTTCCCGAAGTTGAGAATGCTGATGCGATCGCTACCCCAACTCAGCCCCAATTAACTGATGTATCCGAATTAGAAGCGCTGCCTGAAGCCCAAACCCCTGGCGCAATTTCTAAAGTGTCTCCCGTTCAATCCGCTTTTCAGGCGTTAAATATTCAGGGTCGATTCCTCGATCGTCTCAACTCGCTGGCATCAGACACAGAGTTATCTGAAGAATTAAGAGAGGCAGCTCCTCAGCCAGAAAGCGCAGTTTTAGTTGAAGAATCCGCTTCTGATGGGGCGGCTGTTCCTTCAGATAACTCTGAAGTGGCAATGTTGCCCTCGTCTCTAGAAGAAGACTTATTGAATCAAGAAGTTTTAGTTGATGAATATGAGGAGCGTGAAGAATTGCTCGTCGAAGATATCCCGACTCTTCAAAGACCGCTTCAGACATCGGCACCTCAGATTTCAAATCCCTTACTGTTACCAACCGACGAAGACGTTCCAACGCCCAGTTTAGATGTAGCGAGTGAAGAACTGATTGCGGGTCAAGCGATCGTAGTTCGGGCAAAACTCCCTAATCTGCGGCCCCGCTTCTACGTCAAGTTTTGGATCAATGACCGCCAAACCCGCGCGTTGTTAGATGGCCCCCGCTGGCTTGTCGATTTTGCACCCAACGGTTTAGGCGACTTAGAAGCCAGCACTCAGCTCACGGTGCCGTTTGGTAGTTTAGAGATTCAACTCGAAGCGATCGCCGTTGAAGTGGCAACTCAGCGCGAAAGTCATAAAGTGGTGCTCGATCGCGCCGTGATTCCTCCCGACTTACCTAATCTCTCGCTCGACGAATTTGAGGCGTGACAAAAAATAAATGTGTTAAGAATTCTAAGAACCTCGAATCTGAGACACCCTTCGCAGGTAACTTCAAAGATGGACTCATCTAACAACTAGTAGGAAAATACTTTATGACAGGTTCATACGCAGCATCATATCTGCCCTGGATTCTGATCCCCGTTGTTACCTGGCTCTTGCCGATCGTCGTCATGGGCTTGCTGTTCTTATACATTGAGCGCGAAGATCCCACTGGCATCTAAGCCAGCATCAAAACAAAAGCCGCTTATCCCTTAAGGTTAGGCGGCTTTCTTTTTGTTAAACAGATTGCTTAAACTAAGCTCAGGTCATCCTACATAGAGGAGCCTAACCCTGCATAAGCGCCGTAGAAGAAAAGACCCAAAATACCTATAATCCCTGTCCCTGCTACAGTTGCAACAATCCAAAGGGGAATTCTTCCACCAGTACCCACAGTTTTTACCTCCTAACAAGCAAGCGATTTGTAGATGACTTTAGACAGATTTGATTGTCTAAAACTTTTGATTAATTGAAGAAATAGCTAGAGAAAAGAATCCCCAGCGAAAAGATTGCCAATAAACCCAAATAGAGTGATGTTCTATTTAGCTCAACAGGCTGTTTGTTGGGGTTGGAAGATTTGACTGCCATTGCTTTTACCTATCGTTGAATAAACTGCATGGACGCGATCGCACCCAAAAAGAACACGGAAGGAATGGCTAGCGTGTGAACGGCTATCCATCTCACCGTAAAAATGGGATAGACCACGGGTTGATTGGGAGAATTGCTGGTCATAGTGTTTAAACCAATTGAGTGAAAAACTACTTCTTGTCTTTTTCGTTTATGAACTGGTCAACTTGCTGCTTTGCCTCAAAGCGGTTGTTGACGATCGGCACTTCTTGGCGGGCCGCAGGAAAATATTCGTTAGGGCGAGGCGTGCCAAACGCGTCATATGCCAAGCCTGTGCTGACAAACAACCAACCTGCCACAAACAAAGCCGGAATGGTGATGCTATGAATCACCCAATAACGAATACTTGTAACAATGTCACCAAACGGACGCTCTCCGGTAGTACCAGCCATTTAGATTCCTCCACTGACAACAATCAAAAGCCTTATAAATATCATAAGGGACGATAGAAATCCCCACAAGCAAACCTTCTAAATTTGCAATTTGTAACCGCTGATTTTCTTCAAAACTAAGCGTTAAAAAGCACCATTAACGCGCTACAAATTGCAATGGGGATCAGGCAGCTTGTGTGCTTCCTTGATATCTCAATAGCGTGCCTCGCTGACCAATGATAAAGCCTTGCTCAGGGCTAAGAAACACGATTCGATAAAGGTTAGCTGGGACGTTTTCAACCTCCTTGTCTTTCTGCCAGGTTTTGCCGCCGTCAAAACTGCCTAGCAAGTTGCCGCTGCCGCCCACAACCCAAAGCTCATCAGGGGTGCGGTAAGCCAAATCCAACAGACCCCAACTTGTGCCAAACTCAGGGTTTTGAACTTCTTGCCAGTCTTCTGGGTCACTAGAACTCGTAAACTGCACCTGTCCGCCCCGCGCCAACATCCACAGGCGACCATCTTTGGTAAAGCCCATGCTCTGCACACGCCGAGAGCTATTGCGGTTGTAGGGGTGCCAAGCTTGATCGCCCGGTTCCCAGACTGAAAAGAAGTTTCCTCTCGAAGACACTGCGACATATTTGCCGTCATCGGCCCGATCGAGACTCCGAACCACGCCAAACGCTTCAGCCACCATTGCCTTCCAGTTGCGACCGCCATCGGCTGTCTGATAAATGGCACCTAGATCGGTCGTCATTTCAGCACTATTTGCGCCCCTTGCCAGAATGGTGCTAGGTGCCCCCGGAAGCTTCTCGCTCAGAGGAATTTGCGCCCAAGATTTGCCACCATCGTTGGTATGCAATAGAAGGGAGGGCTGTCCAGTCACCCAGCCTTCTTGACCCGAAAAGCTCACCGAACTCAATCGATAATTCTGTTCACCGAGATCGAGCTTGCGCGGTTCCCAAGTCTTTCCACCGTCGTTAGTTTCTAAAAGCGATGAATTCGTGCCCACGAGCCAACCGTGGTTTGTGTCACCTGTAAAGCCGATATCTAAAAGATTTTCTTCAACTGGGAGGGAAATGATTTCCCAGGGGTTATCGCTCAAAGTCGGCAAAAAAGTTTTACAGCCAGTCGTTAGCAATGCGATCGCTAATAAGATGACAAGTTGTTTCCAGGCTCTCATAATCCACTGCATCGCTTCTAATCTCTGATACACAATTTACGTTTTTCTGTAGCGAGGATCTCAACTACTGCAACCCATAGAGGCTGAGGAATAGTAAGAAGACTAAGATCAACCCACCAAAAATCAGGAGATTCTTTTGCCCTGGCGTTAGTGTGTTGACCCCAAAGCCATACCCTAAATTCTCTTTAAACCCAGACGGGCTGTTGAGCGGACCGACATTCTGAAACTTAGAGGTGGGCACCCCGCAAACCGGGCAGCGCCAGCTAGGGGGCAAATCCTCAAAGGGAGTTCCCGCAGGAATATTGCGGCGATCGTCTCCCTTGATCGGTTCATAGACATAGCCGCAGGCTGAACACTCGTGACGATCGAGCGATTTTGGATCAATAACTTCGGTACTCATAGATTTAGGAGAGGGTAGAGGACTAGAATGCCAATCTTAAAATCTCCGTTAATTATTATGACATTATGACCTCCCCTTTTTAAGATCCAATTAAGAGAAATGATCCGGGATGGGTTTATAGAAAATTCTCGATTGATGGTGAGTGAGATTTCTTGGCTTGCAGGTGTTTCAATATACGTCAGAAGGTCACGCCCATCTATAATGTGAAATGTGAAGAAGAAGTAACACAAGCGTTTTGATTCACCCTACGAGAGGCGGCTATCACTGTGTTTGTCCTGACTGGCTACGAATATTTTCTGGGCTTCCTACTCATCTGTAGTTTGGTGCCCGTCCTAGCATTGACGGCTTCTAAGCTGGTTCGTCCGAGTCGTCGTGGCCCCGAACGCCGCACGACCTATGAATCCGGCATGGAGCCGATCGGAGGAGCTTGGATTCAGTTCAACATTCGCTACTATATGTTTGCGCTGGTTTTCGTGATCTTCGATGTTGAAACGGTCTTTCTCTATCCGTGGGCAGTCGCCTTTAGTCGATTGGGGCTATTAGCGTTCATCGAGGCCCTGATTTTTATCGGAATTCTCATCGTCGGTTTGGTCTACGCTTGGCGCAAAGGAGCGTTGGAATGGTCATGAACTCGGAACTCACTGCAAAAAATGGCTCTGCTGAGGGTTTGATTAACCCGATCGAGCGTCCTAACATTACTCAAGAACTGTCTGAAAATGTAGTTCTGACGAGCGTCGATGACCTCTATAACTGGGCAAAGCTTTCTAGCTTGTGGCCGTTGCTGTTTGGAACTGCCTGCTGCTTTATCGAATTTGCGGCGTTGATTGGTTCGCGGTTTGACTTCGATCGCTTTGGTTTAGTGCCGCGATCGTCGCCTCGTCAAGCGGATCTGATCATCACCGCAGGCACGATCACGATGAAGATGGCTCCCGCACTCGTTCGTCTCTATGAGCAGATGCCAGAGCCTAAATACGTCATTGCGATGGGTGCTTGCACGATCACAGGCGGAATGTTCAGTGTCGATTCTCCGACAGCGGTTCGAGGTGTGGACAAACTGATCCCGGTTGATATTTATCTGCCTGGTTGTCCGCCCCGCCCTGAAGCGATCGTGGATGCGATCATTAAATTACGGAAGAAAATCTCCAACGAGTCGATCCAAGAGCGAGGTGCTTTACGCCAAACTCACCGCTACTACAGCACGACTCACAGCATGAAAGCGGTTGCCGAGATTAATGACGGCAAATATCTTGCAGTCGCCGATCGACAAACGCCTGCCGCCGAACTGAGAGAAGCAATGGGTCTGCCGATCGCCCCCGCACTCAAAGCAACCGAAAAGGAGGGTCTCGATCGTGGCTGAAGAAACCAAACCTACCGCGCCTGAAACCGAAGCGGCGATCGTCGAAGCGGGCAAAACTTCAAAGTGGCTGACTCAAAACGGCTTTGAACACGAGTTTCTAGGAAGAGATGCCAGTGGTACTGAAATGATCAAGGTCGATGCGGAACTTCTGATTCCTTTTTCGACCGCGCTCCTAGCTTATGGGTTTAACTACCTTCAGTGCCAAGGTGCTTATGATTCCGGCCCTGGTCAGGAGCTGGTCAGTTTTTATCATTTGGCAAAGTTGAGTGATAACGCCGATCGACCCGATGAAGTGCGGCTCAAGGTCTTTCTGCCCCGCGAAAATCCTATAGTGCCGTCGGTTTATTGGATTTGGAAAGCAGCAGACTGGCAAGAACGCGAGTCGTTTGATATGTATGGCATCATTTATGAAGGGCATCCCAGTTTAAAGCGTCTCTTAATGCCTGCCGATTGGGTGGGCTACCCGCTCCGCAAAGACTATATCGCTCACGACTTTTTTGAGCTGCAAGACGCATACTAGCCTTTAAACCGCCGAGTCGCGTCACTCAAATCAAGCTCCTCGCTAAAGTGGGGGGCTTTTGATCTGAAGGGGAGCCAGAGAGAAGGTCTGCGTCGATTCCAACCCAAAATCTGCTTAATCATCTGTAACCCCTCAGTGATAAGCTGAGAAATGGCGGATAACACGCAAAGTTTTAGTTTTTAATTGTTTGTAATAGCTGAACCACACACTAGGGCGTAAGCATGGTCACAACCGCAGAGAAGACGAATATCGGTCACATTACTCAAATTATTGGTCCCGTTCTAGACGTTAAGTTCTCGAATGGCAACATGCCACAGATCTATAACGCCCTGACCATCAAAGGCACCAACGAAGCCGGACAAGAAGTGTCAGTCACCTGCGAAGTGCAGCAACTTCTGGGCGACAACCAGGTTCGTGCTGTTGCGATGAGCACCACCGATGGTCTAGTGCGCGGTATGGAAGTAGTGGACACAGGCGCAGCGATTAGCGTGCCCGTCGGTGCTGCTACCCTGGGTCGAATTTTTAACGTGCTGGGTGAGCCTGTTGACAACAAAGGTCCTGTAGGCACTCAAGACTCCATGCCGATTCACCGCGATGCTCCTAAGCTAGTCGAGCTAGAAACCACGCCCTCTGTGTTTGAGACGGGCATTAAAGTGATTGATTTACTGACTCCCTACCGTCGCGGTGGCAAGATTGGTTTGTTTGGCGGCGCAGGTGTAGGAAAAACCGTCATCATGATGGAGTTGATCAACAACATCGCCACCAATCACGGTGGAGTGTCTGTATTTGCAGGTGTCGGTGAGCGCACCCGCGAAGGCAATGACCTCTACAACGAAATGATGGAATCGGGCGTGATTAATAAGGACAACTTGAGTGAGTCCAAAATCGCGCTAGTTTATGGTCAGATGAACGAGCCACCTGGTGCTAGAATGCGCGTCGGTCTGTCGGGTCTGACGATGGCAGAATATTTCCGCGATGTGAACAAGCAAGACGTGTTGCTGTTTGTTGATAACATCTTCCGGTTTGTGCAAGCGGGGTCGGAAGTGTCGGCACTACTCGGACGGATGCCTTCTGCGGTTGGATATCAGCCCACTCTCGGCACTGATATGGGAGACCTGCAAGAGCGAATCACCTCGACTACCGAAGGCTCTATCACCTCGATTCAAGCGGTCTATGTCCCGGCGGATGACTTGACTGATCCTGCTCCGGCAACCACCTTTGCTCACTTAGATGGAACGACCGTTCTGTCTCGTGGCTTGGCATCGAAAGGCATTTACCCCGCAGTTGATCCGTTAGATTCGACTTCGACGATGCTGCAACCCGCGATCGTCGGTGACGACCACTACGATACGGCTCGTGCGGTGCAATCGACGCTCCAGCGCTACAAAGAGCTACAAGACATCATCGCCATCTTGGGTTTAGATGAATTGTCAGAAGACGATCGGACGATCGTGGCTCGTGCCCGTCGAATTGAGCGCTTCCTGTCTCAGCCTTTCTTTGTGGCAGAAGTGTTTACTGGATCTCCTGGCAAGTATGTCTCGCTAGAGAAGACCATCCAAGGCTTCAAGCGCATTCTTGCAGGTGAGTTAGATGACCTACCAGAGCAGGCATTCTACCTCGTTGGTGATATCGACGAAGCCGTTGCTAAAGCCGCAAAAATGAAGGCAGAAGCTAAGTAGAAACGGAATGAGTTTTGAGTTGATTTCCGACGGCTCAAAACTCACCCCTATCGACTGCTTTTATTTTGGAGAAAATTATGGTTTTAACCGTTCGTGTGATTGCACCAGACAAAACCGTCTGGGATTCTAGCGCTGAGGAAGTGATTCTCCCTAGCACGACAGGACAACTGGGTATTTTGAGCGGTCACGCGCCTTTGCTTACGGCTCTAGAAACGGGCGTGATGCGCGTTCGTTCAGCCGATAAAACTTGGGTGCCGATCGCGCTCATGGGTGGCTTCGCTGAAGTCGAAAACAACGAAGTGACTATTCTAGTCAACGGGGCTGAACGGGGTGACAGCATCGATCGTGATGCAGCCCGTGCTGCCTACACCGAAGCTGAATCTCGCTACAGCCAACTTCAGCAAAGTACAAACAAACAAGAACAAATTCAAGCAACCCAAGCCTTAAAGCGCGCTCGTGCTCGTCTTCAAGCGGCAGGTGGTGGAGTCTAATCGCTTTTAATTTGTCTACAGAAAAAGGGGAGGACTGATAATGTCCTCCCCTTTTTTAGAATCGTTTGGAGTTTAAGGATGCGAGCGATCGTTACACCCGACCCCTCAGCATCTGTGCCATTTCATTAATCTTAGGCGACATCTCCAGCGCCACTTCTTCTGTAATCCGTCCTTCTTCATAGAGTTTGTAGAGAGACTGATTCATGGTACACATGCCGTCAAACGTACATTTGGGAATGATGGCTTCAATCTCATCGATCTCACCTTTGCGAATGTAGTCTCTAATCGCATCGGTATTGATCAAAATGTCGTGGAAGGCGGCACGTTTGCCATCGGTAGTGCGGCACAAACCCTGAGCGATGACACTAATTAGAGATTCTGCGAGAGAAACCCGCATCGGTTCTTGCTCACTGGGATTGTATAGGCTGAGAATTCGCTCGATCGTTTTGACAGCGCTATTGGTGTGCAGCGTTCCCATCACTAAGTGTCCAGTTTGGGCAGCTTTCAGGGCGGTGTTGACGGTTTCTTTATCGCGCATTTCACCCACCAAAATTAGATCCGGGTCTTCCCGCAGAGCCGCTTTGAGAGCGCTGTCAAACTTGTGAGTGTGGATTCCCACTTCTCGGTGCTTGATCAAGGCTTTTCGGCTTTTGTGAACGAACTCGATCGGGTCTTCAATCGTGATGATGTGCTTAGGCATCTCCTTATTGATGTAGTCAATCATTGCCGCCATCGTCGTGGACTTACCCGAACCTGTCGGCCCCGTCACCAGCACTAAACCCTTGTGATAGTGACAAATATCTCTCAGGACGGGAGGCAGGTTTAATTGCTCCATCGTCAAAATGGTTAGCGGAATCAGACGCATGACCATCGCAGGGCCGTGCAGCGAGTCGAAAATGTTGATCCGAACCCGTGCAAACTCGTATTGAGTCGCGCCATCAAAGTCTAGAGTTTCTTCAAACTTTTGAATCTCTGCATCCGTTAAGACTTCTCTCAACCAGCCGAAGAAGGTTTCGCGATCGGTCACCGGCCAGTCGGTCGTATCAATCTCCCCTCGATTTCGATAGCGTGGCACCTCGCCAACTCCAATATGAACGTCTGAAAACCCCTTGTCATAAGCATTGCGAACTAGCTGCTCTAACGTGGGAGAACCCGAACTATTGGCATTGCGGGCAGTGCTAGGAAGGTTTGGTGGCGACGCTGGGCGATGCCCTCCCATTGCAGAGGTTGAAGGCACCGCCCCGGCAGGCGTTCCAGAGGTGCGCGGAAATGAGCTGACGGCGGTAGGAGAAGAATGGTTTGTCGTCATCGGTGTAGCAGGCATCACCATTGTTTCCATCGATGCGTTCCCTATCTTTGCGATCGTGAGGTCAGCCGCCTCGATCGTAGTGTTGTAAGCAGAAACCCGCATAAGTGGGGGCGGCGCAGGTGGGACACGAGGCGCGGGGGGAGGCGTAATAGACGGACGCTGGGGTTCTGGTGTCATATCCTATGTGGGTATAAAAAAGCCCTAAATATCATCTTTGGGGTCTTGGTCGAAGCGGATGTAATCACCTGAGTGAGTGTTACGAAGACATTTAGAAGCTTCACTGGGGGCAGGACGCAACTAGAATTAGAGGGGGCTTGATGTTATAGAGCGGTTCAGGGAATTTTTACAGTTTTGCTAAAAAGCTAGACCCCTCAACAAAAGGTTTCCCAAAACTTAAAGGCAAGTATCAAACTCGCCGTCCTCAGAGATTTGTCAACAATTGTTTAGATCGTTAATCAATGAGCAATCCAAACGCTTGGTATGTGGTCAGACAAGAAGATGGCTCGTGCAAAGTTGTGCCAGCCGATGAGGTGGTGATTGGGGAGACATCGACTCAACGCGAACAGTGGGGACCTTTTGAGTCACAAGGAGTCGCGATCGCTCGTCGAGTCGGCTTAATTCGCGCAGGCAAGTGCAAGCCCGTCTAACTATAATTATTTTTTAGCAGAGATTTGCTGATTTAACACTTGTAACGCTTTGGCAAACTGAGGATCTTCGGACGTGCCAATCTTGTCGCGATCTCGTCCGAGCGCCTGACGCTGTTGGTCACTCAACTCGATGACGACATCGGGGTCAATTCCATGCTTGTTAATATCGCGACCCTTAGGAGTTAGATATTTGGCGATCGTCACCGCTAACCCTGAGCCATCTCCTAGCCCGCGCACTGATTGCACTAGCCCTTTGCCAAAAGTTTTGGTGCCGACGATCGTGCCGCGATTGTTGTCTTGCAAAGCGCCTGAAAGAATTTCGCTGGCACTCGCCGATCCGCCATCGACCAGAACGACTAGAGGTTTATCGGTCAGGGCACGACGATTAGCGTCTTCGCGATCGGATTCACCCTGACGATCAACCGTTGAGACAATTCCGCCTTCTTGAATCCACATCCGGGCAATGTCTACACTGGAATATAGTAAGCCACCTGGGTTCGATCGCAGATCTAAGACATACCCGGTTACTTGCTGCTTCTCTAAATTTTGGATGGCTTCCCGCATTTCGGGCGCAGCATTGGCGCTAAACTGCACCAGACGAATGTAGCCAATATTGCCATCTGGGGTCTTTTTGCCACTATAGCGAACCGGATGAATCTCAATTTTGGCGCGATTAAGCTGATATTTAAACTCCTGATTGTTACGCATCACGGTTAGCTGCACCTGAGAGCCAACCGGCCCCCGAATTAGCGTCACCGCTTTGTTAACATCCATCCCATCGGTGCTTGTGTTGTCAATTTTGGTAATGATGTCTTTGGCGATAATTCCCGCAGTCGCAGCCGGGCTACCTTCTATTGGCGAAATCACCGTCAGCTTCTTGGTCTTCTCGTCTGCTGCAAGCTGAATGCCTACCCCTGTCAATTCTCCAGAGGTGTCAATCTGCATGTTCTTAAACTCTTCTGGATCCATAAACCGGGTGTAGGGGTCACCCAATTTTTTGAGCATCTCGCGAATTGCGTCGTAAGCTTCTTTTTTGCTGGCGTAATCGCGATTGAGATATTGAGTGCGAACGGCTTTCCAATCGACTTGATGAAAGGTGCCATCGACAAAGCTGCGATCGATGATGTTCCAGACTTCATCGACTACTTCTTTCGGATTTTCACGAAAAAATGCCTGAACCTTCGATCGCTGGATTCCAAACCCTGTAATGGTTACCGCCGTGACTGCGGCGGCTGTTGCGCCGAGAACAATCGCTCTTTTCGTGATCGCCATACCACTAAGCCGCAAGAAAGAACTGCAAGATTATGATCAATTTAACACAGGCTGAGAAGTGCTGTCCGGGTTGAATGCCAGAGTTTCTGGACTTCTACTTTGCCTGATTTCGCACCTGACGCGCAGTTTCTAGGAGGGCTGCCCACCGCTTTTGCAGTTGTTTTGCAGTCCACTTCAGGGTTTGAGTGATCTCGTGGTCACTCGTGGCGGTTCGCTTCAGGTTGAGAAGCTGGGTTTGATCAGGCGTAAGTTGAGCTAAAAATGCGTCCCATTCTTGAGGAGGAAGTCCTAGATTTTGGTCGAGATCGGCCCCTAACCACTCGTGGACAAGCTTCCAGCTTTGGGAGATGGCAAACTTTTCAACATGGTATTTAAATCGTTGCTGAAGATAATCGCGCTGACGCGGAGACATGGATAAAATATCGTCGATTTCAGGAACGGACAGGTCTTGAAGTTTTAGGGTTAAATAATTGACGCAATCGGTCTGTCCTTGTGATTCGAGATATTGAATTAGCTCACCCACTACGCGATCGCGCAACGCCGATTCTGAGGGGTCAACTTTGTCAGCGACCATTTGCTCTCGAATCATTTTTAGAATCGGCGATCGCCCATAAGCTTCGGCTTCGTCTCCTTTTGCCGATTCCATTGCCGTTTCAATATCAACCGCGATTTCGTGGGGTTGGCGATTCGCAAACCGTTGAGCGCGCAAAATCACTAACTGCTGATTGTGTTGACTAGGAAGGGTAATTCTTCGCTTGGCATACTGTTCAGTAAATGCCATATATTCAGCCAGTTGCAGCCGGGTGCGGGGCTGATAGGTTTCTGCTAGTTTATTTTCTCGTCGGAAGGCTCTGAGTGACTCAGTGTAAAAGCCTTGCAGAAAGTCTTCGATCAGGCTGTAGCGGGCTTGAAAGCTCAGTTGTAGGTGAGCAGGCGCGATCGGGCGATAGACCATCGTGCTGAGAATGCTGTGTAGCTCGACGCGACCTTGCTGCGAATTGAGACGATAGTAAGTGACACACTTTTGCAGCCGATAACGCGCCAGCGTCAGCCGCCAAGAGCTGATTTCGCCCGAAGTCTGAATGCGATCGCTTTTAAGACAAATGCGCTCAACTTCGGTCGCGATGCGATCGGTGATGGCTTGAATCGCTTGACCCGTGATCTGAAGGTCTGCTTCTAGCTCAGTGGCTAAAAGACGGGCTAATTTTTGAGTTTCGGGAGAGAGTTCTTCAACTTTGGACTCAATCTTTGATGCGTCTAATGGAGAATCGGACTCGATCGCGGCAGGAAAGGTTGCTTCATGCGGGAGCGACTTTGCGGATTTGGTGTTCATAGCGGAACTCAGACTTTGGTAATGCACACCAGTGGCTACACGATGCTTCCCGGTCTTCCGGTAAGTTTAGCGATCGGTAGGTCAGTTCTTCAGTTGGTCACTTTAAGCGACGCAACCTCTAATTGGCACGAGGTCTAATCGAGTCAGCGCAAATCGGTGCAGGGTCTACAATCTAAGCGCCTCCGTATAGGCGATCGTCCAAACCTGTCAAACAATATACTACTGTGTTTCCGTGGACGATCGGCAAAGTGGCAGCTAGACAAAAACTTAATAGGACTTACGCAAACCTCGGTGGTTTTAACCCAGAATCAAGCATTGTGACCGACAGAGTGGCTTAAACCTCCGAGGTTTTGGTCACTACCGCCAAGTCTGCGATCGCTTCCCATCCCAACCCTCGCCGAACTACAGTGGGTTCGTCGCTCGTTAAATCTAAGATGGTGGAAACTTGATCAGAAGGTTCTTCTCCAGTGTCTACAATTACATCGACTAGACCGTCCATGGCATCAAACAGTTCCGCTAGCGATAAATTTTCAGAATTGCGTTTGGCTGGTACGGGTTGATCATTCGTGGAAATGTGGGCAGAGGTGGAAATGATCGGGTTTCCGAGTGACTCTAACAGAGCTTGACACAAGCGATGATCGGGGACGCGAATGCCTGTAGTTTTGCGTTTGGGGTGCATCACCAATTTCGGCACCAGCTTGGTTGCTGGCAGCAAAAACGTGTAGGAACCCGGAACCAGACCTTTCATAATCCGATAAGCCTGATCACTCACGACTGCATATTGAGCAATGTTAGACAGCGACGGACACAAGAAGGTGAGCGGCTTATCGTTAGACATTTGCTTGAGTTGTCGAACTCGCTGCACGGCTGATTTAGAGTTGAGGTCGCAGCCGATCGCATAAGCTGTGTCAGTCGGGTAGAGCATCACAGCACCGCTCCGCAGAGCACTAACCACTTGATCAACGCCTCGACGCTGCGGATTGACAGGATGAATTTTATAAACGGTTGCCATAAAGTTAAGACGAAGTATCAGGTGTAGGGTGTAGGGACTATCTGAGTTGCTATGGCGATGCAAAAAGTTGCTTATCTAGAGTGCCCAACTGGAATTGCAGGGGATATGTGTTTAGGAGCGCTGGTGAGTGCAGGCGTTCCTTTAGACTACCTGACTGCGAAGCTCGATCGATTGGGCATTGCCGAGGAGTATCGCTTGCGGGCAGATCTAGTTCATCGAAACGGGCAGCAGGCGACGAAGGTTTGGGTTGACTTGCTGGATGCTCATTCTCACACTGGTCACGCTCATGCAGGACATCATCATCATCACGCCCATGATCATGCTCATCACCAGCCGAAAGAGCAGCAGAAAACAGGGTCGCGACTGCGGCACCTGCCCGAAATTGAGCAGATGATCCAACGGGCAGAGTTGCCTCGACGGGCTGAAGCCTGGAGTCTCAAGATCTTTCGGCAACTGGCAGACGCAGAGGGGGCGGTGCATGGAGTTCCGGCAGAACAGGTGCATTTTCACGAAGTCGGAGCGATCGACGCGATCGTCGATGTAGTGGGCACCTGTTTAGGACTCGACTGGCTGGATCTCGATCTCATTTACTGTTCGTCACTGCCGACGGGAGGGGGAACGATTCGCGCAGCGCATGGTCGGTTGCCAGTGCCAGTGCCAGCCGTGCTAAAGCTCTATGAGTTGCGAAACGTACCCATTTATAGCAATGGCATCGATCGAGAGCTAGTCACCCCGACCGGGGCAGCGATCGTCACCACTCTAGCAACTCAGTTTGGTGCGCCCCCGGCGATGACGTTGCAGAAGATTGGACTGGGTGCCGGATCGCGTGATTTGCCAATTCCCAACATTTTGCGACTGTGGATTGGCGGGGCGAAAGATATCCACGAGAATTCGGTTCATCACACCCATTCTTTGTCCGATGCGATCGTTCCTCAATTGGTTGCCAATTCTGAAACCATTTCGGTTCTCGAAACTCAGATTGATGACCTGAACCCACAGGCGATCGGGTATGTGTTTGATGCATTGTTTGCGGTCGGTGCAGTGGATGTGTTTACTCAAGCGATCGGCATGAAGAAATCGCGTCCGGGGGTCTTGCTGACGGTAATTTGCCCAACCGAAAAAGAGCTTGCCTGTGAAACAGTTTTGTTTCGAGAGACTAGCACTTTGGGAATTCGTCACACGGTTCAGCGGCGATCATGGCTCGATCGGGCATTTCACCCCGTCGAAACCGAGTATGGAACCGTTCAGATCAAAGTAGCGCGGCAAAAAGACGGCACGATCGTCAACGTGCAGCCAGAATATGAAGACTGTGCCCAGCTTGCCCGTCAGCACAATGTCGCTTGGCGAGAAATCCATCGAATTGCTCTACAGACCTGGTATCTTCGGCAGTCATGAAAAAAGCCAGGATGATCTCCTAGCTTTTTTCGTCTTAACAATCGTGTGGTCTACAAGTACGATCGCTGTGGATTAGTCTGCGTGTTGAACCCTGCGATTGGTGCTTTTGACAGCATCTTCAGTGGCTTGTGCAGCCTCTTTAGCAACACCCTTAGCGCTACGAGCAGCATCCTTCGCAGCATATTCAGTATTGTCTTTGATATTTCCAGCCGCGTTCTTTGCGCCTTTTAGTGTGTTTTCACTAGCATTAGAGGCTCGATCGCCGATCGCTTTTGCATCATCTGCCGTGTTCTTAGCTGCTCCTTTTACGTTGTCTGTCAGCTTTTTCGTTCTCTCACCGAGTGGGGCACCAGAGCGGTAATTGTCAACATATTGATCAACACTATCAATCCCCTTGGTGTTGATGTCGCGCTCTGCTCGATCGACAAGCGCTTTAGTTTTTCCAGCAGTTCCTTTAGCGGCTTGACCCGGAGCCGTGTCGCTAAAGTTATTCATGCCGCCCTCATAGGGTTGGTTTTGTCCAACTGGGTTAGAGCCTGCACCTCTAGACACTTCGCTCTGGGGCACTCTCGCTTGGGCGTTTCCTGCACAAGCCGTGCTAACGAACAATAAAATCCCAGCCAGAAAAGCAGTCAAAACCTGACCTAAACGAATTGATTTAATGACAGAAACAAGTTTATTCATAAATACTCCTTTTTGCTTCAAACCGATAGGCTTGAAATCTTTACTACAAGGGTTGATGAAGTCTCATAAGATTTAGACTCTCATCAATTTAAATCGCCTATCAACATTACAAATCTATGCTCTCCGATCGCCTCTAGCGAAAGGCTCATTCATCATTAAACCGATGTTAGAGCTTCTCTAACTCTAGAGAGATTGCAATCGTTTCGCTGTTCAGCGCCATTACGAGCCGCAGATTGAACTAAATTGAACTGAAGGAAAAAACTAATTTCAGTTTATGCAAGCAGTTCGATCGCGCTTCAAAGCTTCTTTACGTTGGCTCATTTTGGGTCTAGTGCTGTTCTTTTTGATCAAGACTCTCAAAGATCATTGGCAAGAAGTTGTCGCGATTCGGATCGATGCCGCTGGATATGCCTGTCTCGCGATCGCGCTCGGCATGACGCTCTTAGCTCACATTTTTGCGGGCTGGGTCTGGAGTTGGATTTTGCAAACGCTTAACCACTCTGTCCCCGGAGCTTGGAGCATAAAAGTCTATCTGCAAACTAACATTGCCAAATATTTACCGGGCAACATTTGGCATTTTTATGGGCGCATCTCAGCCGCAACAAAAAGAGGAATTCCGACAGAAATCGCGATCGTCAGCGTCTTGCTAGAACCGTTGCTCATGGCGATTGCCGCCTTGTTATTGGCTCTAATTGGCGTACAGCAAATCTTATCGGCTTATGGCTGGCTTGCTCAACTGATCCCGATCGTCGGTTTGGGTTTAGGTTTAGCGATCGTGCATCCCCGGTTTCTCAATCCACTGATCGGTTATCTTGCTAAACTCAAGCAGAAAGCGGTGGGTGCATCTCAGCCTATGACTTTGCCCATGAAGCGCTATCCGATCAAACCTCTCTTGGGTGAGATTGGGTTTTTAGGACTGAGAAGCCTCGGATTTATCCTGACATTTCTGGCGATCGCGCCTCTTCCTGCTAGTCAGTTTGCGATCGTGATAGCAGCGTTTGGGTTAGCTTGGCTGACCGGATTTGTGATTCCGGGGCTACCGGGTGGAATTGGAGTCTTTGAGGCGGTTATGGTCGCATTGCTCTCTAGCGGAAGTGCCCCGCTAGAACAGGATTTTTCGACAGGCGAACTGTTGAGTGTGGTCGCGCTCTATCGGTTTGTGAATACTCTGGCTGAACTTGCAGGAGCCGGATTGGTCACTCTGGACGATCGTCGCTAAAAAATTATTCAAATGTTTCGGTTAACTCAACTTCGTCAGAGAGTTTGGGCATAACCTCGCGCTTAAGCTGCGAAAAAACGCGGTAAGCATCCAGATTTTGCAACGCTTTGGGAATATGGAGCGGTTCTTGAGTTTTATCCATTTTAATCAAGTTGTATTGCACGTTTTCGGCATAGATCGCAAACGTGACATTAAAGATCTCTAAAAAGTTAACGACCCACCGACACTCATCTTCTGGAAAGTTTTTATAATAGCGAATCAGTTCAGCGATTTGTGCTTCTAAATGAGTTCGTGCATTTCTACAAATCAAGATTAACTTAAGCAGCACAATCACTAAAGTCAGCGGGCTTCCTTGAGACACGAGCAGCACAAACAAAGGCGAGGGATCTTGCCGATTTTCGGTGGTGAGATGTTCAATAATGCGATTACACGTTCTCAAGATCAACGCTTCATTGAGCGTCTCATGGTCGTAGTCTAGATAGAGAGGGTCTAGTTTTTCGGTGAACCTTGCTTGGAGAGTTTCAGTCAATTCATTGCCATCGATTGACACAATTAAATATCGTTTTAGCTCACGTTTAAACTCTTTATAGCTCAACTGATGCGTCTGATTGATGAAAATATTGGCTAAGTTTGCATAGCTAAATTGACCGCGTTTTGCCACGATCGTTTTAATCAACTGCAAGACGTTATCGCCTAACACGGTCGGGTTTTCGGGCAATCTTTCTGGCGAGGTTGCAGACTGAGATTTAGCAATATACATCGCTAACCTAAACTTAAATTTATCTTTAAGCTGCATTGATAAAGCTCTTGCGGCTTCTCGCTGCTCGATCGGGTTTGCCGAATTAATATATTGAGGAACGAGCAAATAAGAAGTGTAGCGATTTGACCACGGTGCTTCGGGAGACTCGTCATATCTCGACGCAAAAAGCTTTAGCTCTTCATAGTCTTTGCCCCTCCTAAAGGTGTCGATCCAGACTCTTAATCGCTTCAGCGTCGGAGAAATTGTTTGTCGATCGAGACTGCTGTCTTCAAAGACTTTGATTAATTCTTGAATGGGCTTAAAGTTACGACTCGCATCCCAATTGTTGACGAGAATATAGCACGATCGCTTGAGCGTATTTCTAAATTCTTCTTCGTTATTGCTAAAGACAATTTCGTAGACCGCATGAATGGCTCCAGCGCTAGTGGTCTCAACGTGATAGAGAAAGAGATGCTTAAACTCCAATAGCACTTCTTCGGGAGGCCAGGTTTTAACGATGTCTAGCAGAAATCGATAAACCGTTTCTTGAGCCTGGTGAAGGTTTCGCCCTGAGCGAGAAACCTGCTTAGACGGTTCTGAAGGGTGCCCACTCATCTGAACTTCTCCGATCGTTCCATTAGTCAGAGTGCCCAAAGATGGGACAGAAAGACGATCTGAGAGGGGTTGCATTCCAACGGATTCTGACTGAAGCTTGCTCAAATCCCGATTGGGCGTTCCGTTCATGGGTATCAACACCAAGTTGGTGAAGCAGGGTAGCTTTTAAAGAAAATATAGTCCTTAAGAGATGATACTGATGCAATTACAAATTTTATCGGAACTCATCAAACTTTTATCTGATTCTTCCTGACGATCAAGACCCGTCATCGTCTATTAGTCGGAATTTTTGATTAAGGACTTCGTAGAATGCACTTTTCAGAAGGTTCAAGAAATCCTCTTACCAAAGGAATCATACTAATGTACCAAAAACGATGATCTGCTACAAGAAGCGCCCCAAACTTTGTCTCGTTCGGAGCGCTCAGAGCTAAATCTCGACTAATGGGGGCAGAGGGACTTGAACCCTCACGACCTTGCAGTCAACGGATTTTAAGTCCGTTGCGTCTACCATTCCGCCATGCCCCCGCGATCGGTTAATCTCAGACCTCTATTCCATCATTAATTGACCCGATGTGCAACTCTCTTTTGCCCTGGCTGAAATAACGGTACGATAGTAGGGTAGTCCGATCCTCATTATTCCTGTAACCCTATGGAAGTTGCACTCTTATATTCAGTTCTGGGCGGAGCCTATCTAGTGGTAATGCCATTTGCGCTATATCTCTATCTGCAAAAACGCTGGTATGTGGTTAGCTCGATCGAGCGCACCTTTATGTATTTTCTGGTGTTTCTCTTCTTCCCCGGAATGCTGTTGCTTGCGCCGTTTCTAAACTTTAGACCGAAGCGCCGAGAAATTGAAGCCTGAATTGTTCATGAATGGGTTGGTGGATGCGACGAATTGACGCGATCGGAATAAGTCTAGGCGTTTTTGCGGCTGGCGGACTGGTCTATCTGGTTTTGCAACTCGTTGGGCTAGACAGTATGAACGCCGGGATCTGGAGTCAGGTGTTCTTGATCAGTGCCCTGGTCGTCTGGGTTTTTAGCTACCTAACGCGGGTGCTGTCTAAAGATATGACCTATGACAAGCAGCTAAGAGACTACGAAGAAGCCGTTCTGCAAAAGCGTCTAGAAGAGTTGACCCCCGAAGAACTGGCAACCCTGCAAGCCGAAATTGAGCAGGAAAATCAACGAGCAAAAGGTTAAAGATCGTAAATTAAATAAAGCCAAAGGTTCTGTAGCGGCATGGCACTGCCGTGCCCAGTGCCTTTGCAAGTAACAGACACTATTTAATTCACGACCCTAAGCATCAAATTAGCGATCGCCTGCCTGCACACCCTGCCCTCGATCGGCTTAAACTAATTATTTGCATTCCCTTATTTTTACTTCACCGTTAAGGACAGAAATGACTTCAGTTTCCCAATGCTTTGAGCATCTGCGGGATCATGCTCGATGCGCCTTGATTCCCTTCATTACCGCAGGCGATCCTGATTTAGAGACGACGGCTGAAGCATTGCGCGTTCTCGATCGCTCTGGTGCCGATTTAATCGAATTGGGAGTCCCTTACTCTGATCCGTTAGCAGACGGCCCAGTAATTCAAGCTGCCGCAACACGGGCACTCGCACGAGGAACTCGACTAGACGACGTGTTGAAAATGGTTAAAGAGGTTGCACCGACGCTGCGATCGCCCTTGATTCTTTTCATGTACTACAATCCGATTATTAACCGTGGCATCGATCAATTTTTGCAAGACATCGCCGACGCAGGAATTAAGGGTCTAGTTGTCCCTGATTTGCCCCTAGAAGAGTCTGACAGCCTGTTAAAGCCTGCGGCGGTTCGCGGAATTGAAGTGATTCTGCTAGTCGCGCCTACAAGCCCTCAAGAGCGCATTGCCGCGATCGCGCTTCAGTCTCAAGGGTTTATCTACTTAGTCAGCACTACGGGCGTAACAGGCGTAAGGACTCAGATTCAAGCACGAGTCAAAGATTTAGTCGTGGAACTGCGAAACGTCACCGATAAGCCGATCGGAGTTGGGTTTGGCATTTCTCAGCCCGAACACGCCCGCCAAGTAATGGATTGGGGTGCGGATGCTGTGATTGTCGGCAGTGCTTTTGTGAAGCGTCTAGCAGAAGGAACTCCGGCTGAGGGGTTGAAGTCGATCGAGGAGTTTTGCAAAAGTCTAAGAGCCGCAATCTCACCTGAATAAAGGGTTCTCCCTAATCTCGTCTCAGCGATCGAGAAAAAACTAGGGAGAATCCTCAAGGTGTGAATAAAAGGGAATTTGCTAGCAGCGACTACTTGAGAATCCCAAAGTAGTAAGCGGCTACCACAAAGTTAATGCCCAAAAGCAATAATGCCCAGCCTGTACGGAACGGGTAGGGCGGTTTACTCGTTTTAACGGTTGCCCCCGTCGGATTTTTTGCTGTTTGAGTTGCCATAAGCGATTCTCCAGATTTAGTGACCTTCTTAAGGGATACCAAAACAAGGGCACCTCTAAAGGTAAATTTCGATTAAGCAGTTTGTAAACGAGGCTTATTCTTCGGCCCCAGCATGATAAGAACTGCGGACTAACGGAGCCGAGCGAACGTGAGAAAATCCCATTTCACGGGCGATCGCCCCCAAGTGATCAAACTCATCGGGGTGCCAATATTTCTGAACAGGCAAATGTTCTAGCGATGGACGCATATACTGCCCGATCGTCAGGCGATCGCAGTTCACCGCTCTTAAAGCAGCCAGCGTTTCGATCACTTCGGCTTCCGTTTCGCCGTGCCCTAGCATCAAGCCCGACTTTGTGGGAATAGCCGGGTTCAAATCCTTGACGATTTGCAGAACTTTGAGAGAGCGATCGTATTTTGCCCCGCGTCGCACAGGCGCTTGTAAACGGCGCACCGTCTCAACATTGTGGTTATAACAAGCAGGGTGGGCAGCTACGATCGTGGCAATTCGCTGAGACTGCAACGCTTCAGGAGTCAAATTGTCTTCGCGTCCGCCCCAAAAATCAGGAGTCAGCACCTCAATTTGGGTCGAGGGGTTAACTCGACGAATTTCATTCATCGTTGCTGCAAACCAGCCAGAACCCTGATCAGGCAAATCATCTCGCGCCACTGAGGTGAGAACGACATATCGCAACCCTAACAGTCGCACTGATTCGGCAACCTTTTGCGGTTCTTCAGCATCTAACGGCATTGGGGCGTGTCCTTTATCCACTTGGCAAAAGCCGCAAGCGCGAGTGCAAACCGGGCCCATGAGTAAAAACGTGGCAGTGCCTTGGGCATAGCACTCTCCTCGGTTAGGGCAGCGCCCCTCTTCACAAATCGTGTGAATTTGACGCTGCTTAATAATGCGCTGCACTGTCGAAATCTCGCTAGCTTTCCCGATCGGGCGGCGCAGCCAGTCTGGCATTACTGTTATGTCCGATCGGTTGAGCGATCGCGACGATTCAGATTCAGAACTTAAGTTTCGATTCGTTTCAGTCGGCATAGAAGTGGGAATACTGGGTCTAGTGCAGGTTCGGGGTAGAAAGAGGTAAGCGACGATAGAAATCGTTCTGTAAAGCGGCTTTTCTTAGATGATCAGAGTCACCGCAATTTATTAATCATAGAGGGTACACTAGGGCATGTTATTTTGACGTTCAGCCAAGTAAGTCACGCTCAAGTTCATCTGACTTCGTAACGCGAAGCCACAATGGGTTGACTCCCACTCCTCGAATCGGTCAGCTATGACGTTCAGGATCTCTACCTTCTGTTTAGATTAAGCCTCTAAAACCCTTGTGATATTCGTCTCCGTTCACTTCCTTCGTTTTTCGTCACTCTAGAGGAGTTCAGTTGTGGCAAGTCATAAAATCGTCGTCATTGATGACAGCGCTGTTATCCGCAACATGGTGCGTGATATGTTGCCGAAGGGCAATTTTGAGGTTCTAGAAGCCAAAGACGGCATTCAGGGCATCAATCTGATTCGGCAAGAGCGCCCCAACCTGATCATGCTCGATTTCTTGTTGCCGCGCATGAGTGGTTGGGAAGTTTTTCAGCAGATTCAGCTTCAGCCAGAGTTGCAGAGCATTCCGCTGGTGCTGATGTCTGGGCGCAAAGAGGAAGTCGCTGAAAAGCTGCAAGAGCCGTTTGAATATTTTGAGTTTGTGCAGAAGCCCTTTGATCAGAAGATTTTGATCACTGCGATTAAAATGGCGATGACTAAGGCAAAACGCCGTCCGGCTGGTGGTGTCCCTGCTGCTCCTGCTGCGATCGACACGACGGGCAACGCAGATGTTCAACAACTCAATGCCAAAATTGCCAAAATGCAGGCTGAGATCGATGCGTTGAAGAAGCAACAGGGGCAGATTATGGCGTTTATCAAACAAAAGCTGAAGTAATTTCAAATCTGCTTTAGTTGGGCAGACGGGAAGCCCCACATCCATAATCTCTAATTTTCGTGGGATGAGATCTATACCAGGTTTAGTGTTCAAAAATGCCCTGATACTGCATCAGATCCAAAGCGCTAAACACGGGTAGACACTGAAAACACTGCTCGGCGAGTTCTAAGCGGTCTTCTCGCTCTAGCATCGCCATCAATTTTTGACGAGCGCTAATCAAATAGCGAACATCATTTGCGGCGTATCGAAGTTGTGCTTCTGACAGATTTGCGGCGTTTCCCCAGTCAGAACTTCCAGCGCTTTTGTCTAACTCCACCCCTTCTAATTCTTGAATCAGATCTTTTAAACCGTGTTTGGGGCTGTAAGTCCGGGCTAGTTTGCTGGCGATTTTGGTGCAGAATAGCGGCGTGACGCGAATTCCTAAATAGTGACGCAGGGTTGTGATGTCAAACCGCGCAAAGTGAAAAATCTTGGTGATCGCGGCGGCTTCTAGCAGCTTTTTGAGATTGGGCGCTGCGGTCTGTTTTTGAGCAATTCGCACGACGGCAACCCGATCGTCACCATCGCACAACTGCACCAAACACAGACGATCGCGCTGAGGCAATAAGCCCATCGTTTCGGTGTCAACTGCGATCGCGTCTGTTTGCAAATAACGCTCTAACCAGTCTGTGGGGAGATCACCGTCACAAATCTGAAAATCTTTGGGTTCCATTTAGGGGGTGGGAAGCAGCAAAAAGGATTAGACCGATCCCATATTACCGACTTCCCAGCGCGAAAACTTAGCTGTGACCTGCTATTTACGGATGAAGATCTGCGTAAAGTAGATCTCTCCCCTAGCATTACGGCTGACCCCAATACCCGTTAACCCATAATTTCCTTGAATGTTTTTGAGATGTCCGGGGCTTTTGAGCCAGCCCTGCACCGCTTGAGCAACGGGGTCTTGATAGCCCATGTTATAGGCAACGTTTTCGGCAGCTCCGCGATAAGGCACCGACTTAGCAATTTCTTTAACTCGCTGCTCAAAGCCCTGATGACCAAAAGCGGTCTTTCCAGTGGACATATTTTGGCTGTGTTGCCGAGCCTGCTGAGTCAGACTCGCGGCAAGCTTTAAAGCCGGAAGCCCTTTGCTGGCGCGATATTGATTAATTTTCTGATAGACAGCTTGCTCAAGGGATTGCGTCGTCGAATTTGCTTGAGCGATCAAATTGACCGAAGCTGTAGGCGCTGCTGATGTCGGTTTTGTCAAAGTTGCGTGGCTTCGAGCAGACAAAGAAGATCCTAGACTGCCCACGATCGCTAAACTTGCGATCGTCGCTCCAGACAAAAGAGGTCTTAGCATGGTGAAGCTTTTATACAACACTTCTCGTAGACGGAGATTACGAGTACGGGTTCCCATCTTGTGATTTTAGTCACTCGTTTAACGATCGCATTACAGTGAAGGACGAGGATAGGGTTTTAGCAAATTTTTGCCGCGATAGACGTGAAATTTGTCAACGATGACACCACCCCGTCGTAGCGGCACTTCTCCCAGTTTTTCAAACTGTTGAAAGTAGGGCGCATATTCTGCCGCAGAATCTCCCTCAGTCTGGAACTTATTCGAGGTTAGATATAGCCCATCTTTGCCGACCCATTGTTCAGCCGTTGACCAAAACGCAAAGCCGCGCACATCTTTTTTATCAAAACAAGTGACCGGAATTGGCGCTAAAGGTGTTAATGCCATACCCACATGACCTGCCATGTGAAAGCGATTGCTAAACACAAAATCAGCGTCTTTAAGAGCCGCTAAAAGCTGAGGAGAAGCGGCAAAATTTTGGCGCAGTTGCACGATATCTACCAGGCTGATCGAGGCATCATTTTCAGGCGCTAAAAAACCTCCAAATATTCCATAATGACTCGGTTTTTGGAGCGTTCCTAGAGTGATGTGCGAGAGCGCTGTGAGCAGGAGCATCACGATCGCGATCGCCGATCCCACTAACCATCGCTTCACGAGTTTTGGGTGCCGTTCTTGCCAGAGGGCAGCTTGTTGACCGAGGAGAGGAGTCGCAGCAAAAAATCCGGGCATTGTCCAGGTGGGCAAAATCTGCTGATAGCCACCGATGAGCGTAAACACGAGAAAAGCTGGCACCGAAACCCAAACCACCAGCCATTGACGATCGCGCAGTTCGGACTCGGTGCGGATTCTAGGTTTAAACCAATGTGAATTCGACGACTTCGTTACCAGTCCATCGCGCCCCCTAAATCCCCCAATTCTGGGGGACTTTGAAATTTGTCTCCCCCAGAATTGGGGGTTGGGGGGAGGTTCGCCAAGGTGCATCGAACTCACGTTAAACCACGATCGAACTGTGGATTGTCCAGCTCGAATCCCAGCTGCGAGACTGACCCACCAAAGCGGCAATCCGATAGTCGGAAACAGATAGGCACTGTGAATCAGCGCTGTGTTGATCACATTCACGAAGTTATAGCGCTTTGCAGGAATGCCGCGATTGCTTTGGAATAGAAAAGAAACCCAGTCGTGCTGCCAGTTCCAATACAGCACGGGGGAAACTGCGATCGTAAACAGGGCAACGCTGAGAAGAATCCAGGGCGATCGCAGGGCGGCTCGATGAGACACACTGGTGAGACAAAATCCGAGTAGCCCAACGCCTAAAAGAACGCCGTGATATTTGCTCAGACAGGCTAAACCGACCAGCAAGCCAATCACCGCGACTCGATAGCTAGGGCGATAAGGTACATCATCCTGCGGAAAAAATTCACAGGCAGCAACCCAAAGCGTTAGTGACCAAAACGCCATGAGTGGGGCATCGGGTAGCGTCAAAATGCCAAAGCCGATCTGAAAAATGGGCGCGATCGAGGCGATCGCCAGCGTTAAAATTCCTGCCCGTTGAGAAAATAATTGCGTCGTCGCCCGATATAGAAAATACAACGCTGCCGTAAACAGCAAGAGTGTGCCGAGTCGAATCGTAAACGGCGAGACGTTGCCAGTGAGCCAAACCCCAAACGCCGTAGACAGCGAGACTAGCGGCGGATGGTCAAAATAGCTCCAGGCAGGATGCAGCGTATAGATATAGTAGTAAGCTTCGTCAAACCCAGGCGGCAGCCAGAAAGCAACCATGCTTCTAAACGCCAAGCCGATGCCAAGAATCCAAACGACCGATCGCTGGAGTTGGTGAATTTGGTGGGCTTGACTCCACTTTTTCTGAATTGATTGCATCACTAGCTCGACACCAAAAAACGAATGACCCGATAAACGCCAATTTGTTTCAGCAGTTGATAAGCTTGGGGCGAAATTTTTGCCTCATTTAACGTGCTGAGTGTTGTCACCATGAGGATCGATCGCTGTGTCTTTTGTTGACGAACTTGTTCTAAATAAGGTTTAATTTTTGCAGAGCGATTAAAAAAAGTAATCGGCTGTTGGGTGTAAAAAACCAGACTTGGCTTCTCAAAAGAATCGGTTGCCATCACGATCGGTTCGTTTGCCTGTCTGACCTGAATTACCGTCTGAGCCACTTCTCTCAAGGGAAGTTGACGTTCTGTGTCTAGAACTCCCACAAATGGCGTGATGAAAAACAGAATAAACGCGGCATAAGTCGCCAGATTGACTGCCCAAAACCAACGCATCTTGCGCCCAAAAATCAAAAAAGTGCCAGCGATCGCGCCACCTAGCCAAATCAAAAAGCCGATTTGCGGCAGTCCAGCTTCTTGCATTCGCAGCCCTAAACGAGGCATCGAAGGGTCGCCATTTAACCAATGAGGACTGTAGAACGTCACCGCCGCCAGCGTGATGCACAACCCAAGGCTGACATACACACTCAGCTTTAAGTCCCATTTTGGTGCGTCTTGCTGCATCTGATGGTGCCACCACAGTGCCACGAGGATAGCCGCCGCCGGAACTAAAGGCAGCGTGTAAGTGATGTATTTTGTTGCCGCGATCGTAAAAAACCCCAGCACAACTGCAAACCAGATCAGCGCAAATAACCCTAAATGGCTCGATCGTGGTGACTGTCGCCACGATCGGGGTTGGAAGCTATGAACGATCGCAGCAGGCAAATAAATCGACCACGGAAAGAAGCCGACTAGCACAATCAAAATGTGAAAATACCAGGCACCTTGATGTTGGTTGACTACATGAGTGAATCGCTCTAAATTATGGTAGCCAAAAAACGAATTAACAAAACTTTCTCCATTTCGTAGATATGCCAGCACATACCACGGCACACTGAGAGCCAAGAAAATCGCAATTCCTGGCACGAGCTTGATTTCTCGTAAAACCTCCCGGACTTTGCCGACGCAGACTAAGAAGATCAGCACGATCGTCCCCGGCAACACTACGCCCACTGGCCCTTTGGTCAACACTGCCAGCGCTAACAATCCATAAAATGCCAGATAAAAACGAGTCTGAACTTTAGGATTCTCAGGTTGGGCATACCCCAAAAAAAAGCTAAACAATGCTCCACCAAAGCACACACTCAGTAGCATATCTGAGTAGCCTAATCGGCCAAAAAATAGCGTTTGCAAATTTAGGGAAAAAATGGCAGAACCCAGAAAGGGCAGGATTTTGAGATGTACGGTGTGCGGTTTGAGTTGATTCTCAAAAAACCTCAAAGTGTAGAAGCAGAACCCGATTAATAGCGTTCCTGAAATGGCCGAGGGCAATCGCGCCGCCCACTCGTTGACCCCGATCGTGTGATAAGCGATCGCCATCAACCAATAGATCAACGGAGGTTTGTCAAATCGAGTCACTCCATTGAAGTAGGGCGTGATCCAGTCTCCCGTCACCTGCATTTGACGAGCGGCTTCTGCAAACAGAGGCTCGGTTTCGTCGAGTAGCCCCGTGCTGCCCAAGTGGTTAAACAAAACTAGCCAACTCAGCAGCAAGATCCACAAAATCGGCAGAAAATGGGCAACTTGCCGCGATCGTCCAGACTTAACGATGGCTGCGATCGAGCGCTCAAACCTCCCCTTCATGCCCTTCACCCTTAAGGATTAGTCGAATCCGATCGGCAACCTCACCGGGCTGCTCAACCATCGCCATGTGTCCACAGTCAGCAATTTCTAACACGTTGTCGCCGCAGCACCCAAATAAGTGATGGAAACTGGCGAGATGCTGAACATACTTAGGCTCCATGATCGGATCTTGAGACCCAGCAATAAAATAGACGGGCTGCTTGAGTCGAGCCACCACTTGAGGCAGCAAATGCACCTCGGCTTCGGTTGTAGAGTCTAGTAATGAACCTAGTGCCGCCTTTGTATCTGCCGCGACAAAATCGATTAAACGCTGTCTTGCCCAAGTGTGATCGAGCGTCTTGACCACACTTGCCCGCCCAAACAACCGATCGAGCCACGGCACCTGAGTTAACCAGCCAGGGCGCAATCTGACAATTTGCCTGCCAGCATTGCGAAAGCGCTCAAATTGCTCTTTGAGATAAATTCCGCCCCCCGCATTCACGCAGATTACCCCTTTGACGCGATCGGGCAGTAGATCGGCTCCCCACAGTGCCACACTCCCCCCTAGAGAGTGACCGACTAACCAGGCGGTTTCAACACCTAGACGATCGAGCAACTCGCCCAGATCTTGCGCGTATGCCTGCAAACTATAGCCCGCCTCACTCTGGCAGGGCTGCGAATCACCAAACCCGCGCAGATCGTAAGCGAGACACTGATGCTCGATCGCCAATTGCTCAATCAAAGGCTGCCAATAATTGCGGCTCAACAGCCAGCCATGAATGAAAACCAAAACCTCAGATGAATTTGTGGGAGCCGTCAAGTCATAAGTGTGCGGCGAACCCATTACGTGAATAGTAGGCATGATTTTATCCTACCCTGAAGCAGATTCGCTTTTTGTCCTGAGTCATTTGCCCTATGCTGACCCGACTTCAGAATCCTGATCCTAGAACCCTAAAATCTCCTTCCCAATAGTCGCTGCTTCACCCCTTCTGCAATTTTTTGCCCCAAATATTCAGGGATCAAACTTTCATTCGGGCCCAGAAGATAAAGAATTAATCGCGTTCGCCCTCGCCAAACCAATAAATTTGCGTTAACGACTAGTAAGTCTTCTTGCCAAATCGCATACATCACCTTATAAAATAGCCCTGGCTGGTTGTCAGCCTCGATCAATAACGCAGGCAAATGAAACACGGGATCGACGTAAAATTCGGCTTCGACTTGCTCTAATCCAGCATCTAGGTTAAACTCGACTGCTAACATTTCTTCCACCTCAAACCGCCCCGCTAACGCCTCTCGAACTGCTCGACAGACGTTTTCAGCAGTTTTATCGGTCAGGGCTTTGCCACTTCGAGACACAATTAGCTTGATAAAAACCAGCATGGGCGGGTAGATTTGCCCATATAAACTCAAGCTGTGAATCGTCAAACCATAAGCAGCTAACACCCCGAAAATATCGCTCAACAAAAAAGATTGATTGCGATAGGCAAAGTGTAGGGCGCTTTTGCTTCCTTCTGCTTTTAACTCAATGACAGCTTGACGCGTCTTATAGAGATGGTAGGCGAGCCGAAGATTTTGTAGTTGAATTTCGCTACTGACAAATTGCTCATAAAACTGGGGGAACGCCCGATTGAAGCGCTTTAACAGTTCTAGAGTGGTTGGTTTTAAGCCCGGAGCCATAGGGTGCAGGGAGACTTCGCTATAAGAGAATAGAGGAAAGAAAAGAAAGCCGCGGGTTATCAGAGCAACTTAGCGTCAAATTGTTACAAATCGGAATGAATGCCTTTGTTTTTATAAGCATGTGTTTAACTGAAATCATTTGCTGCCTTTGAGGAAGCGGTCGTGAGAGAGTCCGAGCGATATACTATCTAGTACTGCTTCATATTTACTACCTTCACCACACGCTTGCATGGGTTTCTGGAAGAGCTTATTTAGTGGTACTGATGCCCCTGCTGCCTCAAAAGCAGCCCCAATGGATCGCTATGTCGGCGATGAGACCGACGATCGCACCACCAACCGCATTTTCTTTAGCACCGAACGGGATCTTGATCTGTATGAGCTAGAAGAGTTGTGTGATGCGGTCGGCTGGTCGCGTCGCCCCCTGCGAAAGGTCAAAAAAGCCATTCAGCATAGTTTTCTCGTCGTCACAATGTGGGAACAGCGAGGCGCACAAAGGCGACTGATTGGGTTTTCTCGTGCTACGTCTGACCACGCATTCAACGCCACGATTTGGGATGTCGTCATCCATCCAGATTTCCAAGGGAAGGGGATGGGTAAAGCTCTGATGAAATACATGATTAAGAAGTTGCGCGGCGAAGACATTAGCAACATTACGCTTTTTGCCGATCCTCAAGTCGTTAATTTTTATCGTAATCTAGGTTTTATGTCTGACCCAGAGGGAATCAAAGGAATGTTTTGGTATCCAGACTAACTAAAGGTTCCCTATTTTGGATCGCAGGAATACGTAGTGGAGAAGAATTTTGAGCTAGGACAGCACCCGTGCCTGTTGGCTCCACTGTTCGACCTCGCCGATCGCAGGGCATAAATCTCGACGTTGTAGCGTTGCGACTTGCAGCTTGAGCATTTGGCGATGCAGGCGATCGAGCGGCGTTCTGGCAAGTTGTGTCGGTGATGCCACCCCTGCGTGTAGCAACAAGCCACAATACTGACAGCCCACGCCGGGAATTCTTGCCAGATCTGCGAGCGCCACCCACTTGTTGACATGGCGAATCGGAATTTGTAGCTGACTGGCTAAAATGCCTCGCTTTTCTGGTGTTTTGCCCTGTTGCAGCAGTTGTAGGGTTGTGTGAATGCCACAGGTTATTAAGCGGCTGTGGTCGTCGGTGCTTAAGCCAGGAAGCTGGTCGATCGACCAATCGGCTGAGGTGGTTTTCACAAATATGCCCCAATTTATCTTTGACAGAGTACTAGTCTAGCGGACTTTTCAAGTCGATCTCTTCAGTGGTAAAAAGCAAGCTATACTGATTAGGCGAGTAACGGGATGTAGCGCAGCTTGGTAGCGCGCCTGCTTTGGGAGCAGGATGCCGCAGGTTCGAATCCTGTCATCCCGATTGATTTCAAACAATCCTAAGTGAATTGTGGGATGGGCATCTTGCCCGTACAGGCTGGAAGCCTTTCCCACTCTTACAACTGCAATGAGATTGCTGTAGTGTCACGATCGCGTCGTCAGCTTAACCTCGCTCAAACTCGGTTGAGTCCCATTTCAGTGCGTTTCTATAGAAATTTGTTAAAACAAACAATTGGCTGTGTGGTAACTATATAGAGGCTTAATGTAGATTCTTCCACCTTTCTATACATGACGAATTCCCCTGAGCAAGGTAGCCCGCCTCCTAGCCCACTAAGACGACGATCGCTGCTTTCTCGCGTTGCCATTCCGATAGGGGTTGCTTCTGTGGTGGGCGTTGGGGCAGGAATTTGGTATGCCAACGTTTTCGTCAATCAGCAGTTAGCGCCCCTCGTGCAGACCAATCTAACGGAATTGCTCGATCGTCCGGTTGAGTTGGGCAAGGTTGAACGCTTTTCACTCAACAGTTTGCGGTTTGGCAAAAGTGGCATTCCGGCAACGGCAACAGACCCCGATCATGCCTCGGTTGAAGCCGTTGAGGTTCAGTTTAATCCGATTCAGCTTTTGCTCAGTCGCACTTTAAAGTTAGATGTGACGCTGATTAAACCGACCGCCTACATTGAGCAAGATAAAAATGGGGTCTGGATTTCTACCGCAATTAAAGAGCAAGAAGACACCGGATTTATTAAAACTCAGCTTGATGCACTGCGGTTAAGTGATGCCCAAGTGGAGTTGTCTCCCGCCCCTAAGCGGGGAAACAAACGGATGCCGATCACGCTCAAAGAGGTGGCAGGAGAACTCAGACCGGCGGATAACAATCGTCGTTTTGCCTACGAAGCCAGCGGAATCTCTGCCAATGAAGGCAGTTTTGATCTCAAAGGTGAAACGCTCCGAGATCAGAAATTGCAATCAAATTTACAGATTCAAGGACAGGATTTTCTCGTATCGGAGATCGATCGCTTAGTTAAACTTCCGATCGATCTTGAAAAAGGTCGCGTGAATGGGAACGTTAACGTCAAACTGAGAGGAGACGATCAGCCGTTAGTAACCGGAACGGCAGATTTCAAAGACGTAACGATGAGAGTGCCAGAACTGCCTCAAGTCTTTACTGGCGCTGCCGGAAACCTCCAGCTAGACGGAACGAAAATCACGCTAGAGAAAGTCACGGCTTCCCTCGGCAAAATCCCTTTTTTGGCAAACGGGACGGTTGACACGAAAAAAGGCTTTAATTTGGCCGCGAAAGTCAAAGCCGTCAAAGTTGAAGATTTTCTCAAAACGTTTGCGATTCAGCTTCCGTTTTCTGCGTCGGGTGAAGTTCAGGCAACCGCAAAGATCACGGGCGCGATAGAAAAGCCGATTCTGACTGGAACGGTCACTAACACAAAACCTGCCAAGCTCGATCGCGTCGCTCTCAGCAAGGTTAGCGCTGATTTCAAACTCGATGCCAGTGCGCTGAGTTTAGCGGTCACGAATATTCGAGCAACGCCTACAGTCGGGGGGCAGGTCGTTGGTAAAGGACAAGCCAGTTTGGGTGAACCGCGATCGCTCGACCTAAATTTTCGGGCGACGAACGTGCCGGGTGATGAAATCGCGAAGCTCTATAACAATGGCACCGCACCGCCCATCACCGTCGGACGAGTCAACGCTCAAGCCCGAATTTCTGGCGCGATCGAGAATGTCCAAACCGTTGCCCAGTTTCAAGCTTCCGAAGCCACTTATCCTACGACTGGAGAAGTCGCGATCGTCGGGGAGAAGCGCTTTTTAAGAAACGTGGTGGCTCAAGTCGCAGGCGGCACCGTGACCGCAAACGCTCGAAGTAGCGGCGATCGCTGGCAAGGAACCGTGCAGGCAGTCGGCATTCAAGCCAGTCGATTTTCGTCACAAGTGCAGGGATTGGTGAGCGGCAACTTCAATTTGTCGGGTTCGACGAGTTCGTTTCAGTTAGCCGATATTCAGACCACTGGGAAGGCACAACTCACCCAGGGTAACGGCACTGTCAACGCTCAAATCGCTTCAAATGCTGGGCGCTGGCAAGCTCAGGTGCAGGGAGAAGGCGTTCAACTCGATCGCTTTTCACCCGATTTGCGCGGTTTATTAAGCGGCGATGTTGCCCTAACTGGATCGGTGAATTCCTTTAACCCGTCTGCGATTCGGGCCGCTGGACAGGTGCGATTGTCAGAAGGCATCTCACTGATCACCCAGCCGATCGTCGCTCAACTTCAGTGGGATGGGCGTAAAATCAATCTTCAAAACGCGACGGCTCCTGGGTTTAGCGCCAATGGCTCAATTTTTGCCAACCTGGAAGGAACCCCGGAAATCACGGCGCTGGATCTCAACATCAGAGCTACCGACTATAACCTCGCCGCCTTACCGATTCCTCGTCCTCCGGTGACTGACTTAACGGGTTCCGTCGATTTTGCTGGCAGGCTAACTGGCACCCCGGCTGCTCCTAGCGTAGCCAGTGATGTGACCGTGCGAGGGCTGTCGCTCAATGGCATCACGTTTGACCCCATTCTCGCGGGCGATCTGCGGCTCACCCCGACTCAGGGGTTTAGTATCGACGTGAGGGGAAATCGCGATCGCATCGCCCTCGCGCTCAATCCCAATTTCAAGCCCATTTCGCTCAATGTTATACGGGGAGAAGCAACCATAGTCGGCATAGCGCGCGGCAATGTTTTCAGCCTTGACCTGAAGCAGGTGCCGCTAGACGGCTTGACTATTCCCGGTGTAGAACTGGCGCGGCTGAACCCGCTAGGGGGGCAACTTTCTGGCAACTTAAATATCGACACCGATCGCCTTCAAGTGATTGATGGCAGACTAGCGGTGGCTAACCCGCGCATCGGGGCATTTAAGGGTGAGAGCCTTCAAACCCAGTTTGTGAATGACGGCAAGGTGATTCGGTTTGCGGAGACGAGTTTGCAGAACGGCAACAGTCGATATACTCTGGCAGGCAATTTAGATTTGCGATCGAGTCCCCGGTTTGAAGGCAAAGTCGCGATCGCCCAGGGCAACCTTGAAGATGTTCTCAGAACCCTGCAAATTTTCTACATAAGCGATTTTTCAAGAGGATTTAAGGCACCGACTTATACCAGTGCGGCAGAAGTAACTCCGGTTCCGGTTGGGTTGCCTCAATCTTCGCTTTTGGATCAACTGCGGCGCTTTTCTGAAATCAACGCCCTGCTGGTTCAGGTGGCTAATCAACGCCAAAACCTGACGACTCCAGAGTTAGCAGACGTACGCGGCATCTATAACGGCACCATCAGCTTTGCGGCATCTCTGCAAACCGGAGTCAAAGCCGAATTTGACTTGCAGGGGCAAAACGTCGAATGGCGACCTTTTCCTGCGTTTGCGGAAGTCTATCAAAATCAAGTGAGGCAAAACCCAAATCGAGTCTTGAGCGCCGAACAAGCGATCATCAGAGGCAGCTTTGAAGATGGCGTGATCACTCTGCTGCCGTTGCAGCTTAAGTCGGGGCAGTCATCTATTAGTTTCTCTGGCAGTTTAGGGGGCGAAAAACAATCGGGACAGTTGCAAGTCGTTAACGTGCCGATCGAGCAACTGAATAATTTCTATCCGCTGCCTCTGGGCGTGAGCGGCAACCTTAACGGTACTGCTACGCTGTCAGGCACACCCGATAACCCCTTTGCGATCGGAGAAGTCACGCTGGCAGATGGCGATCTCAACGGCACGCCCATTCAATCAGCGACGGGCAGTTTTAATTATTCCAACGCTCGGCTAAATTTTGGCAGCACCATCAACATTTCGAGTCCTGAACCGCTCCGCATTGCGGGAGACATTCCGATTAAACTGCCCTTTTCCACCGTTTTTCCTGACAGCAATGAGATTAATGTGACCCTTGATGTCAAAAACGAAGGGTTAACGCTGTTAAATCTGCTGACTCCGCAGATCGCGTGGCAAGGCGGCACCGGACAGGTTCAGGTTCAAGTCAACGGCACCTTATTGCAGCCCAAGGTGACTGGGTTTGCCACGATTGCCAACGCCACGATCGCCGCTCAAGCTCTGCCCGAACCGTTGACTGAGGTGAACGGCACGATTCGATTTTTGAACGATCGCATCAATGTTGAATCTCTGCAAGGTCAGTTCAGCAAGGGGCAAGTCGTCGCGCAGGGCGTGTTGCCGATTTTTTCGGCGCTAGAAGCTAACGATCCTGATCTCACTAAACCGCTTGCTGTCTCGCTCGATCAGATTGCGCTCAACCTCAAAGGCATCTATCAAGGGGGCGTAAACGGCAATGTCGCAGTCACCGGAACTGCGCTCAGTCCAAAAATTGGCGGCGAGATTCGCTTAACCGATGGGCAGGTGTTGCTCTCAGATGAAGCTGCTACAGCAGGCGGAACGGCGGCACCGGGCGAAGCTCAAGCAGAGCCATCCGTCGAGTTTAGAAATTTGAAATTAGAATTGGCCGATCGCGTCCGGGTGACTCGTGCCCCAATCATCAATTTCCTCGCCAGAGGCAGCTTAAACGTTAACGGCACGCTCAACAATCTTCAGCCCGAAGGCGTGATTAATCTGACGGCAGGGCAGGTCAACCTATTCACGACTCAGTTTGTGCTGGCAAGAGGCTATCGTCAGACCGCAGAGTTTAGGCGGAGGCAAGGGCTTGATCCCACGCTTAATATTCGTCTCATTGCTTCGGTGCCCGAAGTCACCCGCAACCGCATCTCGACCGGAAATGCGTCGGGTGAAGTGCGCGATGATTCGCTGCTGGCAACCAGTTTAGGGGCCCTGCAAACAGTTCGCGTTCAAGCGGTCGTGACGGGGCCTGCCAGTCAGTTGTTTGACAATTTAGAACTGACGAGCAGCCCTAGTCGAAGTCAAAACGAGATTATCGGGCTAATTGGCGGCGGCTTTGTCAACACTCTGGGTCGAGGCGATAGCACTTTAGGCATCGCCAACCTTGCGGGGTCTGCGCTCTTAACCAATGTGCAAGGGTTTATTGGCAATGCCCTGGGGTTTGGTGAGTTTCGTCTCTTTCCGACGGTGCTGAACAATGAGCGAAGAGGCAGTTCGACTCTGGGTCTTGCAGCCGAATTAGGGGTCGATATCACCCAAAATCTGTCTGCCTCGGTCTTGAGAGTTTTAACGTCTGATCAGCCAACGCAAGTCGGGATTGTCTATCGCATTAATGATCAGTTGCTTTTGCGTAGCTCAACTGACTTCTCTGGAGACAATCGCGCTGTGGTGGAGTATGAAGCGCGGTTTTAGAAACGAGCCAGACTAAACGATCGCTTGCAGTTGTTGAACGAGTTGTTGCGATTTCACAACGCCCTCAATTTTTTTCACGGGTTGTCCTTGCTTAAAGACAACGATTGTGGGCAAGGCGTGAACCTGATATTGACTTGCTAAATCAGGGTAATTATCGACGTTGATCTTGACGATTTTGATCTGCTGCTTCATCTCGTCGTTGACCTGCTCTAAAATCGATGCCATTAACTGGCAGGGGCCACACCAAGGCGCATAGAAATCGACGACTAGCGGCACTTCAGAGGTCGAGAGTAGTTCTTGAAAACTGCCAAATTCCTGTTTAGCGACCATTTTTTGATACCTTCATTTCTAGGGGTTCTCTAAGCCTAGCGCCTAGATAAAATTTCGGAACCAACCGTTAGAAAATTTTGGGTTTTAAAACCTATTTTGTGCTAAATACTCACGACGATGAGATGGGGATGGGCGAAACAAGCGAATGATCAGTGCCAGTACGGAAGAAATGTAAAAAAAAGAACAAGTAAGCTGTAAAAGTATAAAGTTTCACTTGTACTGAGCAATTATGACGCATCTCCATCGTGCATTCCTATTCCTGGGAACGTTCAGTTCACTGGTTCTTTCTGCTGCCGTTTCTCATGGCCAAAGCTGTGCTAATTCAGATCAGGTTCCCTTAACTAAAGTCAAGCTTGAAGAAATCGCCAGTGCAGTAGGCATAGGAACAAACGATGTCGAATTGCGATTTGAGGATTTCGCGCTAGAGACAGTTAGACCAGGTCTCCCAATTCCACACAACAATCGTTTCTTTTTCTCTGCGGACAGACGAGCCAAGGCTGGTATTGCTAACGTAGTGCCGGATGGCGTAATACCCCTGATTACGATTACTGCCATTCCCTTAAAGACTTTTATCCATTCAAATAGTGTGTTCTACGAGTCAAAAGCAGTGCGGCGCACTCGCTTACCGCCGAGCTACCAAAAATATCAAATTTTAGGTTTTTTAGATGCACTTGAACATAGCCCCGCAGGGAGTGAAGGAAGCTTTGTGCCTGCAATTGTTTTCATGACAACATCAGATGTGAAGGCGATCAGCAAGAAAACACGACTCTTAGCCACTGTGCAAGGTGTGGGAATTCTTCACACAATCGCTTGTGAGATCCCTGATGTCCTACCCACGGAAAATAATCTTCAGATGGGTGCAGCTATTGTGGTAAACCCTGAGGTATACATCTTAAACATAAGCTTTCCTTTCCCGTCTCCACCGGGTTCTCCCGGAAGAGTCAGACCTTGATTAGATTGTCACTATGAGCATTTTCTTGATGAAACCTGATAACTCCTCCTTGGAAGTCAGCAGAGGTATTGAGTCTATTGATATTAATATCGTGCTGATTCTAGTAAAAGCGGACGTTGAGGAAGTCGCTCAAGCTCTGACTCAGCTAAAACCGTGGGATGGTTGGATACCCAATGCTTATGGTCAATCAGTTCCATCCAATGAAGGCACTCTCATCTTCAAGCTTCGAGGGCATTCTTGGAGTTATGTATGCCAGCCGTTTGGTCACACTCATCCTATGCGGTTATCAGAAGCCGATGCCCTGTCACTTTCAGATCTGCTGTCTGCTGCCGTGATTGATTATGTAGGAAGCAATACAGGCGGCTGGTTTCGATACTTGTTTTGCAATCAAGGCAGGCTAGACGAAAGACTTCGCTTTGAAGAATATGACAGAGATGGCAATCTTGAATTTCAATCACAACGTGGATTTACAGCTAAAGACATTAAGGATGCTTACACCTTCACACTAAACTTTATTCGTGAGCAAGATGCCTATATTCCTGCTCTCAAAATGCGTTACAGCGCTTTGAAGGTTCAACAAGTAACCCTGCATATTGAGAATCTCATGCCAACTGAAATTGAACGCATGGATTATCTCTACAAAACACTGTCTTAAACTAAATTAGGAATGAAATCAGATGAAGTTGACTTGCAGATTTCTACGTTCAATCGCTACATTAGCTTATGTAACTGCTATCTGTTCATCAGCAGTCCCTTACAGGGCTGCCGATGCTCAAGATTTGTACAGCCAAAATTTACCATCTATGAACGCTCAAGATCTTGTAGAACGTGGACGCAAGTTGACAGGAGTAGATCAAGACAATACAGAGGCAATTGCTGCATTCACCGAGGCGATTGAGTTGAATCCTGACTACTTTGAGGCTTACTGCTATCGGGGGACTGCTTTCGGTTTGAGCAATCAGCCCCTAAAAGCGATCGAAGATATAAAGAAAGCTGCGGATTTGCTTAATGCTAGAGGAGAACCTGACAAAGCTCAGGTTATGTTGAGGTTTGCAGAGGATATTCGAGAGGGCATCAAAGCGGGAGACTTCGACCAGTAGTACATTCTGGAAGCGACCCATAAATACTTTTTGGCAAAGGGCACAACACGATCGCCATGCCCTCCGTTTGCGGTTGTCTAACTTCCAGAATCGGTCTTTAGTTCACCGATTAGCTGAGTCAACTGATTGCTATCCGCTTTATAGACTTCGCCGCAGAAGTGACAGATTGCCTCCGCTCCTTCGTCTTTTTCGATCATGTCTTGCAGTTCTACTTCGCCTAACAGCTTTAAGGCTCCTAACACGCGATCGACTGAGCATCCACAGTGAAACCGCACCATCTGTATTTCTGGCAGAATTTCTAACCCTAAGTCTCCTAACAAATCTTCAAAGATCATCGGCAAAGTTTTACCCGCTTGCAGCAGTGGCGTAAACCCTTGTAGAGACTCGATTCGAGATTCGAGTAAGGCAACTAGCTCATCGTCGATCGCCGCTTTTGGCATCACCTGAATTAAGATTCCCCCGGCTGCCGTCACGCCATTTGCCCCCACAAACACGCCCAGCACTAGCGCCGATGGGGTTTGCTCAGAGTTCACTAAATAATTGGTCAGATCGTCGCCAATTTCACCCGACACTAGCTCGACAGTGCTGGAGTAAGGATAGCCATAGCCCACATCTCGGACGACGTAGACATAGCCATCTTGCCCGATCGCGCCGCCGACATCCAGTTTGCCTTTAGCATTGGGTGGCAACTCAACCTCTGGGCGATCGACATAGCCGCGCACCGTGCCATCTAGCCCCGCGTCTGCCAAAACCCCGCCTAACAGACCATCGCCTCGAATCCGAATATTCACCCGCGATTCTGCCCGCTTCATGCTCGATGCTAACAGCAGCCCACCTGCCATCGTTCGACCTAACGCTGCCGTCGCGACATAGGAAAGCTTGTGCCGTTGTCGCGCTTCCTCGGTGAGACGAGTCGTAATTACTCCCACAGCCCGGATGCCTCCGTCAGCCGCAGTTGCTCTGATTAACTGATCAGCCATGAAAAAACCTTACATTTCTTAACGAGTTCTGTCTCTATTCTAGAAGGCTTGCTGCTTCCTCCGCAGGTAATGAGGAAGAGCTATCGTGACTGACCTGCACGAGGGCGTTAACAAAGCGCTATCATAACGTTTGTCACAACAGGTTTCAGTATGGCAAGGCAGCGTTCATTACTACTGTTCATCCTGGCTTTGGTTGCCGTCGCGATCTTCGTAATCGTCAAGGTGCCAGTGCGGCTAGGATTGGATTTGCAAGGGGGTTCACAGTTAACGATTCAGGTGAAGCCCACCGCAGAGATTAAAAAAATTACATCGCGTGAACTCGAAGCCGTTCAGCGCGTCATTGAAGGACGAATTAATGGCTTGGGCGTGTCTGAGCCTGTTGTGCAAACGGTGGGTGACGACCAAATTTTGGTGCAGTTGCCCGGAGTCAGCGATCCGCAGCAAGCCGAGCGGGTTCTTGGCGGCACGGCTCAACTCGAATTTAAAGCTCAAAAGCCTGGAACTGAAGCAGGGCTGGGGATCGAGCAGCAATATCGTCAAGAATTGGTTGCCAAACAAGCTGAATTGAGAAAAGCAGGCGATCAGGCGGCGATCGACGATAACCAAGCCAAACTCAAAGCCACCGATCAAAAAATTGGCACTCTGTTTGAGTCGTCGGGCATCACAGGTAAGAATCTCAAAGATGCCTTTCCCGAAACGTCGCCAAACTCAAATGGCTGGAGTGTGGCGATTCGGTTTGATCAAGAAGGCGGCGAGAAATTCGCGACGCTGACCAAAAATCTAGCAGGCACCGGACGCAGTTTAGGAATTTTTCTGGATAATGGGCTGATTAGCGCCCCCAGTGTGGGCGTAGAGTTTGCTCAGACGGGCATCACTGGCGGCGGCGCAACCATCACCGGGCGATTCACCGCCGAACAAGCGAATGACCTGGCCGTGCAGCTTCGCGGAGGTGCATTACCGCTCCCAGTCGAGATCATTGAGAACCGCACTGTGGGAGCGACCTTAGGACGAGATAGCATTCAGCGCAGCATTTACGCAGGCATTGGCGGTTTGATGTTAGTGCTGTTGTTTATGGTGATTTATTATCGGTTGCCGGGGGCGATCGCCTCGATCTCGCTCGTCATCTATTCGCTGCTCACCTTTGCTGCCTTCACTTTGTTAGGAGTGACGCTCACCCTACCGGGAATTGCCGGATTCATTCTTAGCATTGGCATGGCAGTCGATGCCAACGTGCTGATTTTTGAACGCACTCGTGAAGAACTGCGGGCTGGAAAAACCCTGTATCGATCGGTCGAAGCTGGCTTTTTCCGCGCTTTTTCTAGCATTCTCGATAGCAACGTCACAACTTTAATCGCGTGTGGGGCGCTGTTTTGGCTCGGTGCAGGACTGGTGAAAGGATTTGCCCTAACGCTGGCGTTGGGTGTGGGCATCAGTATGTTTACGGCTCTGACCTGTAGCCGCACTCTACTACTAGCGTCTTTAGGCGTTCAAGGACTCCGCAAACCAGAACTGTTTTGCCCCAACCTACCCGCAAAAACTTCGGAGGTCGCTTCATGAAACTGCAAGTGATTCGCCAACGGGCGATTTGGTGGACGATTTCTGCAACGATTATTATTGCGGGCATCATTGCAATGCTGATTTCCTGGAAGCAGATTGGCGCGCCGCTGCGTCCGAGTTTAGATTTTGTGGGCGGCACTCGGCTGCAAATCGAACTCGACTGCACTCAGCCTAATAATTGCGACAAGCCGATCAATTTAGACGCGGTGCGATCGGTGCTCGATGCCCAGGGCTTGGGCGGCAGCAGCGTCCAGATCGTCGGATCAGAGCAACGCGCCGTCTCGATTCGCACGGTGACTTTAGATGTTGACCAGCGATCGAAACTACAAGCCGCTTTATCTGAAAAAGTGGGTAAATTTAATCCCAAAACTACTCAAATTGATACCGTTGGGCCAACGCTAGGGAAACAGCTTTTCTCGTCTGGTTTATTGGCGCTGATTGTCTCGTTTGCGGGCATTGCGATCTATCTCAGTTTTCGATTTCAGCTTGACTATGCGGCGTTTGCGATCGTCGCGCTTCTACATGACGTTCTGATCACGGTCGGCATTTTCTCCATTTTGGGGCTGGTGCTAAATATGGAAGTAGACAGTTTGTTTATCGTGGCACTGCTGACGATCGTCGGATTTTCGGTTAACGATACGGTAGTGATTTATGACCGAGTGCGAGAAACGATCGCATTGAATCCCGGTCGCCATATTGACGATGTAATTGATGATGCGGTCAACCAAACTTTGACGCGATCGATCAACACCACGCTGACGGTTTTGCTGACGCTACTTTCCCTCTTCTTTTTTGGGGGAGAAACGCTGAAAACCTTTGCTCTGGCACTGATTATCGGCTTCACAATGGGGGCTTATTCCAGCATTTTTATCGCTAGCACTTTGCTGGCACTCTGGCGAGAACGGACTGGAAACACGATTTCGGGGTCAGCCGAGCCAGTGAATAGCATAGAGCCATGAGCGATCGAGAGCATCCAGGTGAGTCAGAATTGACGATCGCGCTGCCCGAAAAAGACCCAAATTTTCAGGCGGCTGTGCAGCGACTCCATAAGGTAACGGTCTACGGCAGATGGCTGACGGTGTTGGGACTGTGGCTGACAGTGGGAAGCGTGAGCCTCTGGAGTTTGCGCTATCCTATTTCGCTGCTTCAAGACTATTTCACTTGGGCGGCGGTACGCTGGGCGATAGTCTTTCAGCCTCTACCCGCGATCGGTTTGGGGCTATGTGTGGCGATGACTCTCGCCGTTCTCGTCTGGCAGAGCCGCAACATTTTGGTAGGCTTGCCCAAAGTGGAGCAGCAGCGATTAGAGAAACAGGTGCTCAAGATTCGTGAGCAAGGATCTAGCCATCCGTTATGGAGATGGGTTTATCCAGAATGATGCCGTGTTGGTGAGTGACGATCGCCGTTGCAAATCGCTCAACCCCTGCTAAATCTCGGTAAATTTGAATCTTGCCATAGCTCCCGTGATCTTTGAGTAATTGAGTCACGGCATCTGCTTGACCTGCCATCATTTCAACTATCCAAACGCCACCAAAACGCAGATATTCAGGAGCCGTTGTGACGAGGTGACGAATGCAATCCAACCCATCAGATCCACCGTCTAGCGCGAGGTGTGGCTCGTGGTTGGTGACTTCTGGCTGAAGTTCTCGCACCATTTGACTGGGAATATAAGGCGGATTCGACACCAATCCGCTCAGGTTGCCTTTGAGAAATTCTAGAGGTTCTAGCCAGTTACCTTGATGGAACTGAATGCGATCGCCAAACCCCAACTTTTGAGCATTTTGTTGCGCGATCGCCAATGCCTCACGACTCTGATCCACCGCATGAACGATCGCGTAGGGTAACGCCTCGGCTAGACCAATCGCGATCGCGCCGCTGCCAGTGCCCAAATCTGCCCACGCTCCGGTTTGCAGATCTGGATTGGCAACGATCGCCGCTACTGCGAAGTCAATCAACTGCTCAGTTTCAGGGCGAGGAATCAACACCGCCGGAGAAACGGTGAGCGTAAAGTTTCGCCAGGGAGTCGCACCCGCTAAATATTGAATCGGAACTCGTTGTTCAACTCGTTGTCGCCAGCGTTGTTTTAATTCTGAGAACGGAATCTTTAAGGTGATTCGAGGCTGATGTTTAAAAGATTCTAGCCGCAGCGATAAGCGATCGAGTCCTGCTAATTCTTGTAAGAGCCAATCAACCTCAGACGGCAAAATGGCAGCGGCGATCGCAGAAGTTTGAGCTTCTTGTCGCCACTGCCATAGGTCTAATCCAGAAATCTCACAGGTCATCTGTTTTTGCTCTTTAAGAATGACCCGTGAGACAGCGCTATTTCGGCGTTGCAGAAAGAAGGAATGACTGTAGGGGTAGCGCCCCGGTGCCTACCCCGGACGGAGGGCAACCACGGGGGGATTGCCCCTACCCAATGTGAACCCGTCCGCTATTTCTTGGGCTGCGCTGCTGGAGCCGTTTGAGGTTTGCCTTGCGGTGAGAGCGATCGCACAAACTCGATCGACTCTCTCGGCGGAATCAACACAATTTTGTCGAGCTGTGGGTCGTTCTGCTTTTTCATCGCTTCGACTACGCCTTCTAGCGGAAAGACTTGAATGTCAATACTAGAAGCCAGATTGGGTTGCTGTTGTTTGAAGCGATCGAGCAGCGATTGCAGTTCTTCTTTGTTAAAGAACATTGGAATCACCGACTTGTCACCCTGCTGAATGGTGAGAAATCCCTTTTCTTTGCCAGCCCGCGCCACAAACAGCGGAGTGCCGTTAAACTGAGTGACCTTTTTATCTGATACCTTCATCACTGCGACCGCCGAGGCTAACTGCTGCTTGGTCGGCACGTAGGCAAAATCTAGCTGATCGGGCTTGCCCTGGTTTGATTGAACGAGTTGATAGACTTCTGCCAGTGACACTGGCACTACTTTGACTTCTTTCGCCAGGTTAGGGTTTTTGCTTTTCAGCGTTTCTAAAAACGCTTGAGCGTCTCTTTGGCTGACAAAAACTCCGGCAACGGGGGCACCCTTTTGACCATTAGGAGGAGAAGCCACCAAAGGCGCACCTTGAGCATTGGCGATCGTAAACATTGGCACGGGGCGTAGCTTTTGCACGATCTGCTCTGGGGTTAATGCCAGCACTCGCAGACCCGCTCCCAATAGAGAACCGACGATCGTCGTTCCAACTAAACCAACCGTAGCACTCCAACGAATCAATGATTTCATGTTTGCTCCTAGCATTAAAAACGACATCAAAACTCAGGTAAAAATGAGGGAGTAATCTGTCAAATCAATTTAACGTCAGTTCGACGGTTTTTTTCGCTTCGTTGTCAGCGGCTTTTGCCCCCTAAATCCCCCATTTTGGGGGACTTTGAACCGAAAAATTTATCTTGAAGTCCCCCAAAATTGGGGGATTTAGGGGGCTTCCCGAATTCACACTGCCTTCGGCTCAGCAAAGCTGTTCGGAGCAAACTGCTTCTGTCGAACTGACATCAATTTAGCTTTGACATAGTAGGCTAATCTCCTCATTTTGCTGGTTTTACTCCTCTTATTCAACGATTGCAACGCTCGGCTGGATTTGATCAACGCATGAACTGATGAAATCACACTCACCGATCGACTCAGATCTTTAGCAGACTCAAAATTACAACTGGGTTGCGTTTCTAAGTTGACAGGGTTGGAGCCTCAGCAATGGGTGACAGGGTTGAATGGTGGATAGTTCCAGAACGTGCTGACCCTTCAGCAAAAGCGCAGTTTCTGGGTGAGTTGATGTCAGTCAATGACTGATTCCAAGACTTGGAAAGTCTAGCACCAATTGACTCAGTTGCGGCATCTTAACCGTTCGCACCTGACGACAAAGCAAGGCGATCGCCCTGAAATTTACCCAAGCTGTTGAGCGATCGAGTCGCTTAAATCACCTCCGGCTTTCACGAACGGCAGCCTCACCGTAAACGTTGTGCCCTGAGCTTCGCCTATAGCAGTTTTCACTAGAGTGAGGTACGGCATCGCATCTATAATGCCTGTGCAGTAAGGATCTGATGTACTTCATTCATGCGGGAACCGCTATAAACTCTCGGCAGTGACGGTGCCCCCGTGCAGATCGATGATGTGACGTACGATCGAGAGTCCGAGTCCGAGTCCTCCATAGGCACGGGTGCTGGTGCTGTCTGCTTGCCGAAAAGCTTCAAAGATGTGGGGCAAAAATTCGGGGAGAATGCCTTGCCCAGTGTCACTGATTTGCAGTTGGGCAAACCCATCGACCTGCATTAAACGTACCGTAATTTTTCCACCCGTAGGCGTAAATTTCACCGCATTTGACAACAGATTCCACACAACTTGCTGAAGCCGATTGGCATCGCCTAAGACTTGCCCGATCGCATGGAGATCAGTTTGAATGTCGATCGATTTGGCTTCGACGGCGAGATGAACGGTTTCGAGAGCGGCGGCGATCGTTGAAGCTAAATCGACAGGCGCAATGTTTAGATGCAGTTTGCCCTGAATAATCCGCGAGACATCGAGCAAATCTTCGATCAGTTGAGTTTGCAGTTTGGCGTTGCGCTCGATCGTTTCTAGTGCCTGAGCAGTTTTTGCGGGATCGAGTTTCTGCGATCGCAGCAGTTTTGCCCAGCCCAAGATCGGGTTTAGGGGCGTTCGCAGTTCGTGAGAAAGCACAGCTAGAAACTGATCTTTGGCTCGGTTGGCGGTTTCTGCTTCGGCTCGTTTGGCTTGCTCTTGCAGAAGCTGTAGGCGCTGTTCTTCTGCCTGTTTGCGCTCAGTCACATCCATGACTACGCCGCTCATCCGGGTCGCTTTTCCGGTTTCGTCAAAAAAGGCGCGACCGCGACCCGCAATATATCGAATCGTTCCATCTACCCGAACGATGCGAGATTCTAAATCATGCTCAGTGCCTTCAGCAATCGCGCGCTGCACCGAGTGTCGAAGCGCCGCCCGATCGTCGGGATGCACCTGATTGATCACCGTCGTGCCGTCAAAGGTCTCAACTGTCAGACCAAAGAGTAGATGCACCTGATCATCACCTTCTAAGCGATTGGCGAGAATGTTCCAACTCCAGATGCCAATCTGAGCCGATTTGAGGACGAGATTAAGCTGTTCTTGACTGTCTTCAAGCCCCTGATAAAGGCGAGCATTTTCTAGCGAAATCGCAATCTGCGTAGTGAGGGTTTCTAACACCATCAGCTTTTCGTGAGTGAATGCGCCCGTGATCAGATTGTTTTCTAAATAAATAATGCCCAGCAACTGAGATTGACGGACGATCGGTAAACAGAGAACTGATTTAGGCTGATGTTGAATAATATAATCGTCTTCTGAGAATAGATTGGTTTTAGTAGCGTCATCTAAAATGACCGTTTCTTGAGTGCGCTGCACATAATTGAGCATTGACTGAGGCGTAATTTGTGCGTTCTCAGCCTGAGCAATTTGTGAGACAGCGATCGTGTCTTTTTGATTAATTTTCGCTTCAACCGAGACCGTTAACGTTTGCTCAGAGCCAAGCAATAAATAACCGATGTCTGCCCCTGCTTGCTCAATCACGATCCGCATCAGCGTCTTGAGCAATTTAGGAAACACAATCTCACTTGAAATCGTTTGTGACGCTTTGACAACGGATAAGAAATCGAGCTGATCGTTACTGCTCAAAAACGTCTCGTTTGAGTTGACGATCGGTTTTGGCAGCAGTGTCGGATAGCGGTCTTCGAGATGATTAACTTTAGCGATCGCGCCCCATCGCTGATAGCATTTTCGAGCATTTTCGAGATAGGCTTTGGCGATCGTGTCGAATAAGCGATCGAGATAAAATTTTGCTGCAAGCTCATAGGCTAACGCTTTATATGGCACAAATCCATGTTCACGCGCTGACTGAATCGACTCCTCGTATAAGTGCATTGCGTCTAAATCGCGCCCTTCAATACGAGCAATCTCAGCCGCGACTAATTTCGCTTTGTGCAAAAAGTTTGCTGGACAGTGATTTGCCCAATACTGCAACTGCTGGTGATGTTGTTCAAGGATTGCTAAAGAACTGATTTGTTGATCGTGAGACGATTGCGAATAGAGTGCGGTTAACACTAGCGAATGATAGAGTACATAATTGACTTGAATCGGCAACGCTAACGCTGCTTGCAAAAACTGAGAAGCTTGATGCGCCGAATTCAACGCATCTGAATAGCGATCGCACGTAAAAAACACGATCGTTTTAATGATGTGATAGAAAACGATGCCGCTCTCAAACCCGGCTTCCGCGATCGTGGCTAACGCTTTAGATTCATTAAAGTCGTCGTCGCTCAGCGTCTCAGGCGTGTAGGTCAACCCGCGTAGATTGGTTAGTAGCTGCTGCTCTAGGCGAATGGTTTGATAAGCGGCCTGATGTTTTGACTGTTGAGCAAATCTCGCGTACTTGAGGATTGATTGCTCTGTGTCTACGATCGAGGCACCGATTTCAACCATTTGCCAAGCGCCTTGAAACCCAGTGTAGTTTGCCATCGAAATATCCCCAGTCTCAACACAGGCGATAAATGCCCGTTCGAGATAAGAAATGCTAGTCGTAATGGGATTGCACCAAATATTAATATGGTTTCCGTGAATGTGCAGAACGGTTCCTCTTAACCTTAAATCATTAAATTTCTCATTTAATTGAATCGACATTTCAGAAAATGCATAACCCGTAGGAATATCACTAAAAATAGAAACCAGCAACATTGCATACATACTATAAGCAAAGCAAGAATCCTCGGTGTTGCCATGCTTGAGTGAGTAGTTCAGCGCCGTCAATACAATCAGTGGAAAAACGCTAGGCTTACTAAAATAAGTAATCGGGCCGAGCGCTGTTAATAAATTCACCAACATTTTAAGAGTTGGGTCTTGAATCACTGGCGCATCAATGAGACTGTTAATTGAGCGATCGCCCAAATTCACTGCCGCGTAATATTTTTCGCGCTCGATCGCGGCTTGCATCTGCTCGGCTGTTTCTGGAAAATCTACCCCAAAAACCTCTAGCGCTTCTAGTCCCAGGGTTAACGCTTCTTCATAGCGCCCCGCCACCTGATAGAGCCGTAGCTGAAGAATATAAACCGTTGCTTGATCGAGCGCAGATTGAGCATTAAGTAGGAGATTGCCAAACAGCGCCTCTGCTTGGTCTAAATTGCCTGCCAAAAACTCGCATTCGGCGCGCTCTTTGAATAGAAAAAAAGTCTGGTGATAGCGATCGCTCCACGCGGTCTCAGTTAACAGATCGGTCGCGATCGAGAGCAGCTTTTGAGCTGGGGCATAGGCGGTCGAAGCTTTTGCCTTTTTGCCTGCCAATAAATTTAATCGAATTAACGTTTCTTTTTCTGTTGCGTCGGTGATTAAATTAATGCTGCGATTGAGTTGATTAACGACTTCAAAAATCTGATCTTCTAAGTGTTCGGGAGCAATGCTTTTCAGCAATAACCGACCCATGCTGAGGTGAACGGTTTGCTTCTCTTGATCAGCAATCAATGTGTAAGCCGCTTGCTGAATGCGATCGTGATAAAATCGATAGCTCTTTTCGGCATCGGTGATCACAACCAAGCCTCTGAGAACGGCTTCGAGTAGGGCATCGGCGATTTGTCGCGGCGACTGCTCGGCAACGATCGCCAACATCTCTAAGTCAAAGCGACTGCCCACACACGATGCCAGCTTTAACACTTGCTGAGTGTCAGACGGCAGTTTTTGCATTCGTCCGACCATTAACGTCACGATGTTATCGGTCATGCCGTGCGCGTTAATGTCAGCCTCGTTCCATTGCCAGGTTTGCTCAGTGCTGCCAAAGGTTAGCTGCCCGTCTTGATAGAGCGCCTTGAGAAACTCATTGACAAAAAAAGGATTGCCATCGGTTTTTTGCAGCACGACCTGAGCCAGCGAGGTCGATCGCTTGAGATTGCAGTGCAGTGTCTCTGCAATCAGTTGATTAACGTAAGCAAGATTGAGCGGAGTTAGCCGAATGTCAGTTGTTTTGGCTCCGCTTTGCCGCAACCTTTCGACCATTAATCGAAACGGATGGCTTTCATCAACCTCATTGTCGCGAAAAGCCAGAATAAAGTAGAGATGCCGCAGCGCTGACCCGGTGACGAGGGTTTGAATCAAGCTCAACGTGGCGCTGTCTGCCCACTGCATGTCATCTAAAAAGATTGCCAGCGGATGCTCTTTCTGAGCAAAGGCACCGATAAAGTTTTGAAACACCAAATTAAAGCGGTTCTGAGATTCGGCAGGTGCCAATTCAGGAACGGCAGGCTGTTCGCCCACGATCAGTTCGACTTCTGGGATCACATCGGTGATTAGCTTACCGTTGTTTCCTAAACTGGCTTGAATCGTTTGTTGCCAGTGTGCCAACCCGGTTTCACTTTCTGTTAAAAGCTGTCGAACTAGCGTTTGAAATGCCTCCACGATCGTGGCATAAGGAATACCTCGTTTGTATTGGTCGAATTTCCCAGAGATGAAGATGCCACGATCGCGCACAATCGGTTTGTGCAGTTCATTCACCAATGATGATTTGCCCACGCCAGCATAGCCCGACACGAGCATCAGTTCGGGCGTTGCCTGTGTGACGACGCGATCAAATCCGCTTAATAATTGTGCAATTTCCGGTTCTCGCCCATATAACTTTTGTGGAATCTGAAATCGCTCTGAAACGTCACGATCGCCGAGTACAAAATCAGAAATTTGTCCCGTGGTTTCTAATTCTTGTAGACATCGTTCTAGATCAAACTGCAATCCTAAAGCACTTTGATAGCGATCTTCTGCTACCTTTGACATGAGTTTGAGCACCATGTCTGACAGCGTTTGTGGAATGGTTGCAACTACCTGCTGTAGGGGAGTTGGCGATTTTGCAATGTGATAGTGTGCCCACTCTAAGGGGTCTTTCCCATTAAAGGGCAATTCACCCGTAAGCATCTCGTAGAATGTAACGCCTAGAGAATAGAAATCGCTGCGGTGATCAATGCCACGATTCATCCGCCCGGTTTGTTCTGGTGAAAGATAAGCTAAACTGCCCTCAATCTGGCCAGAACTGCTGACCATCTGCTGCTCATAGGGAATGAACGCAGCAATGCCAAAGTCGCCGATTTTAACCCGATCGGTGTCGAGGTTAATCAAAATATTGGCAGGCTTAATGTCTTTGTGAACGACGCTGTGATGATGAATATCTGCCAGCGCTGCGGTGATTTTAATCGCAATCTTTAAGAACTGAATCGGCTCTTGAAAACGGCTGAGGACTTGATCGAGTGCGCGTCCGCCAAAATCTTCCAAGATTAAATAGGGAATACCTTGATAAGTCTCTAACCCATAGGCTTGAATCGTAGCTGATGTGGTTAGCCGTCGAGCGATCGCATATTCGTGTTTTAGCTGGGCGACATTTTGAGGAGTGCAGCGCTCAGGACGTAACCCTTTGATAATGACTGGAGTTTGATCTTCGATGCGAAACCCGCGATAGAGGATGGCTTTTGCGCCCTCTTGCAGCAGACCCTCGATCGACCAGTTAGGTAACGTCAACGCCACAATCAGAAACTCCTAAAGATCGCCACATAAGGGGCTTTTTCTCGCGTTGAGAATAGACTAATCTTTTTCGACGCTTTTCTCTAGTGTAGGTTCAATTGGCTTGTGCAATTCCTGTTAATCATTCACCGATAAAGCGAACAATGAATCTTTCCTAAGAGAGGTTCCTCTCTGGTAGCGTCTAACATAGGCACGATCGCTGAGTTTAAGATCTCCAACTTCTTTGAGAAGTTGGAGATCTTTGTTTTTAAGATCGATTAACCCGCGTTGACCGGAAACTCTCCCGGTCGGATCGAAAGCGTCACTGTTTTACCGCTGCGATTGACCTGAAGTGATAAGTCACTCCCGATCGTACTCGCTTCTACGGCTTGCTGCACCTCATTGGTGGAAGCGATCGCTCGACCATTAATCGTCTGAATGACATCGCCTTTTTGCAGCCCTGCTTGAGCGGCAGGAGAATTGCGAACGATGTTGGTAATCAGCGCTCCTCGATCAGTCTGGACATTGATTCCCAAGTCTTGATCGCGATTGAGAAGTTCTCTCGTTGCCGCAGACAGATCAGTCATCTCAACCCCTAAATAGGGGTGAGCAGCCGATCCCTTAGCGATGATTTGGTCGGCGATTTGCTGCGCCTTATTGATCGGAATCGCAAACCCCAAACCTTGAGCGCCGCCGATAATCGCCGTGTTAATGCCAATCACCTGTCCGCTTTGATTTAAGAGCGGCCCGCCCGAATTGCCAGGATTGATTGCCGCGTCGGTTTGAATGTAGTTGGTGCGGCGATCGGGCGATCCAATTTCGCTACTCGATCGTCCGGTGCCACTGACAATCCCTGCGGTGACTGTGTTGTCTAACCCTAACGGATTGCCGATCGCGATCGCCCATTCACCCGGTCGCAGTTGATCAGAGTTGCCGATCGCCACGATCGGAAGATTATTAGCCTGAATTTTGACCACCGCCACATCGGTTAGTTTATCTTCGCCAACCACCTGCCCAGTGAATTCACGACCATCTTTAAGCTTGACAGTGACGCGATCGGCTCCATCAACCACATGGGCATTGGTCATCACTAACCCATCTGATTTGACAATAAACCCCGACCCAGTGCCTCGTGCAACCCTTTGCCCTGAACCTGACGATCGCGTGCGCGAAGAATTAATCCGCACGACGGCTGCCCCTGTTTTATCAACTGCCGCCGAAATAAAGTTTGCGTTAGCGCCATTGCCGACAGCCGAAGGCACTTGAGCCACTAATGGCTGTGTCTGCACAGCGTTAGTTGGGTTAAGCTGCGTTCCAATCAAGGCAGACACTGCGCCAACTGAGACTAGAGAGAGAGAAGCGATCGACTTTTTTAGAAGATGATTAGCAGCCATTTCAGAATTATCCAGAAAAAGGATGGATGGATGGTTAAAACCGAATCGTTGCGGTCGGGATTTCCCTTGAGATCAACGCTCACATTTACTATTGTGATTACTTCGTGTGACAAAGAAATGTCAAGCTCTCGATGTTTTCAAGACAATTTGATGCCCTTGATTGCGGTTCAAGTCTTCTGACTTCGGCGTTGCTGATTTCAGGTATGAGAATGATTTTGTGTAATGCCAAAACTCCTGTAGCGAAATTTCGCGTCTCTCCTTCATACCGCAATTCAGCAATGCTCTGACTTCTGGGCACCCTTAATGCTATTAACTCAGGAATCATTGAGATTGCTGCCCTCATCCCCAACCCTAAATCCCCCATTTTGGGGCAGGGTTGATTCATTCTAATAAGAGGAAAGCTGTAAGCTTTCTTTCTCGTTGATTGCTGAAAGCACTGCAAACGAAAGAATGGGAGATGTAAATTCCCTTCTTCTAGAATGAATCAGCCCTGCCCAGAAGAGGGCTAGGGGAGGGCGGAGTATTGATGCAGGAAGTCTAAACTTCTGTCAAACGCTGGATCGCTACAAGTCGAGAAATAGCGTAGGATAGGAAAGTTGACTAAAAACGACCACGGTCTAAAATCATGGCAGTTCCTAAGAAGAAAACCTCCAAATCTAAGCGTGACAAGCGCAAAGCCACCTGGAAAGCCAAAGCCAGAGTGCAAGCTCAAAAGGCACTGTCGATCGGCAAGTCGATTTTGACCGGACGCGCTCAAGGCTTTGTCTACCCCACCGATGAAGAAACTGAAGAAGAATAAAGCGATGAATGATGGATGCGAAACCCTCAATTCATCATTCATCATTCTTTGAGCAGAGACATAATTGCAAACAGTTTGCTACACAGTTAGAGAAAGACTTTGTAGGAAAAAAGCGATGCTGGGGAAGTTTTTTCGCAAACCAGAAGCAGAATATGGCGATCGAGTGCCTCCCGGTCAGCATTTGACCAACGGGTTCCCGGTGTTGACTTATGGCGATACGCCCCACGTCGATCGAGCAACCTGGCAATTTAAAGTTTGGGGATTGGCGCAAGAAAAAACTTTTAGCTGGTCAGATTTTATGAATCTGCCCCAAAGTGATTTCACTGCCGATTTTCACTGTGTCACCACCTGGTCAAAGCTCGACGTGCAGTGGACAGGGGTCAAAGTGACCGATTTTATGCAGCACATTGAGGTAGACCTCGCCGCCAAGTATGTTTTAGAACACTGCTACGGTGGTTACACTACAAATATCTCAATAGATGACTTTTTGAGAGAAGAGAATTTCTTTGCTCACACACTATTTGGTGAGCCACTTCCAGCAGAACACGGTGGGCCGATGAGGTTGGTTGTGCCCCACATCTACGCCTGGAAGAGTGCTAAATGGATCAATGGGCTAGAGTTTTTGACGCACGAAGAACTCGGCTTCTGGGAGCGCAACGGCTATCATCGTCGCGGAGAACCCTGGGCAGAAGAACGGTATAGCGATCGCTAAATAAATTTTGGTTGACCGTAGGGGTAGTGCCCCCGTGCCTACCCACACCCACCAGGCAAACCAGGGAAAATTGCCCCTACGTTAATTTAACGTCAGTTCGATGAAGCTTTTCGCTACGGTTGCAAATCTAGGCTGCCCCCTAAATCCCCCAAAATTGGGGGACTTTGAACCTCAATTCTGGGGGATTTAGGGGGCTGAAGCGCTGAAGAACGAAGCGAAAGAACTCATCGAACTGACGTTAATTTAACCGATCGGCAATCTGACGATAAAACAACTGCCCTGTCCAATCTCTGACTCGACGCTGACCGTGCCGTTGTGCGCTTCTGCAATGCGGCGAGACAGTTGCAGACCTAACCCACTGCCCGCGCGCTTGTGTTTCCCGCTAGAGAAGCTTTCAAACAGTGTTGGCTGCTCCTCTGGTGGAATGCCGGGCCCCGTATCTTTGATTCTGACTTCAACTTGAGGATTGTCAGAATTATCATCAATCAAAGAGATCTGAACGTGCACCGCGCCCTCCTCGGTGAACTTAATGGCGTTGCCAATCAAGTTAGTGAAAACCCGATGTAGCTCAATCCGATCGCCCTTAATCTTAAAATCAATGTTCGGATCAGGGTGAAAATCGAGCGCCAACCCTTTGTCGATCGCCAGCGAAGAAAGCTCTTCAATGACTTCATTCAGCATCTCTGAGAGGTTAACGGGTGAAAAGACGAGAGACTTACGCCCGGCTTCGTAGCGATAGACCTCTAGCAGCATGTTGACCATCGTCAGCAGGTTTTGGTTGCTGCGAACCATCGTCACCATGATTTCGAGCACATCTGCTGACAATTCGCCCATTACGCCCTGGATCAGCAGATCAAGCATGCGATCGGCTGCAACTAAAGGAGTCCGCAAATCGTGGGTCAGACGAGAGACAAAATCTTCTCGCTGACGAGCAATTTGATCGCGTTCATCGACACTATGCTTGAGTCGCAGCAATGCTCTCACTCGTGCCAGCAGCTCGTCAAAGTGAACGGGCTTACGAATGAAATCATCTGCGCCAAGATCCAGGCCTTGGGCAACGCTAGGCTGATCATAAGCAGTGGTCAGCAAGATGGGCATAAAGGGCAGCGCAGTATTTTGACGAATGCGGCGCGTCACTTCAAAACCATCCATTCCTGGCATCATCACATCTAGCAAAACCAGGTCGGGCGGCGATTGATCAATTTTGGCTAACGCATCTTTACCGCTCTCGGAAAGCTCAACTTCATAGCCCTCGTCTTGCAAAATAGCTTGAATTAGTAAGCAGTTGTCAGGAGTGTCGTCTACCACCAAAATGCGATCGACTCTAGCTGGTTTTGGGAAGGACGGGTGGTTCATGCAGTTCAGACAAGGGCACGAAATGTTGTGCAAATCACTGATCTAGTCAACCTTAATGGTCATTAATTTGCCTCATTCCTACGGGAGATTTTTGGGTTGTGCCGCTTGAATATAGATGATTGCAGTAGGCGTGATTTGAGCAATCACTTCAGCGATCGTGCGACGATCGGCATCTGTCCAAACTCTAGGTCTCCCAAAAATGCAAGGCTGCAAAACGCCCCAGAGCTGTCCGTCTTGGCACAAGTGACCGTGAATTAAGGCGCGATGCCCAAAGTTTTCTTGTTCAAACTGTTGGTTTAAAACCTGCGGATCGGCGGCTTCAACATCTTCGACAAAAATAGAGGGATCGGTTCGCAGAGCGGCGGCAAACATCGGGTCTTCGCTGGCTAAGGATGCGGGTTCGGGTTTCCATTGCTCATCGTAGACTGTGGGAATTTCTGAACTGCGAACCCAACAAAAAGGAACTTTGCCTAACTTGGTTTGTGGGTGACGGAGATAGAGGAAACAGCGATCGCACTGCAATGATTTTCCTAAGTCAGCTACGAGTTTCGTAAAGAAGGCATCGAGGTTTTGAGAAGTCTGGATTTGGGCAATATTCACGCTTTCTCCTTGACAAATGTCCATTCTAAAAGGCTGCGAGGTGCTTCTTTAAGAGCAACCGTTAGACTGGCGTTATCGTCAAATTTGGCTTGCGACAGGTGCGACACTTCGACGTTTACCACGAAGCGATCGTCTTCAAAACACCACGGCTCGACGGTGACTGACTCGTCGCTAAATTGCCGAATGTCATAGCGCTTTCCGTCGGGGCCTTTGCTGATTTCTAGCGCCCGTTCGTCGTCGGGAAGTTGTTGTTGACAGAGGATGAGAGAAAGCCGATCGCACCACTGCATAAAGTCGTAAGCGCTCTGAGCGTCTTCTTTAGAAATGCCGAGTTCTTTGCGCCAGCGTTTTTGGGTTTCTAATTGTTCATCTAAAAAATCGTCTGCTTCTTTTGATTCGCCTCGGCTGCTTTCACCTAATCGGCTTTGGTGCATTGAGTTCAACAACGCTACCCAACGACCGCGATAAAGGGCACCTTCTAGATGCTTTCTTAGCTGTTTGTAGTCTGTGCCTTCGCTCAGGGTGAAATCCATTGGGGCACCTGCTTCGGTGAGGTTATATTCTTCCCACTCTTTTTCGAGGTCATCGTGGTGAGAGATGGCGGCGATCGTTTCATATAAACGGGGTGGGGCATCTTTTCTGCGCCATTGTCCACCCAGTTGAGCAGCGAGTAAGGCGTGGGCACGGTGGTAGATCACGTCCCATCCGTCTTTGGCAGGGTTAACAATCACGATCGAGTCTCCTAGCAATTAAAGCTAACTATTCTATTGAGAAGTGTGAATAGCATAGCTTCAGCGCTTAGAGAGTTAAATCTATCCTATGTATGAAATTAGCCAGCAGTGCCGCTACCCATTGGCTAGGGGGGTGACATCGAGTGATGATAGCCGACCGTCTTCCATGTGAATGATCCGATCGGCGAGATCTAAAATGCGGTTGTCGTGGGTGACAAGCACGATCGCGGAACCCTGTTTTTTTGCTAAATCGTGCATGATTTCTACCACATCGCGTCCCGATTTTTTGTCGAGAGCGGCGGTGGGTTCGTCAGCTAAAACGAGTTTGGGGTTACAGACTAAAGCACGGGCGATCGCGACTCGCTGCTTTTGCCCGCCCGATAATTCGCTCGGATATTGAGTTGCCCAATCTGCAAGTCCGACGGCTTCGAGCATGGACTCTGCCCGATCGCGTGACTCGCTAGCAGGAATCTCGGAGTGTAACTCGATCGACATTTGCACGTTTTGCCAAGCTCTCAGCGAGTTGAGCAAATTGTGCGCCTGAAAGATATAGCCAATGTTGCGCCGCAGTTCGACTAATTTATTTTCTGAGCCGCCCCGCAACTCTTGTCCCAAGACTTTAAGACTGCCTGATTGGGTCGATCGCAACGCTCCGATCAGGGTCAGCAAGGTGGTTTTGCCAGAGCCAGACGGCCCCGTCATAATTACGACTTCGCCCGGTTCGACGATCGTTGTTATATCAAACAAAATTTGTTTTCTGAGCCGCCCTGCCCCAAAATAATGGCTGACGTTCTCAATGGCGATAATCGGTTGCAACATAAACGGTAATGCTTAAAAGATATCTGCTGGATCAGCATCTTGAACTTTGCGAACGGCAATAGATCCAGAAATTACACACATTAAAATCGCTAAACAGAGAACCAGAATTGCGCGATTGAGCGTCATTGCGATCGGTAAAGCGGTGGCATTGCGAGTCAGATTATATAACCCAATAGACAAGATATATCCAGGAATGAAGCCCATCACAGCTAAGATAATCGCTTCTTGAAACACAACGGATAAGAGGTAGCGATTTTTATAACCCATTGCTTTCAGGGTGGCATATTCAGCTAGATGATCGGTGACATCGGTGTAGAGAATTTGATAAACAATTACCGTTCCGACGACGAACCCGATCGCCGTTCCTAACGTGAAAATAAACCCGATCGCCGTGCTTTCTTTCCAATAATTTTCCTCAAGCGTGATAAAAGCTTTTTTAGACAACACTCTGACATCTCCGACCACAAAATCTTCTTGGGTCTGGTTAGTCGTCTTCTTAGGATCGGTTCTCAATTCACCAGGTAAATTTTGCTTAAATCGCTCTAATGTTTTCTCAAGATCTGCTCCTGACTTTAGCTTGATTAAACCAATATCAATCAGACCCTTTTTGCGATCGGAAAAGATGCGACGAAAGTTTAAATCGCTCGTAATCAAGTTGCCATCCGCCCCAAATGAAGCACCCAGATTAAAGAGTCCACCGACTTCGACACGACGGCTTTCGATCTCGCTTTTAACTAAGCCGCCCGTCGCTTTCAGCGCTTCAAACTTTTCAGTGATCGGTCCAAATTCTGTGCGAGAGGCACGATCAAATAACACCACGTCAGTGAGCCGCAGTTGGGCCTGATTTGCCTTAACCTCTGGCAACAAAAAAACACTATCGCCAGGCACCATCCCAATCACGAGAATGCTGCGGGTTTGTGACGTGGGCGGCCCTTCCCAAAAAGGATTTTTCCAGATGCCAAACCCTAAATAGATCGGGCTGATCGACTCAACGCCAGCAAACCCCATCGATTGATAGAGTCGCCGATCGGGAAAACTCTTCATCGCAATCAGCGAAGTCGATTGCGGACTGATCAGAAAAATATCGCCATCTAAATTTTGATGGAGGGTGACGGCACTCTCAAACAGAGCGTCTTGAAACCCCAGTTGCAGAAACATTAAAATTACCGCAAACCCGATGCCCGCGAGTGCCACGAGCAAACGAATGGTTTCACGCTTAAGCTGTAACCAGGCGAGAGGAATCGCAAACATTAAGGGACGATCGCAACTTTAACTTGAAGATTGGTCAGCCCTGCAACGGCTTGACTGTTGTCTAACCGCACTTTAACTTCCACGATACGGGTATCAGTTTTATCAACCGGATCGGTGTTTAAGACTTCGTTTTTACGAATTTGCAGCCCCACTTTATCGACCGTTCCGGTGATCTCTCCCGGAAAAGCATAGCTCATGATCTTGGCTTTCTGTCCAGGTCTGATGCGATTGATATAGTTTTCGTCAACCTCTGCGACGACATACATCTGTCCGGTTTTGCCTAGCTCTAAAATGCCGTCGTTGCCGACTGTCTCGCCCGGATCGGTGTGAATTTTTAGAACCTGACCTTCGATCGGCGCGCGCACCACCGCTTTCTCTAACTCAGCTTTTGCCTTTTGCAAATTGGCATCTGCCACCTGCACCTGGGCAATGGCTTGCTGCACGTCGGTTGGGCGCACTTCAGCCACGCTGCTTAAAACTTGCTTGGCTCCTTCTAGCTCCAGCTTTGCTTGCTCTGATGCTTGTTTTGCTTGCTCTCTCAGCTTGACTTTAGTTTCGTAAACTAATTGCCGATTTTGCAGGTCTAATTCTGACACTGCGCCGTCTTTAAACAGCTTTTGATAGCGTTCATATTCCCATTGGGCATTTTTGAGTTCTGCGTCAGCTTTTAACACTTCGGCTTCTGCTTTGGGCAACCCAGCATTTGCTTTTAGCACGTTGGCACGTTGGGCGTTTACGTCTCCAACTTTGGCTCCTGATTGCACCTGAGAAAGCCGCGATCGAGCTTCTCTCACCTGTGCGTCTGCCTGCAATGCCGCAGCGTAAAGCGCATCGAAGTTATCCATCACGGCGAGCGGCTGTTTTGGCTTGACGATCGAGCCTTCTTTAACTAACAATCGCTCCACTCGCGCACTGCCAAATCCTGATGATGGCGCAGCGATTTTCATTACGCCGCCCTCTGGCTCTAAGCGACCGAGCGCCGAAACCGCATCGACCGTTTCACTAGGAGGCGATGGCGAGATAGCCACCGATGACTGAGACGGAAACCGCAGCATGAAATAGGAGAAAATGCCGAAACCCGCAACCGCAACCGCGATCGCTGACCCGATCGCAACGGCTCGAATTCCAGAAGGTTTCATCAATGGTTTAGCGCTCAAAGCAAGACTCCTGGAAAAGAAACGAGGATTTAATCAGGATTTGGTTGAGGGTTTGACAAAACGCTTAAGCTCTGGTTAAAACCCTGGATGGATTCCTGACTAACCGTAGAGATGCCTGACTGAATTGAGCGAATTATAGCGTGAGAACTCACCTGAGAGCACCCTCTGGTCTCGATAGGTTTGATAGAGAAATTTTGGATTTCATACCAATTTCGGAGGCAATTGTGGCTGATCGTTCCATTTGACGGGGCACGGCGTGCCATGCTGTATGGGCAAAAAAACCCTCACTTCCAACTTTTGGAAATGAGGGAAAATCGGTGTTGCATTTAGCAATGCCCAACTATTAACCTGGCAACGATTGTTTGTGCGGATTGGAGCGGTTCCTTCAGAGTTGCGCTCTGCGCTAATCGCGTCGGGTGAGTACACAGTCGTTCGTCGCTTCGTTTCAGTCGGCTTCAGCCCCCTAAATCCCCCATTTTAGGGGACCTTGAAACTGGAGTCTTGGCTCAAAGTCCCCCACTCGTGGGGGATTTAGGGGGCAAAGATCTCGGCGATGACAGATCAAAGGACTTGCGGGTACACCCTACCGCTTCACGCTGGGTCTTTGATGCCAGGTTAATCGCTACTTCAAACCCAGACCTGCTTTGCCTGCATAAATGGCTTGACTGCCTAACTCATCCTCGATTCGCAGCAGTTGGTTATATTTGGCAACCCGCTCACTGCGACAGAGCGACCCTGTTTTAATCTGTCCTGCACGAGTTGCAACGGCTAGATCCGCGATCGTCGTATCTTCAGTTTCACCCGATCGGTGGCTGATAATCGATCGGAAACTGTTGCGCGTGGCTAAATCGATCGCTTGTAGCGTTTCGGTCAGCGATCCAATCTGGTTGAGTTTGATCAGAATCGCGTTTGCCGCTTTTTGATCAATGCCTTTTTGTAAGCGGGTGATATTCGTCACGAATAAATCATCGCCCACAAGTTGACAGCGATCGCCGATCTGCTGCGTCAATAACTGCCAGCTTTGCCAATCATCTTCGTGCAGACCATCTTCGATCGACACGATCGGATATTGGCTCGCTAGACTTGCCATGTAGTCAATAAACTCGGTGGGAGCGTGGGCAGATCCGTCGTAGGTATATTGTCCGTCTTTGTAGAATTCGCTAGCAGCGATATCCAGCGCTAGGGCAACCTCGGTGCCGGGTTTATAGCCTGCTTGCTCGATCGCCACCATCAACAAATCCAACGCCGCTTGATTTGACTCTAGGTTGGGCGCAAAACCACCTTCGTCACCGACCCCGGTCAACAGGCCCTTGTCGTGCAAAACCTTGCTCAGAGACGCAAACACTTCTGCCCCCCAGCGCAACGCTTCTTTAAAACTCGATGCCCCGACGGGCACAATCATGAATTCTTGAAAATCGACATTGTTATCAGCGTGAGCACCGCCATTGATCACATTCATTAATGGCACCGGGAGCAGATTTGCTAACGGCCCGCCGAGATAGCGATAGAGCGGCAAGCCGACCGATTCGGCACCTGCTTTTGCGGTCGCCAGCGAGACGGCTAGAATTGCATTTGCGCCTAAATTGGACTTGTTGGGAGAGCCATCGATCGCGATCATTTTGTGATCGATTTCTTCTTGATTTACCGCGTGTAGGCCAATTAATTCGGGTGCCAGGGTTTCTTTGACGTTTTTGACAGCCGTGAGAACGCCTTTGCCGCCATAGCGTTTTTCGTCGCCATCGCGCAACTCGTGCGCTTCAAAACTGCCCGTTGATGCCCCACTTGGCACTTGGGCGATCCCCATCACACCATTGACGAGATAGACTTCTGCCTCGATCGTCGGGCGACCTCGTGAATCGAGAATCTCACGAGCGTTTATAGACTCAATAGCGGTTTCAGAAGTGTCAATCATGCTCTATAGACCTCAGATAGAAAGGGGAAGGATGAATGGCAGCATTTACCCATCGCTTAGAATACGCTCTTGTAGAGCATTCTGTAAGGATATTCAGGGTGTCTCAAGATTATTGAGAGAGTCTGGTGAGTTTTGTCAGAATGGTAACGAACACTCAAAAAGAACGGAGAAACCACGATGCGACTATTACACACCATGCTGAGAGTCGGCGATTTAGACCGATCGCTGAAATTTTATTGTGAGCTTTTGGGCATGACGCTGCTGCGGAAGAAAGATTATCCGGGCGGCGAGTTTACACTAGCATTCATCGGCTATGGTGACGAGTCAGACCATACTGTAATCGAACTGACCTATAACTGGGGCAAAGATCACTACAGTTTGGGTGACGCTTATGGGCATATCGCGATCGGAGTCGATGATATTTACGCGACTTGTAAAGAGATTGGCGATCGTGGCGGCAAAGTCACTCGCCAACCTGGGCCGATGAAGCACGGCTCAACCGTGATCGCGTTTGTTGAAGACCCTGACGGCTATAAAGTCGAGTTGATTCAGCAAAAAGCGATCGCAACTGCTTCCGAAAAGGCACCCTCCGCAGCAACGGTCTAGAGAAACGTTTTTTGGCAATGATTTGGGTCGGGGCAATCCCCCTGTGGTTGCCCTCCGTCAGGGGTAGGCACGGGGGCGCTACCTCTACAGCCATTTCATCCCCTCGTTAGGCATAGACCTCCGATTTCTTCGAGACATCGGAGGTCTAATATCGCGTATTTCTCCCTTTTCTTTTTCCTGATCTCACTGAGCGTTTATACTCCTGATGGAAGGAGTGTGAGCGGTTGTGATGCTCGATCGGGCAGACAACCCCTCTTCGAGGAGTGAGACTGGTGAAGAAGGTTGAATGGTTAGCAGTCAGTTTAGGGAGCCTCAGTGTTCTGGCACCTCTGCCTGGGTGGGCAAATGACACAAGCTCACTCTCCCCACCGTCAGAAATTTCACAGATTGCTTCTGTGGAAGATTTACAGACTTCTGAGATCGTCGAAGATCCGATGGCGCAGGTTACGTCGGTTTCGCAGCTATCGGATATCAAGCCGAGTGATTGGGCCTTTAAAGCACTGCAATCTCTGGTTGAGCGCTATGGCGTGATTGTTGGTTATCCAGACGGCACGTTTCGCGGCAACCGATCGCTGAGTCGGTTTGAGTTTAGTGCGGCACTGAATGCAGTGCTGGGCAAAGTTGAAGAACAGCTTCTCGCCGGAGATGTCAGCGGCACGGCTCAACAAGATGTCTTGACGATTCGACGGTTAATCGCAGCTTATGGCAACGCGCTGAACGATTTGAGATCGCGACTCGACAACATCACTAGCCGCAATCTTCAGCTAGACGATCGCCAATTTTCGACCACCACCAAGCTCAACGGACAAACCATTTTCGCTGGAACGAATGGCTCTAGAGACACCCTAAGTCTGGCATCTCGGACTCGGTTAAATCTGATCACCAGTTTTAACGGTCGCGATCGTCTAGTCAGTCAATTAGAAACCGGAAATAACGGCAGAGACGCGATTTCGACGGCTCAAAATCGCCAGCAAAATTTATTGGGCACAACGGGCATTTTGGCAGATGGGGGCGGCTTAGATTATGTCGGAGTTCCTCCCACGGTGCGCTTGAGAAAGCTCTATTATGTGTTTCAGCCATCCTCAAACCTTGAAGTTGCCGTTGGGTCTAAACTGCCGCCTAGTGATTTTGTCGATCGCAATAGTTTCGCCAATCAAGCGGGCGATAATTTCAACTCTAGCTTTTTTGCCAACAATCCTTTAATCGTGCAAAACGAAATCGATCGCATTGGTGGAGCGGGCGCTGCTGTTGCGTGGACGGTTCGCGACAATTTAATCTTGCGCGGATTTTATGCGGCTGCCGATGCCGGAGATCCGGCTAAAGGGCTGTTTGGCGATCGCTACCAGGGCACGTTAGAGGCTGAATATACACTACCTCAACAGCCGATCACAGTGCGGCTGCAATACACCCACGCAGAGATTAATGGCAGCACCATCAACGCAGGCGGCATCAATGCAGAATGGGCGATCAAGCGTCCATTTGGGGTGTTTGGAAGATTGGGGTTTGGCAATTACAACGGCTTCAATACAGCTTTAGGAGAGGATTTAGACCTCAATCCCAAAAGCTGGGCACTGGGCTTTGCCGTCCGCAATTTTCTGATCCCAGGGTCTAGGGCGGGAATTGCCCTCGGTCAACCTTTTATAGAGAATAAAATCGGCAGCGCAACTCAAACTAATCTAGAAGGCTATTTTGGGTTAGCGCTGAGTGATCATCTCAATATCAGCCCCGGATTTCTGGTCGTTTCTAACCCTAACAATCGTCCCAGTCCGATGATTTGGCAGTGGGTGATTCGATTTGGGTTTGAGTTTTAGAAAGCTCGTTACTAACAGCGAACAGCCCATCGCTAAAGGCTACAATGGGATCTACAGAGAAGCAGATTTATAGAGACTGACTGGAGAACATGCAACCCACTGACCCAAGCAAATTTACTGACAAAGCATGGGAGGCGATCGTACAAGCACAGGATGTTGTCCGGCGCTATAAACACCAAAACTTAGAAGTTGAGCATCTGATCACCAGCGTCATCGAGCAGAAAGATGGGCTGGCCAATAAGATTCTCACAAAGGCTGGGGTCGATGTGCAGCAGTTGGGTCAGCAGGTCGATGACTATGCCAAACGACAGCCCAAAGTGGGCAACACTGAACAGCTTTATTTGGGTCGCTATTTAGATACGCTGCTCGATCGCTCTGAGCTGGCGCGCAACAATTGGCAAGATGACTTTATCTCGATCGAGCATTTCTTAATCGGGTTTGCTAACGATCCTCGGTTGGGGATGAAGCTATTTCGCGGATTTAATCTCGATACCGCAAAATTAGAAACCGCGATTAAAGAGGTGCGGGGCAGTCAGAAAGTCACCGATCAAACCCCCGAATCTCGCTACTCGGCGCTAGAAAAATTTGGGCAAGATCTCACTGAGAAGGCGAAAGCCGGAAAGATCGATCCGGTGATTGGGCGAGATGAAGAAATTCGTCGCGTCATTCAAGTGCTGTCTCGCCGGACGAAGAATAATCCGGTGTTGATCGGTGAACCAGGCGTGGGCAAAACTGCGATCGCCGAAGGACTCGCTCAACGGATCATTAACGGCGACGTGCCCGAATCGTTGAAAAATCGCGTCTTGATCTCGCTCGATATGGGTTCTCTAATCGCCGGAGCAAAATATCGCGGCGAATTTGAAGACCGTCTCCGTGCGGTTCTCAAAGAAGTAATCAACTCCGATGGGCAAGTCGTACTCTTCATCGACGAGCTTCACACCGTCGTCGGAGCCGGAGCCACTCAAGGCAACATGGATGCTGGCAACCTCTTGAAACCGATGTTGGCACGAGGCGAACTGCGCTGTATTGGGGCAACCACGCTGGATGAATATCGCAAATATATCGAAAAAGATGCCGCCCTAGAGCGACGATTTCAGCAGGTTCTGATTGAGCAACCCTCAGTCGAAGACACGATCTCGATTTTGCGGGGACTCAAGAATCGCTATGAAGTTCACCATGCCGTGAAAATTACCGATTCTGCCCTGGTCGCTGCGGCAACGCTTTCGAGTCGCTATATCGCCGATCGCTTCTTGCCCGACAAAGCGATCGATCTTGTAGACGAAGCCGCCGCCAAACTCAAAATGGAGATCACCTCAAAACCCGTCGAGTTAGAGACGACCGAACGGCGCTTGAGACAGCTAGAAATGGAGAAACTGTCTCTAGAAGGGGAAGGCAAGGCGACGTTAACCGGGGCAGCATTTCGTCCCTCAAAAGATCGGTTAGAGCGCATTAATCAAGAGATTGAAGAGTTGGGAGACAAGCAGCAAGGGCTGAGTTCTCAATGGGAAAATGAGAAGCAAATTTTAGAAGAGATTAACCATCTCAAAGAAGAAGAAGAACATCTCAAGGTGCAAATTGACCAAGCCGAACGTGCCTATGATCTGAACACGGCTGCCAAGCTGAAATACGATCGTCTCAGCACCGTTCAGCGTAGTTTAGAAACTCAAGAAGCTCAACTGCTAGAAATGCAGACCAATGGCTCGACGCTGCTCAGAGAGCAGGTTTCTGAATCTGACATCGCTGAAATTGTCGCTAAATGGACGGGCATTCCAGTCAATCGCTTGCTAGAGTCAGAGCGTCAAAAATTATTGACTTTAGAACATCATCTGCATCACCGAGTCATCGGGCAACAAGATGCCGTCGAAGCAGTTTCAGCCGCCATTCGTCGCGCTCGATCGGGCATGAAAGATCCCGGTCGCCCGATCGGATCATTCCTCTTCATGGGGCCGACAGGGGTCGGAAAAACTGAGCTTGCCAAAGCATTAGCGCAATTTTTGTTTGATGCCGACGATGCAATGGTGCGAATGGATATGTCCGAATATATGGACAAAAGCTCGGTGATGCGAGTGATTGGGGCACCTCCCGGATACGTCGGCTACGAAGAAGGAGGACAACTCGCGGAAGCAGTGCGACGCAAACCTTACTCGGTTGTGTTGATGGATGAAGTCGAAAAAGCTCACCCCGATGTGTTTAACATTTTGCTACAAGTGTTGGACGACGGACGAATCACCGATTCTCAAGGCAGAACGATCGACTTCAGCAACACGGTCATTGTGATGACGAGCAACATCGGTAGTGAACACATTCTCGATGTTGCGGGCGATGATTCTCAATATGACGAGATGCAACGGCGCGTGATGATTGCCCTGCAAAAGCATTTTCGTCCTGAGTTTCTCAATCGCATTGACGACACGATTCTCTTTCATCCGCTCAGTCGGGCTGAGTTGGGCGAAATTGTCGTGCTGCAACTCAAACGCATTCAGGGAATGTTAGCCGACAAAAAGATCGTGATCGAACTGACTGAGGCGGCTCGAAATCACCTGGCTGATTTGGGCTACGACCCGGTGTATGGTGCTCGTCCGTTAAAGCGGGCCATTCAGCGAGAATTGCAGAACCCGATCGCCACCAAACTGCTCGAAAATACGTTTGTCGATGGCGATACTATTTTGGTTGATCTAGTAAAGGGTAAACTGTCATTTAACAAAAAAACGGTCACCGCCCAGTTATCTCCGATCGTTTCATAAACGTGAAGCTTAACTGAAATCTTGCAGCATTCTGAGTCAGTCTGCTGACCCGCCCTGAACTGAAGTTCGGGCTAATAGTTCAAGTCCGTTAAAACGGACTAAAAGCGAGTCCCAGCTAGTTCTTCAGTCCGTTTTAACGGAACGTGAGTTCGACGAGGCTTTTCGTTTCGTTTTGAGCGGCTTCAGCCCCCTAAATCCCCCAAAATTGGGGGACTTTGAGCCAAGATTTCCGGTTCAAAGTCCCTCAGAATGGGGGATTTAGGGGGCTTCCCGGATTCACAATCGTAGCCAATCACTTCTGTCGAACTGACGTTAACGGACTTTCCCCGTTAGCCCGAACTTCAGTTCAGGGTGGGAGAATGCTATGAACCACAGGTTCTCATCGTCCAGATACCAGAGGTGCAAGATCTAAGTTAAGCTTTTCCGCGATGCCGTGCTTTCGCTTTTTCGCGGCTCAGTCGTCGTTTTTCGGCTTCCTTGGCTTCGTCTTCTGCTTTTGAGCGCTTCTTTGATTCTTTTTTGTGTTGCTCAAGCTCTTGCTGTAAGACCATTTGAGCCATTGTGGAGACTCCTCGCACTGCCATTTCTTTAGCCGCCTCGCGCGATCGTCGCTTGGGGTTGATCGGCTTATGATCAGTTGGAGCCACACCCGTACATTGAGTTTGCTGAACTAAGGTTGTGGCGTGATTGTCTGACACAAACGACAGCACCTCAATATCGCTGGGTTCTGCACCAAATAGATGTCGTCCCGCTTTTAATACGCCGTCGTGATCGACCTCAATGACACCTTCCCAAAATTGACCATTAAAAAAGACTGTCAGCTTCATGACCCAACAAGAGATTGTATTTTCAATCACCGATTCTGCTTCAAACCGTCCACGCTCTTGTTTAAGATAGCGCTTCAAAATGATTTGAAACAGTATTATTGACATCAATGCGCCTTACATCGGATCAATCATCGAAACGATGTTAATTTGTATTTCAGCCGCGTGGAATATGCTGCACGATCTTGTCTATGAATCGCTAGAATCGAGCTATAGTCTGCGATTTTGTGATGTAGCCATGTTGACTCACGCTAAGGGTTTCTGCGTTCAAAAGGCGATTAGAAAGTTTTGTTTAATGACGCTTTCTATTGCCGCGATCGCACAAGTTTCAACGGCTGCGATCACGGCTGAGAGGCGTGTTTTGGCAGCAGTTTCATCAGGGTTTCCTGTAGTGCGATCGTCGCTGCTCAAACCAGATTTAAGTGTGCCTTGGTCACAGCCTGTGCAAGTCGTTGACCCATTTGAAGGAACTTATTTAGCAGTCTTTGATCAGAATTATTTTTCTCGATCGTTTGGCAATAAAAACAGTCAGGTCAAGGTCGTCAGCTTGTGGAGTCAAAACTCAGTCCGCTTGCTGTTGGCATATCGTGGGCGAGAGTGTGCGTCAGTCCGTGGGTCTTATGGGTTGCGGCTTCACACTAATTTTTTCAGATCTGATCGTGATCCTTTTCGGTTTTTTGATGATGACTTTGCCGATTCAGTTTGCATCACTTCTAGCGACACTCAGAAGATTGTCGACTTGTCGCTGAAACTGGGCGATCGCGTGTTTCGTCTCAAAGAAAAAGGTAATGCGTTTCTGGTTACTGAAGAGTTAGCCGCAGCGTTAAAAAATGCGCCAGAGAAGAATGTAAGAATTCGATTAATTGCAGATAATGGTGAGACGTTGGATAGTGAAATTGGCGTAGGAACGGTGAAAGCTTGGAAATCGATTTACTGATAACAAAATGATTTTTTACGTTGCAGAATGAGGGGATGTGGCTGTAGGGATAGTGCCCCCGTACATACCCCTGACGGAGGACAACCATAGGGGGATTGCCCCTAACCCATCTCTCTATGCAACAACGGACAAAAAAAGTGTGCCATTCTGCGAGGGTTTGATAGAGTCAAAGCAGGCGTTGGTGTGAACATGATGCACATTCTACATGGCACTTGGATTCCAGAAGACACAACTGACTTTGTACAGCGGGGCAACTTTTACCTGTGGGTGGAAACCCTAGAAAGCGTCAAACCGCGCAAATCAGAGCCTTTCCTGCATCCACATCACTTGCAGAAAGAGCCGCTGTCCATCTTTTTAACGCAGGAACTTGGACTAGATCTGACTCCGATCGCGATTAGCACAAAGCGCAACTCCGCAGGCACCGACAAACCCTTCTTTCTATTGCCGAGTGTAGATCAACATCCTTGTCCTTCGCCTGAATTGGCGCGATATCTCGAAACCGATTCGCCCGAAACTTGGGACTGGCAGTATTGGGCGATCGATTGCTATCGCTGTGTTGTTCCGATTAAGACCAGTGGCACTCAGAGTACTACTGTTCCCAATGTGATTAAACTCCTGAATGAGCTACATTTCCTGGCGTTGCACAATCTCGCAGATGTGCAATTTGGAGCAGATTTACTCTTTTGGTATCACTACACGCAATTCTTCAAGCATGTGATTCTCAACGATCGCTATATTCCGTCGCTGAAGTACCGATCGCTACCTATCCCAAAACGTAAAAGTAAATCTGCATCAGAGTTTGAACTATATCCGGGTTGGGAAATCCTATCGATGGATTATGAGTCTGAACTGGGACAATATGCTGAGTGGATGCCATTGTTGTGTACGACGGGCTTTCACACGTTGCCTACTCAGCCGCAGATGCACGATCGCGCTACTCTGCTTCGCCATTTCTCTGAAGTCATCCTCCACGAAATCATCACTCATACTCCAATCACGGCAGCCTTTGAGAAACAGATCGCAAACACTCTCATTAGCCGTTGTCTTCAAGGAGAAGCACCTCAACGTAATCAAGATTTAGAACAGTATCAGCAATGGCAAACCTGGCGCAACCGAATTGCTCAAAGTCAAGCTGACCTGCCCTTTCATCTGTGTTTCCAACTTCAGTCCCCTCCAGAATCAAATGATCCTTGGGTGCTGGAGTTCCAAGTTGCTGCACGGCAAGATCCCTCAGTCAAAGTGCCCTTGGCAGATTATTGGAACGCGCGATCGACCCAACAAAAAACACTGCTAAAACAGTTTGGACAAGACTTTGAACAACAGTTGTTAATGCAACTCGGTTACGCCGCACGAGTCTATCCTAAACTTTGGGCAGGACTTGATACCGATCGTCCGATCCAAATCTTACTCAGTCTCGAAGATGCCACTGCTTTTCTGCAAGAGACGGCTTGGGTGCTAGAAGATGCGGGCTATAAAGTGATTGTTCCGGCTTGGTGGACACCGCAAGGATGGAGACGAGCCAAAATCAGAATGCGGGCGGGTGGTCGCAAAGTGAGCGGCAGTAGCAAAAGTAAAAGCTATTTTTCAGCCGCATCTGTGATTGACTATCAATACGAGTTGTCGATCGATGGCGAACCTGTCAAAGAACAGGAATGGCAACAGCTTGTGCAATCAAAATCATCACTGGTGCAATTTCGCGGACAGTGGATTCAACTCGATAAAGATAAAATGCAGCAAATGCTAGAGTTCTGGAAAAAACACAAGAACGACAATCCAGAATTGAGCTTGCTTGACTTGATGAAATTATCCGCAGAAGGCAGCGACGGAATTGAATTAGAAGTGGCTTATGACTCTACTTTATCCACAATGTTGAGTCAACTCAACGATAAAAGTCAACTCGAAGTGTTGCCCGATCCCAAACAGTTAAATGGCACTTTGAGAGCCTATCAAAAACGAGGTGTCTCTTGGCTCCACTATCTCGAAAGTTTAGGATTAAACGGCTGTCTTGCAGATGATATGGGGATGGGCAAATCTTTTCAAGTGATTGCGCGGTTAGTGCAGGAACGGGAAGCACTACCGAAAACTCGTCAGAAGTCTTCGCCGATTCCGCCAACTTTGTTGATTGCGCCCACGTCGGTTGTTGGAAATTGGCAAAAGGAAATTGAAAAATTTGCACCACATTTACGATCGCTGCTCCATCACGGCAGCGATCGCGTTCAAACAGCCGAGGAGTTTCGACGGGCGATCGCAGACCACGACGTAATCATCACCTCTTACACTTTAATTCGCAAAGACATCACCTTTCTTTCAGCCATGACGTGGCAGCGAATCGTGATTGACGAAGCTCAAAACATCAAGAATCCCAAAGCCGCGCAAACCAAAGCGATTCTCAAACTTCCAGCGCGACACCGACTCGCATTAACCGGAACACCCGTAGAAAATCGGCTATTAGATTTATGGTCGATTCTCAACTTCCTCAACCCCGGCTATTTAGGCAAAGAAACGCAGTTTCGGCAAGCGTTTGAGACTCCGATTCAGAAGAACAACGATCGATTGAAATCGGCAGCCTTAAAGCAACTCGTCGAGCCGTTCATCCTCAGACGAGTGAAAACTGATCCCGCGATCATTCAAGATTTGCCGGATAAAGTTGAACAAAAACTCTTCTGCAATCTGACTAAAGAACAAGCCTCACTCTACGAAGCAGTCGTGAAAGATGTCGTGAAGCAGTTAGAAGATGCAGAAGGAATTCAGCGTAAGGGCATGATGTTGGCAACGTTAATGAAACTCAAACAGATTTGCAATCATCCGATGCAGTTTCTTCAAGATGGAAGCGAGTTTTCACCGGAGCGATCGCATAAACTCCAACGTCTCAGCGAAATGATTGAAGAAGCGATCGACGAAGGAGAAAGTTTACTCGTCTTCACTCAATTTGCAGAAATCGGAGCTGCATTGGAAAAATATCTCAAACACCAACGCTACAAAACATACTATCTACACGGAGGCACCGCTAGACCGAAACGCGAAAAAATGATTGCAGAGTTTCAAGATCCCGACACCGAACCATCGATCTTTATTCTGTCGCTCAAGGCAGGCGGAGTCGGGATTACACTCACTAAAGCGAATCATGTCTTTCACTTCGATCGCTGGTGGAATCCGGCAGTAGAAGATCAAGCCACCGATCGCGCCTTTCGGATTGGACAAAAGAAGAATGTCTTTGTGCATAAATTCGTGGCGATCGGCACCCTCGAAGAACGCATCGATCAAATGATTGAAGATAAAAAGAAACTCGCAGGTGCGATCGTCGGTTCTGATGAATCGTGGCTCACCGAACTGAACAACGAAGCTTTCAAACAACTGATTACCCTCAATCGTAAGACGGTATTGGAGTAAAGATCATGGCGCAATTATCCAAAACTTGGTGGGGCAACAAATTTATCACAGCGCTGGAAACATTCACCGATTCCGGGCGCTTGAGTCGAGGACGATCGTATCGCAATAGCGATCGCATTCGCAAACTCGATATCACCGATAGTGTGATTACTGCTGAAGTCCGAGGTAATGTGAATCCCTACTTTGGGGTATACAAAGAGCCGATTTATAAGACTGAGATTGTGGTGCATTCGATCAGTCCAGCCCAGTGGACGGCAGCGATCGCTTATATTGCCTCTAAAGCCAGTTTCATTTCTAAACTGTTGTTGAATGAGATGCCCGATAACATTGAGGATGCATTCACGCAACTGAATCTCAATCTGTTACCCAAATCGAAAAAAGATTTTAGCACCGATTGTTCTTGTCCTGACTACAGTAATCCTTGCAAACATATTGCAGGAGTTTACTATCGAGTTGCCGCAGAACTCGATCGCGATCCCTTTTTACTGTTTGAACTTCGGGGAATTTCTCGCGAAAAGCTGCGGTCTGAACTGGCAAAAACGCCCCTCGGACAAGCTCTTGCCGCCGAACTCGATATCCAAGCAACACCCTCTCGATCGACAGACTCGTTCTACACTCGACCCACTTTCCTGTCAGTACCTACCCAGACGACGGTAAAGGACTTCTGGCAAGGTGCTAAACCTTTACCGAAAGAGATTGAGCGTCCGCCTCAAAGCAGCGTCTCTGGAATTTTGGTGAAGAAGCAGGGAGATTTTCCGCCGTTTTGGAATAAAGATCAGTCGTTCGTTGCGGTAATGGAAGAAGTTTACGATCGTGTCAAATCCAAAAACAAAGACTTGCTTTGACCCATTTTCTTGATCTAGACTTATGACGAACATGAATCAGACTCATATAGCAATCCTATTTCAGGTGTGAGAGTGGGACAGGCTTCCAGCCTGTACGGGCAAGATGTCCATCCCACAATTCATTGGGGATTGATATACAATAAACATGATATGAATTCATGCTCTCTGCGATCGCTACACCGCAACAACAACTAGCAGCCAATCTGCGCCATTTCGCACCTTCTATCGGCTAAATCTAGCGCCAAGGAACTTTTATGAATTCCTCGCACCTGACGACAAATTCTGAATCAAACCTTGAAATCGCGACCCGCGCAAAGCTCAACTCCGCAAAAATCGCGAACCCGATTTCCTTTCCAGCCGTCACATCCAATCTGTCTGAAAACGTCATTCTCACTACTGTCGATGATCTCTATAACTGGGCAAGAATGTCCAGCCTATATCCCTTACTATTTGGAACGGCCTGCTGTTTCATTGAGTTTGCGGCGTTGATTGCGTCACGACATGACTTTGAGCGGTTTGGCATGTTTCCCCGCAGCAGCCCACGTCAAGCTGACCTGCTGATTACAGCGGGAACAATCACCATGAAAATGGCTCCGGCATTAGTTCGACTCTATGAACAAATGCCAGAACCTAAATATGTGATTGCAATGGGCGCTTGCACGATCACAGGCGGAATGTTTAGCGTTGATTCTCCAACAGCAGTGCGCGGAGTCGATAAGCTGATTCCAGTCGATATTTACTTGCCGGGATGTCCGCCACGACCGGAAGCGATTTTAGATGCAATTATCAAGCTGCGAAAAAAGATTGCGAATGAAAGTTTACAAGAGTATCGTCAAACTGAACCGACTCACCGCTATTACAGCCGAATGCACACAATGAGAGTTGTTCCGCCAATTCACACAGGACAATATTTAGCAGAAGAAACTCGTCAAGCTTCACCCTCAACCCTTGTTGCAGCCGAGCAGACCAACCCACTTCCCTTTGTAGAAGGTTTGCCCACGAAGCAAACGGAGCAAAGCTAGTGAGTCGAATTGTTGTCACCACGATCGGATCTTTTGGCAATCTACATCCCAAAATTGCGATCGCATATCATGCCGATTTGATTGACGCGACAAATCTATATGAGGACACGGCAGTGCCATGCCCATACAACAGTATGCTTTGATTACAACGCATTAGCAGGTTCTAAGCCCAACTCTAAAAGCAAGCGATCGCTATCCACATATTCGTCAACCATTTGACAGACACATTGAAACTTAATCGGCTCATGCAAGCGAACTTGACCAAACGCGCGATCCACGATTTCGACGGTAGATAGCGTATCTAAATCCACCGACAAAATCGGAATTTCTAAATCTTCAGCCCGACTGATAATGGTTTTTGAGGGCGGAATATGACCCGTCAGAATCAAGCATTGGGTTGACGTTTCAAGCGCCGCAAGTTGCAGATCAGTGCGATCGCCCCCCGTCACCACCGCCATGTTATGACGCGCTCGGAAGTATTTTAGGGCTGAGTTGACGTTCATTGCCCCGATCGTCAGGCTTTCAACCATTAAATCCATGCGATCGGCGCGACATAGCACCTCTGCTTTAAGCTGACGCACCAACTCACCGACGCTGACGCTGCGAAGCAGGTTGCTGCTAGGCATCACGCCAAATACTCTAATGCCCTGCTTTTCTAGAAAGGGCAGCATTAGCGTATTAATCACATTAATTTGGTCGCTAGACACATCATTGATGATCACGCCGAGGAGCCGATCGCCGAGTTGCTGCTTGGCTGAAATCAACCCATCTAGCAGCAGCAGTGAATGGAATCGAGCCACCAAAAGCACCGACGCATTAATGGTTTCAGCAACTTGAAGGATAGACAGGTCAAATAATTTGCCTTCGTCTAAGGTGCCTGAGCCTTCTAGAATCATCAGATCGCCCTGCTGCTGCTGGGCTTGTTGCGCTAGCAGTTCCTGGTAGTTGGTTTGATCCTCTTCAAGCAGCCGCTTTTGAACGGTTACGTTGTCGAGCGTTAACAGAGTCGGTTGCAGCCGATCTTTAGGAAGCTTTAAAGTTTGGGCAACAAACTGGACATCCCCATCATCGTCATCCATTTTAGATTGCCCCCAGCCGCCTGCGATCGGCTTTCCGTAGGCGATATCTAGCCCTCTGGCTTTGAGTTGATGAGCGATACCTAAAATCGTTGCTGACTTACCGCTGTAAGCTTCTAGCGATCCAATCAGTAAATGCTTCGCGGACTTTGGCACGTCCTGGCTCCGTTTAAATGCTTAGTGGGCAAAGGTCAAGTTAAACTACTGAGTAGCTCAATGCTTATTCTAGAGTGATACAAATACTTCTAGCTATAAAAAATAGCTGTAATCATGACTCTAAGCAAAACCTGCCTTACGTTTAAGAGAATTCAGTACCACTATTGTAATATTCGCCACACAATTACTGACGTTTCAACCACTACGGCTCAGTCTTCTAGTTTTAGCAGTTTGCGATAAAACGATTGAGAGAAATCAGCTAGACGAGAGCGCCTGAAGTTCATAATCACTTCGATCAAAAAATCGATGAATTCAAAATTTGCCATCAGCACTTCATAGCTCAGTTCAGCATTGCCGTCAAATTGGATGCGGCATCGGCAGAGATCGGCGGGCAGCGAAGAGACATTCCAGGTGGCGATGAAGGGAATGCTTTCACCTCCCTCGATTTTGCGTTGACCTTCTAGGGCACCTTTGTGATGCAGGCTGATGGCAAAGGGCAACATCTGTTTCTTGTTTGCCTGAGGATAGTAGGGGACATAGACCCCAACTTGCTGGGGAGGCGCGGGCTGTAGTTGCTCGATAGACATATGCTAAATTTACCTACTTCGTCAATCTGACCGGGCGTTTCTGGTGAATGAGAAAGGGTGGGAGGGCGCTTGCTAGTATGCCCCAAACTTTTCTCGGTCGCGCAATTGTTTATAGCACTCTATGGGGTTTGCTGCTAATTTCTGACGTTCGGGTCGGCTGTCTTCATGTAGTATTCAAATCGCGATCGCAGTTGCTCTGCGGTGAGTGATTGTGTCCAATATTCGGTGAGCGCGTGTCCAAATGCCCAAGCGTTGTGTTCTGGTGAGGCAGAATTTTCGATTAATAATCCCCAAATTGCCCCAAAGTCAAAACTGGGCGGATTGAGTTGGTCGGCGGTCAGCAGATTGAATAGGTCATAAGCGAGTTGCAGCTTACCAATTACGACCGGAAGCTGCTCAACTGGAATCTTCTCAGCGAGTAAAAGCGCCAGAGTGGGCGACCCGGTGGCTAACGTCGAGATGAAACTCAGCACGGGACTTTTGAGAAAAGCGGCTAGACCTTGGGTGGTTGCCATCTGAAAGGTGTAATGGTCGATAATTTTTGCCGCGCCGATCGTCCGGGCATCGAGATTTTTAAAGAAGCGAGCCAGACGAAGCTGCTTTGCAGGCGCGATCGAGTCCAAAATTGCCAGCGATAGCGCTTCTGTGCCCCAGGGTTGGCGGGTTTCACTGCCCGTCACAATCGGCAGCACTAGTGGACAGATTTGACCGAGAAGACTGGCTCGATATTGAGTGGCTTCTCGAATCGAGACTTCTTTAAGACGATCGCCGTGTTGCCAATCATAAGGCGGTTGCCATTCCCGAATCGGACGGAGCCGATCGACCTGAGTGACAATGGCGATCATCGGCAGATCTGAGATCTCAGACTGGAGGTCTTTGAGAAAATCTAAGTCCATCTGCAAGGCAGGATCGAGGGCAGGAGTCGCCAGCAAAACGAGATCGGCGTGGGCGGCATGATCAAGCACCTGATCGCGCAAGTCTTCTCGATCGATTTGCTCATAGCCAGGAGAATCCCACAGCGTCAATGTTTCTCCAGTGGCGGTTTGCCAGTGATAATCTTGAATGCGATCGGTGCTGGGCAGGGCATCGACTTCGGCTTGAGCTTCGATAAACAAGGTGTTGATCAGGCTACTTTTTCCGGCTCCGGTGCGACCCACTAAGAGCAAGTTAACGGGCGATTGTTCGACGGTTTGAGATGGATTCGCTTGTGAAATAATCTCTCGCAGGGTTTGCGTTTGAGCCTTGGGCAAGACTGGTTGGGCGAGCGGCATCTCCTCTAATCCAGGATTGGCACTGCCGCTGTAGAGCGCGATCGCTTGTCTGCCTAAATTTCTCAGAGTCGCTTCTCGCATCAGTTGGCTGAGATTAGACAATAGCTCTTGAGTGGCGCGGTTGCTGGTGCGCTGAGTGACCGTTTTAGCGATCGCCGCCGCCGGGTTGAGCAGCCACTGCGCCCAATTCCAGGCTTGCCAAATCTTACGGGCAGACGGTTCTAGCTTTTGATAAACCTCGTATGCCTGATAAGCTTGCCCGATCGTCACTTGATTTAATGCCGGAGTCAACCGCTGCATCCACTGATCGAGGTCGTCGATCGTGCCGCGCATCAGCTTATAAGCTTGGGGGATGTAGATGTTGAGCAGCGGCTGCTTAGTTTGAGGATAGTAGACCTGAGCGATGTCGCTGATCAAAGTCTGGCAGCGTTGCCAAAATACGTTCCAGTCTTCCCAGAGCGCGGGATCGGTGCGAGAGACTTGCAGGGTGTTTTGAAGCGCTGCTTCGGCTTGTTGAAACGACGTATTGGCAGGCTCAGTGGTGGGTGTTTCTGTCTGCAAGTCGGCAGAGAGTTCGGTGACAATGGCTTCGACTTGGGCGAGGGCGGGCTGAGTCCATTTCACCAAAAGCCAGCGCCAGCCCACAAGACTTAAGCCGACGATCGCCCAGATCCAGCTAATGCCCCAGGCGTGAATTTGAAACCCAGCGGCGATCAGCAGAAAACTAGCGACGAACGCGATCGGCAATCCTAAAACTGCCCACTGCCAAAGTTTGAGGCGCACCATAATAGTTGACCAATAAAATGGGTACAACGGAGAGACTTGCTCTATTTTGTACCTAATATCAGTGTGTAGGAAATCCAATCTGCGGCATTGCAGAATGAGGAAATGAAATGATTGTAGGGGTAGCGCCCCCGTGCCTACCCTTGACTCACGGAATAACGAAAGATGGAGAAATACGGGAGAATATGGAGAATATGGAGGGCAACCACGGGGGGATTGCCCCTACCTAAATCATTTGTCCATTTTAGGAATGTCGGGAATCTAATCTGATAGAGGATGATAGCGGCAGGAAGATCAGATACATTCGGAGTCTTGTTAGTCGCTACCGTTGTCTGAATGATTTCGTCACGATCGCGCCCAAATCATCCCCATTGGATCGGCATCGCTTTAGCCTTTTATGCCTTTATTTCGATCGGCATTGCTGAAGGCGGATTAGGAGTGTTGCTGCCTTCGATTCTGGAAACTTATCATCTGACCCCAGCAACGGTGACGGTTTTGTTTATCAGTCAAGTGACGGGATATGCGATCGGGTTTCTCGCAAGTGTCGGCAGTTTAGGTTCTGCGTCGATTCCAACAATCGTGGGGTGGGTTGCCGATCGAGCAGGGTTAGAAATCATTCCCGCTTTTTTGGTGCCGTTGGCGATCGTGATGATTGGGCTGCATCGCTGGTTAGTCCACCATTCGCCGTCTGAACAAGTGCTACCATAGCCGCCCATAGCATCCTAAATGAATTGTGGGATGGGCATCTTGCCCGTACAGGCTGGAAGCCTTTTCCACTCTGGCAATTGAAATAGGATTGCTATAGCTTGACAAACACGATTTGTCAAAAGTTCTGTCAAAACTGAGCATCGCTCGCAAGCTTATCGATTGGTTTGTTGCTCAAGAAACGTGATCAAAGTGGCGCGATCGGGCAGTGAAGATTGTGCCCCTGGTTTTGTGGTGGCGAGTGCCCCGGCTGCGGCTCCCCAAGTCATGGCTTCTCGAAGCGGTTTTCCTGCTGCAAGCGCGGCAGCGAGTCCTCCATTAAAAGCATCTCCGGCGGCTACGGTGTCGATCGCCGCTACCTGAAACGCCGGAAAAAAGAATGCTTCGTCGGGCGTGGCACAAAATCCGCCTTTTGCCCCTAATTTGATCACAACGGTTTTGACTCCGCGCTGCTGCAAAATGGTGGCTGCCTCGGCAACCAAAGCCGGACTCTCGATCGGAAACCCTACCAGTTGTTCGGCTTCTCCTTCATTTGGGGTCAAAATGTCGATTAGGGGATAGAGTTCGATCGGCAAGTCAGACCGTGCAGGAGCCGGATCGAGAATCACCCGGACTCCTGATTTTTTGGCAGCTTGAGCGGCGGCTTTGACGGCTGCGATCGGAATCTCTAACTGTAACAACAGTGAATCTGCTCCGGTTAAGTGAGATGACAATCTTTCGACATCAGACTCATTCACCCGTCCGTTTGCACTCGGAATCACAACGATCGTGTTTTCACCCTCATCATCGACTGCAATCAGGGCAACACCAGAGCTAACCGAATCATCCACTAAAATATCTTCTATTTGAATCTTTGCGGATTGTAGACTTTGCAAAAGTTCTTGTCCAAAGCGATCGTTTCCGACTCGCCCAATCATCACCGTTGGAATGTCTAGACGTGCGATCGCAACTGCCTGATTCGCTCCTTTTCCACCTGGAACGGTTGAGAAACTGTGACCTGTTAACGTTTCACCGGGTCTTGGTAGGCGAGGGGTTTTCGCGACCAAATCCATGTTGATGCTGCCGAAGACGACTACGTGAGGAAGAGACATAGGATTTTGAATTTGGATCTAAAATCAAGATTAGGTCATTCCATCCACAGATTTTCACGCTTCCTTATCCAAAATTCAATTATGCTGCTGGGCATTGATTTAGGAACAAGTTCGGTGAAGGCGGTGTTGCTGGGCAATGATGGCAAAATCATTGCTGAATCGTCGAGTCGCTATTTGGTGCAAACGCCTAAACCGGGATGGGCGGAGATCAATCCGTTAGATTGGTGGGCATCGGTGGCGATCGCCGTTAAGTCTGCGGTTCAAGATCACCGAAAACATGTTCGAGCGATCGGGCTATCGGGGCAGATGCACGGAGTCGTCTTGACCGATGCAAACGCCCAACCGCTCTACCCGGCAATTCTTTGGGCAGATACGCGATCGAGCGAAATGCTCTACGCCTATCACGCGATCGGGTCGGGTCTGCACTCTAAACTCGCCAACCCAATCACGACCGGAATGGCAGGAACGAGTTTGCTCTGGTTTCGCAAATATGAACGAGATATTTACACCAACGCTCGATGGGCACTTCAGCCGAAAGATTGGCTGCGATTTCGTCTGACGGGAGAAGTCGCCACAGACCCCTCCGACGCATCAGGCACACTGCTTTATAACGGGTGCGACCTCCATCCGATACATTGGAAAAAACCGATTACCTTTTGCTCCATAAGGGTTTTGAGTGCCTGTAAAATTGATCAATGAATAATCAAAAAGACTACTGTGAAATCGTTCAAAAACCTTATCAGCAGGAGGCTTGAGTCACTTTAGTATCAGGTAGAGGTCGCACCCTTTATAACGTCAGCAAAGACCGCTGGTCATCCACCATCATCGATGCGTTGAATCTGCGATCGGATTGGCTTCCTAAACTAATTCCGTCTAGCAGTATTGCGGGACATCTAACCCCCGAAGCCTCAGAACATCTAGACTTGCCTCCTGGTTTGCCTGTAGTCACTGGAGCCGCCGACACAGCCGCCGCTCTTCTCGGAAGTGGTGTTGTGAATCCGGGAGTAGTGCAACTGACGATCGGAACAGGTGCCCAAATCGTTAGCCTTCGCGATCAGCCGATCGCTGATCCTCGAAAACACACTCATTTGTATCGATCGGCGTTGCCTCAACAGTGGTATGCACTCGCCGCCATCCAAAATGCTGGCTTGGCATTGGAATGGGTGCGCGATATGTTGGGTCTGACGTGGCAGCAAGTCTATACTCAAGCGTTTGCCGTTCCTGCGGGGTGTGAAGGACTGACGTTTTTACCTTATTTGACCGGAGAGCGAACGCCGCATCTTGATCCTAATGCGCGAGGTGCCTGGGTTGGTTTGGGGCTGCACCACTCCCGATCGCACTTAATGCGGGCGGCGCTAGAAGGCGTTGCGTTTTCGCTGAAGCAAGGTTTAGAGGCAATGACGGCGATCAACATTTCGGTGCCAGCGCTCAATCTGACAGGCGGCGGTACGATCGATCCTGTATGGCAACAACTGATTGCAGATGTGCTGCAAGTGCCGCTTCATCCTCTAACTATGTCTGCGGCTTCTAGTCGAGGGGCGGCAATTTTAGCAGGGTTAGGAACGGAGATCTACCGCAGCCTTTCTACTGTTCCCAAGCTGGAGGCGGGTTACGATCGAGTCATTACTCCAAACACTGTCACCCCAGAGCTAGAAGCTGCTTGGCATCGTTACCAATCGCTCTATTCTCCCTTGCATGACTGGAGGCGCGCTCAATAATCGTTCCAGGGAAGCGATCGCCCTGCCTGTTCCATCCATTCATGCCTTAATTCAGTGTCATCTACAGTTAATTCGTTCTATTGACCTGTCTATTCGTTCTATTGACCCGTCTATTCAGTGTTTTGCACAGTCAATTCGTTCTATTGACTCGTCAATTCAGTATTTTGCACAGTCAATTCCTTCTATCGACTCGTCTATCGATAGTTGAATGTCCTCATCTCGGCTTCAGGTACTTTCAGCGGCTGCGGCTCTGATTTTTTGGATCGCTTCAAGTCTGGAGGTTTGAGCGATCAGAACGCATTCGGTTAAGACACTGATATCGAGACGCTTTAGGTGAGGTAACTCGCTGCGCTCGATTCGCTCATACTCATTTTCTCGCAAGTGATGTAGGCTAAATAATCCATCTTCCCAAAACCAAACTTCAGGCATTTCAAGCGCTCTATATCGATCTAATTTGTTGGGGCCGCCACTGGTGAAGATGACTTCGATCGACAAATCTGGCTTAGACTTCAAGTCTCCGATGCAATAAGATTCGTCTGCTTGTGCCGATACGATTCCCTTTCTCTCTTGAGTCATTGCGCCTGTAGGAGCGAACTCAACGCCGATTTCAGCAAAGAAAACACTAATGAGTAGCCCAATTACTCGGCTGAAAAATTCGTGGTCTTGCCCTAGCATAAGAATCTCGATCGTACCATCGTAGTAATATAGCCGCACCCCTGGAGAATCTTCAAACCCTTGTTCGATCAGCTTAAATTGTTCCCACGTCCGCCCGTGGTGAATGAGGTGCTGATCGGTTGAGTGGCGAACAAGCAGTTGCGTCATGGCAGGTTCAAACTCTGTGGTTGCATTATAGCTTTGACTGAAGGGCGAGAGCGTATGCTGGTTTGCGGCAGCTTTCCCACAAATCATCTATGTAAGCTGGCGATCGCTTCTAAAATGAAGAGTAGGATAATTTGCTAGTTTGGACAGAACGACAATCTTATGTCTTACCAAATCAACGTTGTGATTGAGAAAGATGCGAGTGGCTACTATGCTTACTGTCCGCAGCTTAAAGGTTGCCAAACGCAAGGAGACACTTTGGAAGAAGTGCAAGCCAATATCAAAGAAGCCGTCGAACTTTATCTAGAAACCCTTTCTGAAACTGAGGGGAGAGAGAAGCATTAAGTAGATGATGGAAGCGATCGATCTCGATGAGCAGGATGATACAGGACAGGCCTTGGAGTGAAGAAGGTAACGACGCATAGCGCATTTAGCGATCGCATCAATGAGTAAAAATTCAGGGCAATCTTAAGGCTTCGTGAATTCTATAGAGAAAGGTTAGAATTCAGTCTAGTCCTCGCCGTTAGATGTAGATTTTGCCATGACGATCGCCCCCAATGTTGAGCTTACCTTTACGTTTCAAGACCCGGATCTTAGCCCTGAAAAGCAGGAAAAACTGACGCAAACTCTCTGGCAACAGATGCGATCGCTAGAAGGCGTTAAGGTCGATCGCGTTGCCGACCCCAATCCACCCGAAGGAAACCGCGCTCTGGGTGCGTTTCTCTGGGGGTTGCTGCAAGCGGAAGTGAGTGTTGCCAGCCTCAAAAACTTATTTGGATTTGTGGGCGATCGATTGGGAAACAAACCGATCAAAATTAAAGCCAAGTTTGCCGATGGTCGAGAAATAGAGCTTGAAGTCAGCAGTCGCGAAGAACTGGCGGCGGCTGAAGAAACGATTAAGCGGCTCTCGCAGTCGATGTAACCCTATGGCAAAAGTTGCGCTGTTGATTGGGGTGAGTGAATATGAGCCGGGGTTAAACCCATTGCCTGCGGCGGCGAACGATGTCGAGGCAATGCGGCGGGTTTTGCAACATCCAGAGATTGGCGGATTCGATCGGGTGACACCGCTTCAAAATCCTGATTTGCTGACGATGCAAAATGAAATTTCGACCTTGTTCGACAATTGCCATGAAGATGATCTGCTGCTGCTCTATTTTTCTGGGCATGGCATCACGGATGAGTTTGGCAAGTTCTATTTCACCAATTGCAGCACCCGAAAAAATTCGCAAGGCAAGCTCAACAAAGGAACGGCTGTTCCGGCTAGTTTTGTGCATGATGTGATGGAAAACTGCACCTCTAATCGCCAGGTTGTGATTTTAGATTGTTGCAACAGTGGCGCGTTTGGCGAGGGCATGATTGCTAGAGATGCAGAAGGGGCGATCGACTTTAAGCAGCAGTTGGGCGGCGAAGGTCGGATTGTGCTTACGTCGTCTTCGGCGGTGGAATATTCGTTTGAGCGCAAGGGAGAAGAGTTAGCGGTCTATACTCGCTATTTGGTCGAAGGCATTGAAACTGGGGCGGCGGATCTCGATCGCGATGGCAAGGTTTCGGTCAATGAGTTGCACGATTGTGCCAAAGCTAGAGTGAGCAAAGCCGCTCCTTCGATGCGTCCTCAGCGATATATTCTGCAAGAGGGTGAGAAAATCTTTCTGGCAAATGCGCCGATTAGTGATCCAAAGTTGCTGTATCGATCGACGGTTGAGGAATTTAGCCAAGACGGAATCATTCGTCCTGCTGGGCGGCGTGTGTTGAATCGGCGATCGCAGTCTCTCAACCTCACGATCGCAGAAGCCGCCGCGATCGAGGCTGAAGTTTTAGAACCTTATCTCCAGCATCAGCGCAATTTGCAGGAATATGAAGAGGTTTTGCAAGAAGAGATTGCGATCGAGTCTCCGTTAAGCGATCGGACTCGTCAAGAACTCAAAGCCTTGCAAAAAGATCTCAATCTCACGGATGAAAATGTGGGCGCGATCGAGCAGCGCGTCCTTAAATCTCGCCCTGCTCCTCCACCAGTTGAGCCTTCTATTCCTCGTCCTGCTCCACCAACCCCGCGAACTGTCTCAACGTTCGAGTTTGATATTGTCACCTTAGAAGTGCAGCAGAAATCGGGCTTGTTTGGGCAGAAGAAATTGACAACTCAAACTCGTCCCGGTCGTGCTGAATATTTTACAGAAGACTTTCTCAAGCTAGATATGGTCTCGATTCCGGGCGGCTCATTTACGATGGGTTCGATGGAGTATGACGGTGAAAAGCCACCGCATAAGGTGACGATCGCACCCTTCTTCATGAGCAAGTATCCGATCACTCAGGCGCAGTGGAGCGTGATCGCAAGTCTCCCCAAAATCAATCTTGATCTCGATCCCGACCCGTCAAACTTCAAAGGAGCAAATCGACCTGTTGAACAAGTGTCTTGGGATGAGGTCGTTGAGTTTTGCGATCGCATCTCCCAAAAAACTGAGAAAACCTATCGTCTACCCAGCGAAGCCGAATGGGAATACGCTTGCCGCGCAGGAACGACAACGCCGTTTCATTTTGGGGAAACGATTACAACAGATTTGGTAAATTACGACGGCAACGAGACTTATGGCGATTCTCCCAAAGGAGTTTACCGAAAACAAACAACGGATGTAGGCAGCTTTCCGCCTAATGCGTTTGGGCTATATGATACGCACGGAAACGTTTGGGAGTGGTGTGCTGATCCTTGGCATGAGAATTATGACAATGCTCCTGCTGATGGTCGGGTTTGGGAACTGGATAGCGATCGCGAAAATACACTTCGTCTGCTGCGCGGCGGATCTTGGAGCAACAACCCTATCTTCTGCCGTTCTGCGTATCGCAACAGGACTAGGCGCGATGACCGCAACAACAACATCGGTTTTCGCGTCCTCCTCCCTGCTCCCAGGACTCCTTAAACCCTGCCCATGCAGGCAAATTGTACGGGCAATTCCCCTGTAGTTGCCCCTTAAACCATCGGGTAAACGAACCCCTCAGCGCTGGTTCTTTGAAGACATTCGTGTGAGGGAAATGGTTGGGCGATCGTACGTCAAAAATTGGAGGGAGGATGGTTGGGCGATCGTAGATTAGAGATATTCGTGGGTGCGATGGTGGCACGGGCAGGCGCGGGGGCACTGCCCCTACGATGGTGGTGACGTGTTGATGGGTTGATGGGCATTGGATTTCAATATTTTTTGCGGTGCGCGATCGCTGGTTGATTCACGATCGCAACTCTCGCAGAAAGCATCACAGTTTCTCATCACGCTCAACCTGCGCTAAACTCTTATCTACTGTGCAGATTCAATCTCAGACAGGAGTGAACCAGTTGGCAGACATTATTGCTGTGATCCGCAATCAGCAAGGTGCAGGGATGTCCTCCATTGATGGCGAACTCGTTTTGATCTTGCTGACTTCAGACAGAGCTTTTGTTGACCAGCAACCTGTAATGCTACGGTCTGCGATCGCGATCTTTGCAAATCTTGCTCCTGGTCATTACGCTGTCATTGCCCGTCACCCTTCGCTATCTCCAACAGAAGCTGTTCAAGATATTTTGTTAGGGAGCAACTTGATGATTGGTGTAAAATTTATCTATTCCGAAACAGAACGGCAATTGGTCAGGATTGAAGTACAGGAGGAAAGTTTAGATGTCTGAGCCACATCACTACGCTATTGATCCTGAGTCGCTTCAAGGATGCCGTCTCCGAGTTTTATTTCACACCAAAGAACTGCAACAAGAACAGGACCCGATCGTTCGCGCCAATATTGCCCAATATTTAGCCGATGCAGCCGCGACACTTGCTGAATTGGAAGCCGAAGAAGCGCGAAAAGTGGCTTGAGCATCTCAGCGATTATCTCTCCGTAAATTGGAGATCGCCCATCTGTTCGCGATCGCAAATGTTCAGAAAGCATCACAGTCTTTTCATCAAACTCAAACTGCGGCGCTATTTGCCTCTCCACACTTGGAAACTCAAGCTCTGGCTTCACCCTCCATCTCTGCCCTTCACCTGAGCAGGAGGAGCCGTTGCCTCGACTGCCGTAAACGACTCCAAGATTTTGTAGGTGTGAGACGCGCCTTGAGGCACTACCCAAGAGCTTCCTGGCTCTAGCAAAACCATCTGTCCTTCAATGTGCAATTCTGCTCGACCTTGGATCACATATCCCACAGTTTCATAGTCTCGTTGAGTGTTGGGCTTTGCCTCGCTGGGTTGCTCATTTTCCCAAAGCCGCATCGAAACTTGCTTGCCCGATGCTAAATATTTTTGACCCATATCACCGTGGGGCGAGGACTGGGCATCGACTTTTTTGACGCTTGTGTCAGCCATGAGATTCCTAGAGTTAATCTTGATCTAAAGGAATACTAGACCGTTAGGAGTAGGCTTTCGTCTAACTTTGGTAGACAATGCATTTCAAAAGATCCCTATCGAATGGCAGAGAGACTACAGGTTCCAATTCAGCGCGGCGGCAATCTGATGGGCAAGTTCTAGTGGCTCAAAGGGTTTGCCGATCGTCGCTTTAATCCCCAGTTGAGCATAGTGGTGCTGAGCAGAAGTCTGAATCTTAGCGGTTAGCAAAATGACTGGAATGGACTGAGTTGCAGCATTGTTGTGAAGTTGGGCAAAGGTGGTCAGTCCATCCATTTCAGGCATCATCACATCGAGCAAAATCGCGTCTGGTTGTTCGGCTATGGCTCTGATAATGCCTTCTTTTCCAGAACTTGCCGTGATCACCTCCCAGTTTGCAATCATCTCTAGACAGATTTTTGCAACTTCCTGAATAAAGGGTTCGTTGTCAATAATTAAAACGCGCTTCATTTAACATTTGCGCCTTCTAAATTTTCTGACACCAAATGATTGAGCAGTGGATCGCTGCCCTGCCACAACGGTAAAACAACCGTAAAGGTTGAGCCTTTTCCTTCACCGGGGCTTTCTGCGCGAATGGTGCCTTGGGTGAGTTCGACTAAGTGACGCACGATCTCCAACCCTAATCCTAAACCCCCAAACGATCGCGTTGTGCTGCTATCGGCTTGGCGAAACCGATCGAAGACTCTAGGCAAAAAGTCGGAGTCAATGCCAATTCCGTTATCAATGACCTGAAGCTGAAGGAATTCTTCATTCAGTTGTTTCTCTAGCTTCACCTCAACGGTGCCTTCGTTGGGCGTAAACTTGATGGCGTTGGTGAGCAGGTTGAGAATTACCTGCTGCAACCGCATCGGGTCGCCCCAAACTTTGCTGACCGATGGAGCGATCGAGGTAATTAACTGAATTGATTTTGCATCTGCTTGCGGTCGCACCGAGTCGATCGCAATCTCAACTACGTGAACAAGATTAACCGCACAGTAGTTAAGCTGAAGCTTGCCCCGAATCATTTTAGACACGTCTAGAATGTCTTCGACCAGTCGCGATTGGGCTTCGGCATTGCGTTCGATCGTGGCTAACGCACGGGCCACGCTAGTCTCATCCATCTTCTTCGATCGCAGCAGTCGCGCCCATCCCAACATTGAGTTAAGGGGCGTTCGCAACTCGTGGGATAGCACTGCGAGAAACTCGTCTTTCATGCGGCTGGCGGCTTCGGCTTCTTGTCGAGCGATCTGTTCGCGCAGCATTTCGGCACGGGTTTCTTCGGCTTGTTTGCGCTCAGTGATGTCTTCCATCGTGCCCACATAGCCTAAGAGTTCTCCTTGAGCCGACAGCATGGGGCTAGAGCGCACGTGCATCCAGCGTGGCGCGTGGTCGTCACTGGGGTCAAACCGCAGTTCTTCAGAGTAGTGACTGCCCTCGCACACATAGGTTTGCCACTGGGCGATCGCCCGTTCCTGGTCTTCGCTACAGACCGACGGAAACCAGCCTGCTGCTAAACTCTGAGCTTCAGTCAAACCGCAAATCGCCTGAAATCGCGGATTGGCATAGGTGCAGCGCCCCACCGAATCAACGACAAAGATGCCGACCGGAGAGCAAGCACTCAGTGATCGAAATCGTTCTTCGCTTTGGCGCAGTTCCCCATTCATGGCCACAAGTTGGGCGGCTTGTCGCTGCACCGCTTCGGTTTTCTTAAACAGATCAACGAATACGGTGACTTTAGAAATTAGAATGCTAGAGTCAATGGGTTTGAACAAATAATCAACTGCCCCCAGCGCATAGCCTTTAAACATAAGCTGATCGCTGGCACTAAAAGCAGTGAGAAAGATAATCGGAACGTGGCGCGATCGCGAACGACTACGAATTAATGTAGCGGTTTCAAAGCCATCCATGCCTGGCATTTGCACATCCATCAAAATGACAGCAAAGTCTTGATTCAGCAGATGTCGTAATGCTTCTTGCCCAGAGTTGGCTCTCACCAAATTCCCCAGATCACCGAGAACCGCCTCTAGTGCTAGCAAGTTTTTTGGCTGATCGTCTACCAGCAGAATGTTTACTTTCATATCGGGCTGCATAGGCTTTTCTGAGTAGAAGAGAATATGAATTGACTGCAAGGGAAACTGTGCCGAGGTTGTCTCACTAGTTCAACCTCCGGTAAAGCTTTTCACCCATCGCAATCTCTTCATACTGCTTTTCGTAGGCAGTGAATTTAAGAGACTCTTGTCGCCCTAAACCAAGAATGCCAAACGGACACAGACTGCTATGAAACAGACTGCAAACTTGATCTTGGAGGAGGTGATTAAAATAAATCAACACGTTGCGACAAATAATCACGTTAAATTCATTAAACGATGAATCGGTCGCAAGATTGTGCTGCGAGAAAACAATATTTTCTCTCAACGATGAACGAAATATGGCGCTGTCATACGCAGCCGTATAGTATTCTGAGAAACTACTTTTGCCACCTGCTTTCAAATAAAATTGCGTATATTCTTGCATTAATTCTAGTGAGAAGATGCCCTGCTTTGCTTTTTGTAAAACAATCTCGTTCGTGTCAGTTGCGTAGATGCGACAGCGATGATAAAGCCCTTCTTCTTGAAGCACGATCGCCATTGAATAAACCTCCTGCCCACTCGAGCAACCCGCGTGCCAAATGCGAATGAAGGGATAGGTTCGCAGCAGGGGCACCACCAATGTTCTAAAGGCGAGAAAAAAGCTGGGATCTCGAAACATGGCTGTCACGTTGACCGTGAGGCTGAGCAAGAACCGCTTCAGACAAGCCCGATCGTGCAAGATTTGTGCCTGCAATGCCGAAACAGTTGCGATCCCCTCTACGTTAAGAAAACGACGAATGCGTCTCTTAAGCGAGTCGGCAGCATAGTTGCGAAAATCGTGACCATAGTAACGATAAATGCCATCTAAAAGCAACTGAATTTCGATGTCCTCTAAGTTAGGGGTGGATGAGATGGTGTCCATCAGCGAATAGTCTACTCAGCAAAGGGCATAGAGTTGCTCACTCTTAGGGCAGATTATTTCTAGCAAAGCTCTAGGGACTGGTTTAACACTTTTGAAAGCCCCTCTCCTGCGGGAGAGGCAAGGTGGTTTCATTGTCGCTAGAGCACTTAATAAAATCTTCGGCTTCTACATAGGCCCCGTGAATTTACGTGTTTACTGAATGATAGTTTTCTACTTTTGACTTAAACTACCCGGATATTTGCTGAGTCGTTTGTATGAAGAAAGCAAAGGACTCCGTATCCGTAACGAAGATTTATGGTAACTCGTGTTCGGTCACAACTCAGTTTGATTGGTCAATCTACGCTAGTGCTGCTGGTGGCAACTGCTTGCTTTTCTCCCGCGATCGTCCAGGCTCGTGTGCAGCCAAACCCGGCTCCTGCCAGTGTGCCCACGCCGTCTGAAGACGACGGCTATCTTTTAGATGGGGGCGATCGCATTCGCGTCGATTTCTTTAGTGTGCCAGAGTTTACGGGTGATTACCAGGTGTTACCCAATGGCACGGTCAACTTTCCGCAAGTGGGAGCCGTCTCATTGCAGGGTCGAACGCTCAAGCAAGCGGCAACGGTCATTTCGAGGCGATTTGATGCCATCTTGACGCGCCCGATGGTAACGGTTAGCTTGACGACAGCGCGCCCTGTGACGGTGGCGATCGCGGGTGAAGTGAATCGTCCGGGTTCTTACCCAGTGCCAGCCGCCGCGGGAGGCAGCCCTCGTTTAACGCAAGTTTTGCAGTTGGCTGAAGGGGTGACTCAGGCAGCCGATATCGATCGCGTGCAGATTCGTCGCCCTCGCCCTTTTAATCAAGGTGCAGACGAAATCATTACCGTCAGCTTAGGGCAACTGTTGCAAACCGGAGATGTGCGGCAAGATTTGCGGTTGCGCGATGGCGACAGCATTCTGATTCCTACAAGTTCTCAAGTTGATTTAAACGGCATGAGACGATTAGCGGCGGCTAATTTTGCCACCAGCACCACTCGCCCGATCAAAATTGCTGTGGTGGGAGAGGTCAATCGTCCGGGCCCTTATACGCTCACTCAGGCGGGTGGTAACGGCAGCGGTGACACGAATACGCCAACGCTGCAAGCAAACAGTGTGACTCGCGCGATTCAAACGGCAGGCGGCATTACTCAGACTGCTGATGTTCGCAAGATTCAGGTGCGACGAATGACGCAATCGGGCGACATTCAAACCATTAACGTCGATTTTTGGAAGCTGTTGGCATCGGGCGATCTGCGTCAAGATGTGCCGCTTCAAGAAGGCGACACGATCGAGATCCCAACCGCGACGACACTCAACGATCAAGAAGCAACTCGAATTGCCTCTGCCAGTTTTTCAACCAACAAAATCAACATCAATGTGGTGGGAGAAGTGGGACGACCTGGAACTCTGGCGATCGATCCCAACACGCCACTTAATCAAGGACTATTAGCGGCAGGGGGATTTAACGATCGAGCACGAAAAGGGTCGGTCACTTTGATTCGTCTCAACCCCAACGGAACGGTGACAAAACGAGATATTTCTGTCGATTTTGCTCAAGGGCTTAACGAGAAGGGCAATCCAGCCCTCCGAAATAATGACACGCTGGTAGTCCGAAAGTCAGCTTTGGCGGGCGTTTCATCCACGATCCAATCGATCCTATCTCCGTTTAGTGGATTGTTGGGTGTGTTTAGACTTTTCGGTTTATAGAATGCAGTTTCTAACGGATTGACGAACTGATGCAAAACAGCGATCGTAGACAAAACACAAGTTAACTAGAAAAGAATGCTTGTAATGACGAAACGCGAAGTTGAACAAGCTAATGATTAAGTAATCTATCAACTATAGATTACTGATAGAAAATCTCTGACCTACAAAGAGATTGATTCAGGGTGCGAAAAATTTGCAGATTTTCAAATTTTTCAGAACAATTCTGATGGTAATTATAAGGCTGCAAAAATATTGAAAGTGTAAAAACTTGATGAATTGATACACGCACTCAAAATATGCAGCCATAATTCTTAAATAATCAGAACAACTACCAGATTACGTATTGAAGTAGAAGTCAAGGGTGTCATTTTTTTTAACAACTTATTGACGAACCACCTACAATCTAGCTTCGCTGGTTTCTGGTAATGAAAATTGCACTAGTCCACGATTATTTAACGCAAAAAGGTGGAGCAGAGAGGGTTTTTGAATTGCTCTGCCAACGCTATCCTCAAGCAGATATTTATACCTCTCTCTACGATCCTGATAGAAGTATTGATTTGGGCGATCGCCAAGTTCAGACGACCTGGCTGCAAAATATTCCCAACGCTGCCGAGCATTTCAGACTGTTGGCTCCCTTATACTACCCGGCATTTCGATCGCTCGATTTGCAAGACTACGATCTGATTATTAGCAGCACCACCAGTTTTGCAAAAGCAGTCCGCAAACGCCCTGACGCTCACCATATTTGCTTTTGCAATAACATCACTCGATTTTTGTGGGATACCCAAACTTACCTGCGCGAATATGGCAGCTTCCGCCGCTTTTCTCCAGCGTTAGAACACATCTTTCGAGCCATGCGAACGACCGATTTGAAATACGCTCAAGAACCCGATCTTTATATCGGTAACTCTAGTGTGGTGGCAGATCGAATTCGGCGCATTTACCGTAAACCTGCGATCGTGATTAACTGCCCGATCGAAACGAGCAAATTTACTCCGTCAGACGTGAAAGAAGATTTCTATCTTGTCTCGTCACGACTGTTGAGCTACAAGCGAATTGACCTGGTGGTCGAAGCCTTTAACTGGCTTGGCTGGCGCTTGGTGATTATGGGAGACGGCCCAGAGCGCGAACGGCTTCAATCACAGGCTCGCAGCAATATTGAATTTTTAGGCTATGTGCCTGATGTAGAGCGAACTCGGCTGATGTCTAAAGCCAGTGCCGTCATTGTTGCCGCGCTTGAAGATTTTGGACTGGTGCCCGTCGAGGCGAATGCCAGTGGCACTCCAGTGGTCGCTTATGGGGCAGGCGGAGTTTTAGATACTCAAATCCCCGGTAAGACAGGCATTTTGTTTAAACGCCAAACACCCGAATCATTGCAGCGAGGATTGGTGCGATCGCGCAATCAAGAATGGGATTACAAAGCGATTCGAGAACACGCGATCGATCACTTTTCAGAAGACACGTTCTTCCAAAAACTCGAAGCCGTGATCGACCAGGTTTGCCAATCGCCGCGATCGACCCCTCATCTACATCAAGAATCTGACCTGGATAGAGAATCTTTCCCGATCTCCTCCATTCTCCGCGAAACGGTTCTATAAGAAGTCTGCACATTCGACATTTGCCATTTACCAACTTGAGTACAACCCTATGACAGCCGCTCAACCAAAACTGAATCTGTCTGCCGCCACCGATCCCGGATATGGACAATTATTCGCCATTCTCAAGCGTCATTATCTTTGGGTATTGGCTGCTGGTACGGTATCGGTGGCGATCGCCTTTGCCTACACCCTCAAACAAGAATCGACTTACATCAGCGGCATGCAGTTTCTGGTTGAGCCAAACTATCAGGGAAAGAATAGCGGAGCAGACCCCTTTACGGATGCCACGGTAGAAGTCGATTACGCCACGCAGATTTCGTTAATGCAAAGCTCTAATCTGCTGAAGAAAGCGATGACATTACTCCAAACAGAATATCCAGAGCTTGATCCAGACAATCCTGGAAGTGTCGGTGGATTTAGAGGCGCGCTGACGATCGTGCAAGTAGGAACCAAAAAAGTAGACACTAAAATTTTTAGCATCACCTACACCAGCAACGATCCGATTAAGACGCAGAAAGTTCTGCAAGCGGTGCAAAAGGTCTATCAAGATTACAATCTCCAGCAGCAGCAAGATCGGCTGACGCGAGGGCTGGCTTTTGTCGATAAGCAACTTCCGCAGGTTGAAGGCAAAGTCAAAGATGCTGAGGCAGCCCTAGAGCAGTTTCGGCGCGACCAATCGCTGATCGAGCCTTCTGCCGAGGCAGCCGCCCAAACAGAGATGCTCAACCGATTGCAGGCTGACAAACAAGCGACTTTGGTGCAAATTCGAGAGTTGCAGACGCGCTACGGTGATTTGCAGCAGAAGGTCAATCTCTCGCCTCAGCAAGCGGTGCTAACGGCGCGTCTCAATCAGTCAGGTCGCTATCAAGCGGTACTCAATGAAATTCAGAAAACAGAGTTGGCGATTCAGCAGCAGCGAGTTCGATTTAAAGAAAACACGCTCAACATGCAGCCATTGCTTGATCAGCGTCAGCGACAATTAAAGCAACTCCAGCTTGAAGCCAGTCGTCTTTTGGGCAGCAGTTCTCCCGGCTCTGGGGAAAGTCTTTTATCAACCGGACAACTGGGCGGGTTTGACCAAACGCTGATCGGTCAATTTGTCGAGACACAAGGCAGTTTAAGCACGGCTCAAGCGCGATATCTCAGTTTGTTGAGCAGTGAGCAGAAGGTGCGTGCAGAACTGCAACGCTTTCCTCAACTGCTGGCCCAATATGAACGGTTAAAGCCAGACATTGAACTGAATCGAGACACCCTCAAACAGTTGCTCAAAGCTCAACAAGACCTAGGGTTAGAGATTGCGCGAGGCGGCTTTGCCTGGCAGGTGGTCGAACAAGCCCAAATTGGTGCTAAAACCGGCCCTAATCTTCAGAAAAATTTGATGCTGGGTCTGGTTGTTGGCATTCTTTTAGGCGGTGTGGCGGCGGTGTCGCGAGAAGTGCTCGACGATTCTGTTCACAGTTCTGACGAGTTAAAACAGCAAACCGCTGTGCCATTGCTAGGCACGATTCCTGAACTCTCGCTGGGGGCCATGAGCGGAAAACCATCCCTGCGGCTTTCGGGGCAAACTCAAGCGCTACTGCCGCCGATCACACAACTCACCAAATGGAGGCCGTTTCGCGAGTCGCTCGATCTGCTCTACCAAAACCTGCAACTGATTAACGCAACGGCTGAACTGCACTCGATCGTCGTCACCTCTACGTTGGCAGGAGAAGGCAAATCTACGCTATCCGTCGGGTTAGCCATTAGCGCAGCGCGACTGCATCAACGAGTGTTGTTAATTGATGCCGATCTCCGGCGACCCAATTTGCACAAGTTGCTTAATCTACCCAACGAACAGGGGTTGTCTACGCTTTTGGTCAGCCAGAGTCCGATTCCTCAACAGATTGAAACTCAGGACGCTAACCTGCGGGGGAACATCTCGGTGCTGACAGCAGGGCCGACCCCGGCTGACCCTGCCAAACTTTTGAGTTCTCAGCGGATGAAAGAAATTATTGCCACCTTTGAGCAGACCTATGACCTGGTGATTGTCGATGCCCCACCCGCGCTGGGAATGGTAGACGCTGTGTTGACGGCATCTTGCTGTAGTGGCGTTTTGCTGGTGGGGCGCATCAATCAAGTGACTCGACCGAAACTGACTCAATCGATCGAGATGCTCAACCAGCTCAATTTAATCGGGGTCGTTGCCAACGGTGTGAGTAGCCCAACAGTTCGTGAGACTTACTACTCTGCTCAAGACTAACGGTTGACTTGGTTAACCCGCTCTGAAGTTCAGTCTTCTGCCCCTTACACAACAAAATTGTCCTATGCTCTCTAGCCCTCTTGTTTCCTCAGATTGCGCCTTCACTAGCTCCGTTCTAAGTGAACCTAAATATGCTCTGAACTGGCGGCTCCAGAAGTTAATTGTTCGCGCAGCGAGTTCGCATCCTCACGTTTCACTGCCCCATCTGAATGCAGTTCCGTGGTTAGTGGATTGTCTACGTCTGTCGCCGATTCAGCTAGTGAAGTTGGATTTGGCGATCGGCGAAGAAGCGCTACAGCGTTGGGCAGCAGCCTGTCAGCAAGCGGGGAAACCTGCGTTTGTTCGCACCCCCACTAAACGCGGATTTCTGCAAGCACAACGTCCTGTGCGGTGGGGTCTGAAGCGAGTCTCCGATCGCATCATTGCCGCTATCTTGCTGCTGATTCTCAGTCCGCTCCTTCTGGTGTTGGCACTGCTGATTCGGCGCGATCGCGGTTCAATCTTCTTCCGGCAGTGGCGAGTGGGTGAGCGAGGTCGGATGTTTCAAATCATCAAGTTCCGCACAATGGTGGAGGGTGCAGACCAGATGCACCACCAAGTCATGAATCACCAAGCCGGGTTACACAAACTCGAAAATGATCCGCGTGTCACCAGTGTAGGGCGTTGGTTACGCCGCTATAGCTTAGACGAGCTACCGCAGTTGATTAACGTGCTGCGGGGTGAAATGAGTCTGGTGGGCCCGCGTCCTTGGGCGCTCTATGATGTGGTGAGAATCAGCCCAGACTTACATCAGCGTTTGAATGCGTTACCGGGAATGACGGGCGCGTGGCAGGTGCAGGCTCGATCGACCCAGCTTGATATCAGCATCGTCAATCGGACTGACCTTCAGTATTTAGAAAGCTGGTCATTGCGGCGCGACTTTAAATTCTTGCTGTTGACAATTCCCAAAGTTATTTCAGGGTTTGGAGCGTACTAATGCAACCTAATATACAGTCGGCTCGAAGAGAAATTGTGATTGCCGCTGGTCAGATTGAAAAGCAGTATTGGCGAGACTTGTGGAAGTATCGTGAGTTGCTCTACTTTCTGTCTTGGCGAGACATTTTGGTGCGCTATAAGCAAACTGCGATCGGACTCGCCTGGGCGCTAATTCGTCCGTTTCTGACAATGGTGGTGTTTACGATCGTGTTTGGCAATATTGCTAAGTTGCCGTCTAATGGCGTTCCCTACCCGATTCTGATCTTTTCTGCATTGTTGCCCTGGCAGTTTTTTTCGAGTGCAATGGGCGAGTGTAGCAACAGCTTGGTGGGTAACTCCAATTTGATTTCAAAAGTTTACTTCCCTCGTTTAATCGTGCCGCTCAGCGCCGTGGCCGTCAGCTTTGTAGATTTTATGATCTCTGGCATGATCTTGCTGGGGCTAATGGCGTGGTATAACTTTGTTCCCAGTTGGAGAATCTTATCGCTTCCGCTGTTTGTGTTGATTGCATCGGCAGCCGCAATCGGAATTGGGCTATGGTTTGCAGCATTAACGGTGAAGTATCGAGACTTTCGCTATATCGTGCCATTTGTGATGCAGTTTGGATTGTATATCTCGCCCGTTGGGTTTAGCAGTAGTGTTGTGCCAGCGCAGTGGCGGTTGCTTTACTCGCTCAACCCGATGGTGGGGGTGATTGATGGGTTTCGCTGGGCAATTTTGGGAAAAGAAGCTGACATTTATCTACCTGGATTTGCTTTGTCGATCGGGCTGGTCATTCTAGTTCTGATCAGCGGCATTTGGTATTTTCGGAAAGTAGAACGGACGTTTGCAGATGTGATTTAGCGATCGTCACCAGGCGTTACCCATCGCATACGAAGTTGAAAACCTGAAGGATGGCAATAGACTAGTTGTGTAAACCAGATCGTCGTAGGTCGTCAAGGCTAAAAGTGATGAAACATCTATCAGCAGAACTTCTCAAAGCAATTGTTGAGCGGTTGGTGCAGGGTTTGCAGCCAGAAAAGGTAATTCTGTTTGGCTCTCATGCCTATGGGGAACCCAATGATGACAGTGACATTGACATTTTAGTGATTGTCCCTGACTCTGATGAACCCCGTCATCAGCGGGCAAGTCAAGCTTATAGTTCTCTGTGGGGATTGACCGCTCCAACGGAGATTTTAGTGTTAACGCGCCGAGAGGTAGAGAAATCAGCTACGGTGGCGACATCGCTGGTCTCTCAAGCACTTGAGAGGGGTAGAGTGCTTTATGAATGAGGCAAAGCGGGATGAGATTCGCCAGTGGTTGATCAAAAGCCAACGAGACTTGGGGGCGGCTCGGCTATTGCTCAAGAGTGAGGAATCCTATCTTGATATATCGGTTTACCACTGTCAACAGGCATCCGAGAAAGCAATCAAGGGTTACTTAACTTACCAGGACGTACTTTTTCAGAAAACTCACAATTTGGTAGCTCTACTGGCACTCTGTATTCCTTTAGAGCCTGGTTTTGGTGAGTGGAGAGCAATGGCAATTAAACTAACGCCTTACGCAACAGAGTTCCGCTACCCAGGAGAGGCTGTAGCTCCAGGACAATCTGAAGCAGATCAAGCCTTTGAAATGGCAGTGGCATTTGTGAAGTTTGTGATTCAAGTTTTGCCGCCTGACTTGGGCTTATAGCAACTATTGTGTGTTGTGAGTAAAGGTCATTTGATTGTCCTGATTCAGTCCAGAGTGGTCGAAGTTGATAATAGCGAAACAGGTAGGGGTTGTAATGTCTGACACAATCATTCAAGTTGAGAACCTAAGTAAGAAATATATTCTGGGTCATCAGCAAGAAGGAAGCAGCAGCTATAAGTCATTGCGAGAAACGATCGCCAATGGCGTTGGGTCTTTGTTTAAAGGTCGCTCTAAAGACCGCGCTGCTCAAGAAGAGTTTTGGGCGCTGAAGGACGTTTCGTTTGAGATTAAACAGGGCGATCGGGTTGGCATTATCGGTCGCAATGGCGCAGGCAAATCAACCCTTCTAAAAGTTTTAAGCAGAATCACAGAACCAACCAATGGCTCCATTCGCATCAAAGGACGAGTCGCCAGTTTGTTAGAAGTGGGGACGGGCTTTCACCCAGAGTTAACTGGTCGGGAGAATATTTTTCTCAATGGCGCAATCCTGGGGATGAGTAAGGTAGAAATTACGCGAAAGTTTGATGAGATTGTAGCGTTTGCAGAGGTGGAGAAGTTTCTTGATACGCCTGTAAAACGCTACTCTTCGGGGATGTATGTGCGTCTCGCTTTTGCGGTTGCTGCTCACTTAGAACCAGAAGTTTTAATTGTGGATGAAGTGTTAGCAGTCGGCGATGCTCAATTTCAGCAAAAGTGTTTAGGCAAAATGCAGCAGGTTGGTCAAGAAGGAAGAACTGTGTTGTTCGTTAGTCATAATATTGGCGCGATTTCGAGTCTCTGCAATCAAGGAATCTATTTGCAACAAGGACAAGTCAAATGTGTTGGCTCAGTTGATGAAGTGGTACACGACTATATGATGGCGCTTTACAAGGGGCAATCTTATCCTGCCGGAGTGATTTACAAGAATGATAAAGTTGATCACTCTAAATTTCAGGTTACTGAAGTTGCTGTTTTAGACGAAAAAAATCATCTTATTCCTATTATTAAAACTTGGGATTACTTAAGGATAAGAGTTCGTTATTATGCACCTCGACCTGTGATTTCTGGGTCGGTTGTTTTGGAGATTTCAACGTTTGACGGAAACAAGCTGATTCAATATTCAACTCAGCCTCTTAGCGGCATAGAGTTATCAATCTCAGAGGGTGAATCTTTTATTGATTGCATTATCCCTCGTCTTCCATTGGCTGCTGGAAACTACAGGTTAAATGTTGGTTTAGCTGTTCCAATGCTGGAATGGCTTTGTTGGGAAGAAGATCTTGCCACGATAGAAGTAACGGAAGCAGACATTTATCGATCTAAATTTCCTCCAAATCAGGAAAGAACTCCAATTGTTGTAGAGCATTACTGGGAGACTAGCCACAATGAAATCAGTTGTCAAACTTATCCCTATACCCATTCGTGATCGCTATCGTTTGCAATGGCATGATTTTAAGCTTAAGCTGCTAATTGATTCTGAAAAATTCAAGCGACAGTTTTTTCGTCCGGCTTTCCCTAATGTTCAAGATGGGAGCATCAACCTACATTTAGGCTGTGGTTCTGTCGATCACCCAGATTTTATTAACGTAGATGGGTTGCCAGCCCCTCACATCCATTATGTTCGTGCAATTAATGATTTGTCTCCTTTCAAGACGGAGAGTGTTGATCTTATCTATGCTAGTCACTGCCTAGAGCATTTCTCACATCTTCATGTTCCGCAAGTTCTGGATGAATGGTTTAGAGTTTTGAAGAAGAAAGGAGTTCTTCGATTGTCTGTTCCTAACTTTGATTTGCTTCTCAAGATCTATCAAGAAAACAGTTGTGATATTGATACGATCCTTACGCCGTTGATGGGAGGTCAGGACTATCAGTATAATTTTCACATGATTGCTTTTAACAAGAAGAAGCTAGAAACCTTGTTAATCAATGCTGGATTTCGTGAAGTTCGAGAATGGCTACCAGGCTCATCCGAATTTACGACTTTTGATGACTACTCTATCGGCAAGGTTTACGTGAATCATACAGATTACTCTGTAAGCTTAAACATTGAAGCAGTTAAATAAGCTTTAGTTCTGCATAATCTAACATTAATTTAGTTTGAGGAAATTGTTTGGATATGAGAACTAAAGCTCATCACCTAAGTTTGGAAGATTTGCCCACTCCGCCTGCTGGTAAGACAGGGTTTCCTTGGACTGAACAAAGTCAGCCGTCACCAGATCGCTTACCTGACGGGTCTGAATATCCTCGAATTAGTATTGTGACTCCTTCCTACAACCAGGGAGCATTTCTTGAAGAAACCATTCGATCGGTGCTTTTGCAAAGCTACCCTAATCTCGAATACATCATTATGGATGGTGGGAGTACCGATAATTCTGTTGAGATTATCAAAAAATATGAGTCATTTCTAACCTATTGGGTTAGTAAACCTGACAATGGTCAGACGAATGCAATCAATGAAGGGTTTAGTTATATCAATGGTGAAATTTTCACCTGGCTAAACTCAGACGATGTTTACACCCCAGACGTATTAAGGAATATTGCAAAAGCTTTCTGGAAAGACAACTTTAATCTCTGCTATGGACAGTGTGAATTTGTTGATACTGAAGGCGGCTTTTTATTTTCCTGGCCCTATGTAGAAAATCTGACTTTATCCACGATTTTAGAGAAGAATTTAATTCCACAACCATCCTGTTTCTTAAATACGCAGTCGATCAGAGAAAGCGGCTTACTCGATGAACGCTTACAATATGCTTTCGATTATGAATATTGGGTGAGATTGTTACTCAGGGATGCAAAAGTTACTTCCATTCCGGTAGTTCTGTCTAAATACAGGCTCCACGATCTCTCTAAAACCCAATCATCTAGACATAAATTTGATGTTGAGATGGAGCGAATTCATCAAGAAGTTCTTGAGCAGAATGATACGAATAGAATTAGAAGAGCGATCGCGAAGTGCTACGCAAGATTTGCGAATGAACATTATTTTTGGCACCACGATCGAGCCAGATCAATGTTCTACTTTCACAAAATGCTGCAAACAGATCCCTTCGCCTGCGATCTATTAGGTTTGAAAGTTTACGTGAAAAATTTGCTTAACAGGAAGCACTATGCCAAAAGTTAGCATTATCACGCCTTGTTATAACTGCGATCGCTACATCGGCAAAACGATCGAAAGTGTGCGATCGCAAACGTTCGCCGACTGGGAACATATTGTTGTCGATGATGGAAGTCGAGATAATTCTGCTCAAGTCGTGCGATCGTACCTGAGTGGCGATCCACGTCTCCGCTTGATTCAACAATCTAATCAAGGAGTTGCAAGTGCGCGCCTTTCAGGAGTTAATGCTTCCTCAAAAGACAGTGACTATTTATTGTTTCTTGACGCTGATGACTGCCTCGATCCAGAAATGCTGTCTGTGTTAGCTGAGTATCTAAATCAACATCCAAAAGTGGGGCTTGCCTATTGCCACTATCACTACATCGATGACAGTGACGCGATTATTGAAACCCCCTATTTCCCCAGGTTTGCACCCTCTCGCTTTGGGGTACATGAGTTGACTGACGAAGAGCCTATCACGCCCTTTGTGAGTGTTTTTATGCCTGCTGTGATTTTGCCGTCTATTTCACTGATTCGACGAGCTATCTACGATCGCACCCCCGGATGGGATCAAGCCTTTGGTCAACCCTGCGAAGATACTGATCTATTTCTGCACATCGCTTTGCACAGCCAGGTTCATTTTGTGCCGCAAAAACTGGTTAGGTATCGACGGCATGACCATCAGTCAACCACAAACTCAGAAAGGTATGCTCAACAGCAACAAAAGCTTTATCAAAAATGGCGACATTTAGAAAGTTTAACCGCCGAACAAAAAGCACTCGTCAAAGCTGCATGGCGTTTTCGTCAGGGTCGGGTGACTCCACACAAGGGGTTAGAGGCTGGCACACGGCATCTCAAGCAGGGAGAAGTTAGACAGTCCCTCCGGTTCTATGGAGGTGCGCTTCGACGGTACGCTGGGTCTTTTTTACCGGAATTAATGAAGGAAGCCGATTCTTGACATGAAGATCTTACTCGTCGCTCAACACTATCACCCGGTCGTGGGCGGCATCGAAACTGAGGTGCGATTGATGGGGCAAGAACTGACGAGCAGTTGCCAAGTCGAAATTGCCGCCGTCAATTTTTCAACATCCAAATTACCAAGACGGCTGACGATTCTTCATCCACATCTATTGGCGAAGCCGCACCTGAGCCATAAAGATGGGCAAGTTCCGATACACGCCTTAAGTCCAACTCAGATGGATCGGCTACGTTTGTTGCCAATCGCCGTTCAAGTCATCCCTGGAGTCCGGCGGGTCGCTAATGATGCTGTCAGGGAATTTGGCTATCAACGCTATCGTCAAATCTTTGTGCCCAAACTGCGTCAAATCATGCAGAATGTTGACGTGGTGCATTCTGTAGCGATTGATTATTTAGGTTGGGCAGCTCAAGAAGCGGCTCACGGATTGGGAATTCCATTCATTTGCACACCTCATGTCCATCCTAAACAATGGGGCGATGATGGGCAGAATGTAGAATTTTATCAGCGTTGTAATGCTGTTGTTGCTCTAACAGAAGGAGATCGAGAGAACTTGATCGCTTTGGGTGTCTCTGCTCAACAAATTCAGGTAATTGGCATTTGCCCGATTCTGCCACCCATGGCTGATCCAGGTCAGTTTCGCGATCAACACGGGCTGCAAGATTTCCCCATTGTTTTGTTTGTGGGACGGATGTGTGAGTACAAAGGAACAAAAGCAATTTTGGAGGCAACCCAGCAGATTTGGCAGCATTGTCCTGAAACTCGCTTTGTCTTTATCGGTTCACACACACCAGAATCTGCAAAGTATTTTGATGACAGCGATCCCCGCATTTTATATCTAGGGACAATCAGTGAACAGGAAAAAGCAAATGCTTTTGCTGCCTGCACGGTGTTTTGTATGCCTTCAGTCAATGAAACCCTGGGAATAGTCTACTTAGAAGCTTGGAGCTATGGTAAACCTGTCATCGGCGGCAAAGCTCCAGGGCTACCAAGATTTATTGAGGGCAATGGCGGCGGGTTGACGGTCGATCAATTCCCCGAAAATGTTGCTTCGATCATTATCCATCTGTTGCAAGATCCCCAACTTCGCCATCAGCTAGGGCAATCTGGAAAGTTGTTGGTTGAACAAACTTATTCAATGCAAGCGATCGTCAATCAGCGTCAGCTACTGTATCAATCTTTGATAGAACACAGTACAGCAGTTCACTGCGATCGCGATCGTGAAGGCATAACAGAGTCGAAAAATAGGTAACCTCCCTGCGACGCTTGAGCGAGTCACTCAATCTCTACCAACATCACAAATGATGGAACCAAAAATTATCTGTGTTACACCCATCAAAAATGAAGCTTGGATTCTCGATCGCTTCATTCAATGTGCGAGTCTTTGGGCAGATCACATCATCATTGCTGACCAAAATTCTACAGATGGCTCTCAAGAGATTGCCCGACAGTATCCCAAAGTGACGCTGATCGAGAATCCATCTCCTGTTTACGATGAAGGCGCACGGCAGGCACTTTTGCTCAATGCCGCGCGACAGATTCCGGGCGATCGCTTAATCATTGCGCTAGATGCCGATGAAATGCTGACCGCAAATTGGTCAACCAGTCCTGAATGGCAACAGATTCTCCAAGCACCCAAGGGGACAGTACTGTATTTCCAATGGGTGAATGTCATGCCAGGATGTGCTTCAGGCTGGCTTTGCGAGACTAAATTGCCGTTTGGATTTGTTGATGATGGCAGCGATCATTCGGGGCAAGCCATTCATAGCAAACGAATTCCTCTGCCAGAAAAGGCTCCCTTGATCGCACTACAAGATATCCGAGTCCTCCATTACCAATACACCGATTGGGATCGAATGGAGAGCAAACAGCGATGGTATCAGTGCTGGGAGTGCATCAACAATCCGACCAAGCGACCCATTCAAATCTATCGACAATATCGTCATATGTATGGGGTTGCTCCCTCCGAGGTTCAACCGCTAAAACCAGAATGGCTGGCAGAATATGTTGAACAAGGCGTAGATATGACAACTATTCAACCTCGCGCTTTCTATTACTGGGATCGAGAGTTGTTGGATCTTTTCTCTAAGTATGGAATCGATCGATTTAGAAAGCTAGACGTTTGGCAGGCAGACTGGCAGGAAATGAGTCAGCAGATGGGGTATGAGTGGCAGCAAGGGGAGCCGTTAGCTGATCCCCGCAACTCGTTTGAAAAATCAGTTCATGCTTGGCTAAAGCAGACTCAAAAAGACTCAAAGCGCTGGACAATTCGACTTGTTCAGAATCTCCTGAGAATTTTTGGATGGTAAGCAGAAACCCATGTAAAAGAATGGTAAAACTCCCGATCTGTAAGTATACGTCTGAAAGTAGAGGTTAGAGCATAGAGATGAGCATGAAAAAACTATTGGTTACAGGCTCTTCGGGCTTGATTGGGTCTGAAGTTTGCACTTATTTTGCTAAAGAGGGTTGGGAAATCTGCGGCGTTGATAACAACATGCGGGCAGATTTTTTTGGCTCTGGTGGCGATACTCGCTGGAATCAACAACGGCTCGAAGCAGATTTGCCTAACTTTAGGCATTATGAGCTAGACATTCGCGATCGGCCGCAGGTGCTAGAGCTAATTGAGACGCTCAAGCCCGACGCGATCGTCCACTGCGCTGCTCAACCTTCCCACGACCTAGCGGCTAAAATTCCCTTCAAAGATTTTGATACCAACGCGGTTGGCACGTTAAATCTATTGGAAGCGACCCGATGCTATGCACCAAAGGCAGTCTTTGTTCACATGTCTACGAACAAAGTCTATGGCGACTCACCCAACGAACTACCCCTGACCGAGCAAGACACTCGCTGGGACTATGCCCAGGCAACACACTACGGCGGGATCACAGAACAATGCCGAATTGACCAATCCAAGCATTCTATTTTTGGCGCATCAAAAGTTGCCGCCGATGTCATGGTGCAAGAATATGGACGCTACTTCGACATGAAAACCTGTTGCCTGAGAGGCGGGTGTCTAACGGGGCCTAACCACTCTGGTGTAGAACTACACGGCTTTCTCAGCTATTTGGTCAAGTGCAATCTAGAAGGCAAGCACTACACCGTGTTTGGTTACAAAGGCAAACAAGTGCGCGATAACATTCACTCTTGGGATGTAGCCCGATTCATCCATGCCTTTATCCAAAATCCTCGACAAGGTGAGGTCTACAACTTGGGAGGCGGGCGCAACAATAGCTGCTCGATTCTAGAAGCTTTTTCCCTAGTTGAGAAAATCACGGGTCAGAAAATGGTCTATGACTATGTAGACCAAAACCGCGAAGGCGATCACATCTGTTATATCAGCGACCTGAGCAAAATTAAGTCCCATTACCCCGATTGGGATATCACGAAGAGTTTGCAAAGCATTTTTGAGGAAATCTGTCAAAGCTGGACTCAACGCCAGATTGTGAGTGTGAGGTAATTTGTAATGCTGGTTTTTGTTCAACCTTATGGACTCAACTCTCCGGGCGGCGGTCCTCGGATCTTTCGCTCTCTGCTGCAAGATTCACCCGTGCCATTTTTAAGTGTTTGCACGTCACCTCAAAGTCCACCACCTACTACGATCGCGCAAGAAATCCACTTACCCATTCGTCCTAGTTTGGGTCGAATTGAGCAAACTCGTTTAGGTCGATATTCTTATCTAATCGAGTCGCTGTTCGTCAAACAGTTTGAACAACAATTAAGCGATCTTTGTATGCAGCACCACGCAACGGGCATTCATGCGATCGCTCACTCGGTTGATTTTTGGTATGCCTACCGAGTTGCTCAACGATTGGGTCTGCCTTACTATCTAACGGTGCATGACGATCTTGCTTACGCGCTGCAAAATCGGTTAGAACAAAAATTTGGCATGGCGCATATTGGCGAAGCTTGGGCAAATGCAGCCGAGCGATTTGTGATCTCAAAAGAAATGGGGGAGGAGTATTGTCGGCGATATGGGCAGAGGTCATGGACGATCGTCACCGATGGACTCACCGACATTCCGGCGGTGGCGCTGACCCGTCCGCCTCAGCATTTAAGAGTTTACTTTATGGGAGCGATTCATCTCACCTATGAAGCAAACTTCTGTGCCTTGCTAGAAGCCCTTAATCGATTTCAGCAATCCCATTCAGATTGGTCTGTCTCGCTGACAATTCGAGGCGGAGTTCTGTTTAAACTCAACAGCCCAACCATTGCAATTAAGCTTTTGCCTTGGGGATCTCAAACAGAAGTCGCTAACGACTTAGACCAAGTAGATGCCTTGTATATGCCTTTGCCGTTTGGCAGTGAGACCGAAGCTTTCGTGAAGTATAGTCTCTCAACCAAAATGGTGACCTATTTAGGGAGTGGACTACCAATCTTGTATCACGGCCCTGCGATCGCGGCGGCAGGTCAACTTCTAAAAACACACAATGCTGCAATTCTAGCTCATTCCCTCGATCCTACAATCATCGAGCAAAGCATTGAAGCGGCCCAACCTCAGATCACGCAGATCGTTGAGAATGCACTGCAATTAGTGCGTTCTCAGTTCAGCTTAGAGGAGGTGCGATCGCGTTTTTGGAAACCCTTGCAGGCAGAAAAGGTGGCTATATGCTCCTGATCAAATCAGTTGGGTTAAGCGTTCTGCTATACGTTTTCAATTCCTTTGTTTCCCATTTTCCTAGCCATTTGCTTCGACGCTGGTTTCTGCGTCACTTCATGAAAATGAGTTTGGGGAAAAGTAGCTCAATTCACATGCGGCTGAGACTTTACACACGAGGTCAAATTAGCATCGGCGACAATTGTGTAATTGACCGCGATTGTCAACTCGACGGCAGGGGCGGGATCACGATCGGCAACAACGTCAACTTGGCACCTGAAGTCATGATTTTAACTGCCTATCATGATCCGGATAGCGAGTGTTTTGCTGGTATTGATAAACCAGTAGTGGTTGAAAATTATGCATGGATTGCGACACGAGCGCTGATTTTACCAGGAGTGACGATCGGACACCATGCGATCGTTGCTGCTGGTTCGGTCGTGACGAAAGATGTTTTACCTCACACGATCGTGGGTGGCAACCCAGCCCGACTGATTCGAGAGCGTAAAGGAAATCAGCAGTATCAACTAAACCATAGTCGCCTATTTCACTAGCTCGTTTGTGAGATCAAGAAATAGTTTTGTAACCTACCCCAATTCTAAAGATGGATTATGGACAAGATGAAACGACGTTTTAGCAAAAATCCCCTTACCCCTGAACTTTGTGAGCTTGTGAAACCCCTAATTCAGGTGTTGCCCGCAGGTCGAGGCACCGTGTTGCGTTGGCTAGGAGGAGTAAACTCTGACGCATCTTTATGGCAAGACAAAAAGCAGTATCGAACTTTTTATGATCGAGCCATTGATGCATACATTTGTGCAGACGTGGCAGATTTTAGCGGGCGACTTCACTACTTTACAGGGCGACATCAGGATCGACAAAACCAGTACGTAATTAAAAAGTATCTGAGGCAAGGAGATACTTTCGTAGATATTGGTTCAAATGTTGGGGTTCACACGATTTTGGCTGCTCAGATTGTTGGAGCAAGTGGGCAGGTTTATGCGTTTGAACCGCAGAAAAAGTTAGTTGAAATCATTCAAGCACAGCTAGTGATCAATAAACTAAAAAACGTCCATCTCTACTGGATGGGGCTAGGCGACGAACGCTCTGAACTCGTGCTCAGTAATCCTCTAGATTTCAATACAGGCACAGCAACCTTCAGACCGATTGTAGAATCTGAGCAGCACATCGATCGAGTTCAAGTTGAGCGTGGTGAAGACATTCTACCAGACTTGTCTGAGTCTAGAGTGCTCATAAAAATAGATGTTGAGGGTTTTGAGTTTAGGGTACTCAAAGGCTTGGAAAAACTTCTCAGCAGTCAGAAGATAGCTCTATTGGTAGAAGTTACCGATACCTGGTTACGAGAATTGGGATCATCAGCTTCCGAAGTCCATTGTTTATTAAAAAGCTATGGCTTTCGACCCTACTTAATTGAAAAAGCTGGATTTGGTTCTTATCGATTTGAAGAATCTACATCTGCTCTTAATCATCAGCATGACGTTTTATTTGTCAAACCAGAGTTCTTAAGCTCTATCTCATCATGAAGAATGTAACCTGTACAATTTCAATCGGTTTCTGGGAGCAAGAGTTGAGGTAGTTTTTATGAGTTCATTCAGCCCGCTTGTTTCTATCTGCATCCCAACTTATCAACGCCCTGACTTGCTGCATCAAGCAATCACGTCCTGCTTTGCTCAAACCTATTCAGAAATTGAAATAATTGTCTGCGATGATTCTAAGGATGATGCCTCTAAGCAGATGGTTCAGGGTTTAAACAAGTCAGAAAAAATCCGGTATTACCAAAATCGACCCGCTCTCGGACAAGCAGGAAACGTCAATCGATTATTTGATTTAGCACAAGGCGATCGCCTGGTTTTGCTGCATGACGATGATCTCCTGCTCCCCAATGCAGTTCAATCGATGTCAGACTGCTGGATCGATCATCCTAATTTGGTCGCCTGTTTCGGCAAACAGTCTGTCATCAACATGGCAGGTGAAGTGCTGCAAATGCCGTCTCAAAATCTGAATGACGGGTATTATCGCACTGATCAATATGCAGGATTGCAACCTTCTGCACTTTGGTCAGCGTTGGTTGCTCAATTTCCTAATGATGGCTACATGATTCTTACTGAGGTGGCAAAAACAATTCGCTATCGCGATACGGCGGATGTTGAAGATGTGTGTGACTACGATTTCAGCTTAAGAATCGCTGCTGCCCATACACCGTTTTTCTTCCTCAACCAATACACTGCAATGTACCGATTGACAGAAAGGGCTGTCTCTACGGGTAACAACCATAGTAATTTGGTTTATCAATTAATTGAGGCGCTCGATCTGCCCGAAAATCTTGAAGGAGTGCGTCAAGAGCTTCTTGAGCGTTATGCAAGTTCAGCAATTAACCGATGGTTGACGATTTCTGATAAAGCATCGGCCTACCGTGTTTACACCTCAAGTTCCTATCCCTGGTCGAAGCGTCTTTCGCTACGAGGGTTGACTCAGGCAATTTTGCTGGCTTGCCCCAACTTATTAAATCGCCTGTTGATCGACCAATTGAAAGGCAAGCAGTTGACTCCTTTTAAAGCTTAGTGGGGACGTGATGACCATCATTTCGATTGTGCCTCGCCTGCCACCCGCGATCGATGGTATTGGCGATTACGCATTTTGTTTAGCGAGACGAATAGAGCAAGACTTTGGAATTAAAACGCACTTTATTGTTGGAGATTGTGACTGGAGAGACATAGAGCCACTGGCTAATTTTTCAGTTGAGACGTTGAGCGATCGTTCTGCCAAGACGCTTCAAACTGCCTTGCTCAATCATCCACCAACCACCCCAGTCTTCCTGCATTACGTCAACTATGGCTACGCAAAACGTGGGTGTCCATGGTGGCTGATTGATGGGCTAGAGAACTGGAAGCAACAGGCTCCTGATATGCTGTTAATCACGATGTTTCATGAACTGATTGCCACTGAGCCGCCTTGGAGGTCAGGGTTTTGGCTGGCCCCAATTCATCAACAGTTGGCAAGTCGCGTCGCATGTTTGAGCGATCGCTGCATCACCAGTGCAGAACAATATGCAAGAACCTTGCAAACACTCAGCCAACAAAAACACGTTGACATCCCCTGTCTTCCAGTGTTTTCTGGCATTGCTGAACCTCAATCTGTTCTGCCTCTCTCAGCCCGTAAGAAGCAGCTTGTGATTTTTGGGCAAGCCGGAAACCGACGGCGCGTCTATCGTCATTCTCAATCGGTGCTGCATCAGATCTGCAATCGTTTGCAGATTGAGGAGATTTTGGATATCGGAATGCCAACTGGATTAGAGTTATCCACGATTGGTACCGTTCCTATCACGGCGTTAGGGAAACGACCCACCGAAGAAATCAGTGAGATTTTGTCAACCTCGATCGCAGGGTTTTTGCACTACTACAGTGGGCGTTTAGCCAAATCCACCATTTTTGCTGCCTATTGCGCTCACGGTTTACTGCCTATCTGCCATCGTCCTCATCCTGACAGTGATGGATTGCAAGCAGGACAACAGTATTGGACTTTAGACGTGGGTGTCTCTAGCTCAAGTGCTTTACAAGCGGTTGCAGACAGTGCCTACGGCTGGTATCAAACTCACCAGCTATCCACTCAAGCAAAAACTTTTGCGGATTGTTTCGCAACCCGATCGTTAGACAACAGCAACATTTAATCAGGTTCGCATCCACGCATGAATCATAAAACCGCAACCCTCTACAAACGTCCCTCAGCTTTCGCCGCGATCGGCTTAGAGCCTGCGGCCGCTTGGGCTATAATCCTAGCGTTTGTCTTGTTTACAAGCGTGTGTGTTTTCGCGCATCTAGGGAGTGTTCTGCGATTCAGTTATCCGTTAGGAGCCTTGCTCGTTGCGTTTCTGCTGCATCAGAAATATCCAATCCTCTACCTCGGTTTTTCATGGTGGCTCTGGTTTCTGACTCCTTGTGTGAGTCGTATATCTGACTTCTACGCAGGTCAGTTTGATGAGACTCGTCTGGTTCTATTAGCGCCCTACTTAGCAGTTTTGGTGATCCTCCCGCCGCTGCTACAACAGCTTCCAAAACTGTGTCGAGGAGACACGGTTCCTTATATATTGATGCTTGTTGGAATTGCCTACAGTTTTGGCATTGGAGCCGTTAATGGCTCACTGTTTAGCGTGGCAAAAACTGGGTTAGATTGGCTAATTCCAGTTCTATTTAGTTTCTATTTAGTTTTACATTGGCAGAACTATCCTGAATATCGAAAAAACACTCAAAGGGTCTTCTTTTGGGGCGTTTTGGTGACAGGTGTTTATGGAATTATTCAATATACGAGTATGCCCGCTTGGGACACGTTCTGGCTATCAGCCGTCATTGAAAAAGGTGCTGGCTCTTTCGGCAGTATTGACAATGAGGAGGTTCGATTATTCAGCACGATGAACTCACCCGGCCCCTTCGCTGTCTGGATGATGGCAGGGCTACTGATGATGCTAAGTGGACAAGGCGCTCAAGGGGTTCTGCAAATTCCCGCTTCCATAGCAGGGTACTTGAGTTTTATGTTGACGTTAGTCCGTTCTGCCTGGGGTGGGTGGATGTTTGGCTTAGTGGCATTGGGCACCTCCCTTAGCCCCAAATTTCAGTTGCGGTTAATTCTGATCGTCTTTGTCCTTGCGCTTGCAGTGATTCCCTTAACGACTATGGAACCCTTCGCGGAGGCGATCAACAGTCGCATAGACACTTTGTCTGACCTAGACAACGATACGAGTGCTCAAGTCCGCAGGGCAACCTATGAGGGATTGTTGAGTCAGGCTTCATCTAGTTTAACTGGATATGGAACGGGTGTTATACCAACTTACGATAGCGCCATTTTGGATCTGCTGTTCACCTTTGGTTGGATTGGCATGGTTTTTTATGGTGGAGGGTTGCTCTTACTGCTCCTCCGGTTATTTAAGGGGAATAAAGGTCGATCGGATTCCTTTACAAGCACGATTCGCGCGATCGTCCTAGCTATGTGTCTACAGCTAGTGTTTGGAAATGTCTTAGTGAGGGAGTCTGGAATTATTTTCTGGGGCTTCGTTGGTTTGGGTGTGGCTTCCCAAAAATATTACGACCATCAAACAGAAGGGAGTTAACGATGAAAATTGCAATGACTCATGTCGATTTACCCAATGAAGCAAAAGGAGGTGTTGCGGCTCAGTCTCACTATCTAGCTAATGTTCTGGTAGATCAGGGACACGAGGTAACAATGTTCACCTTTAGTCCTGTTTATGACGAGTGTCGTTATCAGGTGCATCAATATGCGATCCCTACGGCTATAAGACGACTGCGCCTACAATCATTTTTTTTCGCGGCTTGTCTTGCTCAAACTGACTTTTCTGAATTTGATATTGTCCATACTCACGGCGATAACTATCTGCTTTTTAGTTGCCATCCTCACTTACGGACGTTTCACGGTTCTGCGATCGATGAGGCAAAACATGCAGTCCGGCTGCGTCGTCGCATCTATCAAACTGTCATTGCCGGGTTAGAACAGGTGGGTTCGTGGGTTGCAGATGCCAACATCGGGGTGTCAAGGGCAACCCAGAGGCGCATTCCTGCTGTTTCGATGATCATTCCCTGTGGAGTGGATCTCTCTCGATTTCGCCCAGGTGAAAAGGCAGATTATCCTTGTGTTCTATTTGTAGGCACTGTGGGAGGACGCAAACGAGGTGCGTTTTTGGCAGACATCTTTGTGAGAGAGGTGCGATCGCGCTTTCCCAATGCAGAACTTTGGACTGTGGCAGACCAGCCGATTCAAGGCGAGGGGGTTGTTAATTTTGGCAAGGTTCCGCTCGAAAAAATTTGTGAGCTTTATCAGCGAGCCTGGGTGTTTTGTATGCCAAGCACTTATGAGGGGTTTGGTGTTCCTTACATAGAGGCAATGGCATCTGGAACTGCGGTGGTTGCCAGCCCAAATCTTGGCGCGTGTGAAGTGTTAGACGACGGTCAGTATGGAGTGTTGGCAGCAGACTCTGCGCTAGGTGAGCAGATTAATGATTTATTAGCAAATGAAACACTCCGATCTTCCTATGTAGCTAAGGGACTTTTGCGGGCTGAAGCGTTTGATTGGCAAGAGATCACTAAGCAGTATGAGGACATCTATCTGACGGCGATCGCTAAGTCAATGCAAAGTAAGCGTATTTAGCAAACACAGAAGTTGTTGTTGGGTATTTTGAACTACTTTTACGGCGTTTGTCTCGATCCTGCTGCCTTCTACCCTTTCAATCAGGCTGTATCACTGCCGTCAAATTGCGTGCTAAGGTCTCAAATTCCATTATTGCAGTGTATCAAATATGCTAAACACACTCCAGATCGGTATGGATTGGTTCCCTGAGCAAACTGGAGGACTCAATCGGTTTTACTATGACTGTACCCGCCACCTGCCCGCCGCCGGAATCAAAATGCGTGGTTTAGTTACGGGTTCAGACCAGGTTTTTCGAGAGTCTCACGGACAGATTCAAGTGTTTGCTCCGCAGCAGGTTTCGTTGCTGAAGCGTTGGCAAGGTCTACGATCGGCGGTGCAACAGGTGCTCAAAGAAGAAGATTTGCCTTTGGTCGTGTCGCATTTTGCGCTCTACGGGTTTCCCATTCTAAATTTAATTGGCGATCGTCCTTTAGTTGTTCATTTTCACGGACCGTGGGCGTTAGAAAGCCAGGTTGAAGGCTATTCCACTGTCAATACCTGGTTAAAGAAAACGTTAGAGCAAAAGTATTACCAACGTGCGAGTAAGCTAATTGTGCTTTCTACAGCGTTTCGTGATCTGTTGCATCAGTCCTATCAGATCCCCTACGATCGCATTCACGTTGTGCCACCTGGGGTCGATCTCGATCGCTTTGCGTTTAGCGATTCTAAATCAGAGGCGCGACTAAAACTTGGCTGGGAGTGCGATCGTCCGATTCTCTTTGCCACACGGCGACTCAAAAAACGTATGGGGCTAGAAAATTTGGTGAGCGCAATGCAGACGGTGCGACAACACCACCCAGATGCTTTGTTGCTGATTGCTGGGAAGGGAGAATTAGCAGAAACGCTACATCAGCAAATTGAATCTCTCGATTTAACCAATCACGTTCGATTGTTGGGGTTTGTCCCTGACGAACAGCTTGCACTGGCTTACCGGGCGGCTGATTTTTCGGTGGTGCCGACGCTTTCACTCGAAGGGTTTGGCTTAATCATGATCGAGTCTTTGGCATCGGGAACGCCTGTCATCGGCACACCTGTTGGAGCGATTCCAGAAGTGTTGCGTCCATTGTCTGCTGACCTGATGTTTGAGGGTTCTTCTACTGAACACCTGGCGCAAGGGCTGCTAGAAATTTTATCGGGTCAGCGATCGCTGCCTGATGCTGAGGCTTGCAGAGCCTATGTCAGAGATCACTATGCCTGGTCTGTAGTGGCTCAACAGATTAAAGTAGTCTACAGCAGTGCGCTTTCCGATCGAGTCCCATCTCTCGCGATCGGCGCGTCTCCTGAGACTAAAATCGTTTATTAGATACTTTCAGTGACGCTCATGAAGATTCTATTTTTAGACCACAGTGGGGTTTTAGGAGGTGCGGAACTCTCTCTGCTCGATATTGCTCGTTATCATCGGGATCATTGTCTGGTGGGGCTGATGGCCGAGGGCCCGTTCAAAACTCTATTAGAGCAAGAGCGCGTTCCGGTACAGGTGCTAACCAATCAATCGATCGCCGTTCAGCGAGACAGCAGTCTTTGGCAAAGTTTCAGCAATTTGCGACAGCTATTTCCTTTGATCGTTAAGATCGCGCAACTGAGTCGAGACTATGACGTGATTTGCACCAACACGCAAAAATCAATGGTGATTGGCGCGATCGCGAATCTGATTAGCCGTCGCCCTCTAGTTCACTATTTACGAGACATTCTCTCAGCCGATCACTTCAGTCAGGCAAATTTGCGGATTGTGGTTACGATCGCCAATGTCTGTGCGACAAAAGTGATCACCAATTCTAAAGCAACTCAAGCTGCGTTTGTAGCCGCAGGGGGCAGGGCTGAATTAACCGAAGTGATTTACAACGGGTTTCTGCCAGAACGGTTTAAGACCTCACCCACCCAGACTACACAACTCCGACAACAGCTTGGCTTAGAAGGGCGGTTTGTCGTCGGTAATTTTAGCCGCTTGTCTCCCTGGAAGGGGCAACACGTTTTGCTAGAAGCTTTGACGCACTGTCCTAACAATGTGGTAGCTCTGTTGGTGGGCGATGCGCTGTTTGGTGAACAGGAATATGTGGATCGCCTCCATCAACAAGTTGCAGAGTTGGGGCTGCACGATCGCGTCAAGTTTCTCGGCTTTCGGGCAGATGTGTCTGAGCTAATGAGTGCTTGCGATTTGGTTGCTCACACGTCAACTTCACCCGAACCGTTTGGTCGGGTGATTGTGGAAGCGATGCTGTGTCAACGCCCGATCGTGGCAACCGCAGCCGGAGGAGTCTTGGAACTGATCGAATCGAATCTAACGGGGTGGTTAGTGCCAGCGAATGATGCGGTGAAATTAGCGCATGTGATTAACGAGTGTCAAATTCATCCAGAAGCGGCGGCGGCGATCGCTCAACGTGCATACCAGCATGCAAGTCAAGCTTTTCACCTGGATGGAACTTGTCAGAAATTTGCCCAACTTTTAGCAAGCTTGGTGATAGAGGATCTGTCTCCTTATGACAAATTGAGCAATGGAGCAAAAATTCTCTAATAAATCCGCGATTTGGCGGTTTCTTGCTTCTGTCTCTCTTAAAATTAAAGTTAAAGCGTTATTTCTTAAATCCTTTTCACTACCCAAAAAGCCTACGTTATGAAGATTTTATTCTTAGACCATAGTGGAGTATTGGGAGGCGCAGAACTGTTTCTACTCGATATTGCTCGACAGTACCGAGATTCTTGCTTAGTTGCGCTGATGGCAGAAGGTTCGTTCCAGGCCCGTCTAGAGCAAGAACAAATTCCGGTGCGGGTGTTGAGCAAACAAGCGATCAGGGTGAACCGAGGCAGTAACGCTTGGCAAAGTTTTACGAGCTTGAAGCAAATTGTGCCTTTAGTTTTGGAGGTGTTGAAGCTGAGTCGAGACTATGATGTGATTTGCACCAATACAGCAAAAGCGCTGGTTGTGGGAACGATCGCGAGTTTTCTCAGCCGCCGTCCGTTGGTGCATTGTTTGCACGATATTCTCACTGCGGAACATTTCAGCCTAATTAACTTCCGACTAGTTCCTATTTTGACCAATTGGTTTGCGGAGCGAGTGATTGCCAACTCAAAAGCAACACAAACGGCTTTTGTGGCGGCAGGCGGTAAGACAGAACTCACAGAAGTGATTTACAACGGTTTTTTGCCAGAGCGATTTCAACAGTCACCCGAAAATGCAACACAGTTACGGCAGCAGCTTCGACTGGAAGGGCGGTTTGTCGTCGGTAGTTTTAGCCGCTTGTCTCCCTGGAAGGGGCAACACGTTTTGCTAGAAGCTTTGACGCACTGTCCTAACAATGTGGTAGCTCTGTTGGTGGGCGATGCGCTGTTTGGTGAACAGGAATATGTGGATCGCCTCCATCAACAAGTTGCAGAGTTGGGGCTGCACGATCGCGTCAAGTTTCTCGGCTTTCGGGCAGATGTGTCTGAGCTAATGAGTGCTTGCGATTTGGTTGCTCACACGTCAACTTCACCCGAACCGTTTGGTCGGGTGATTGTGGAAGCGATGCTGTGTCAACGCCCGATCGTGGCAACTGCCGCCGGGGGTGTGGTGGAGTTGATTGAGCCGGGGGCGACTGGGTGGTTGGTGCCGGGCAATAATGCTGAAAAGTTGGCTGAGGTGATCAATGAGTGCTATGCCGATCCCGATCTGGCGGCGGCGATCGCTCAACGTGCATACCAGCATGCAAGTCAAGCTTTTCACCTGGATGGAACTTGTCAAAAAGTTGCCCAAGTTTTAGAGCGTGTGGTGGCTGATCAAGCGTTAACACCGATCCAAACTGGCACAGTTTTGTAAGCTATTGTGCTTACGTCAGTGAAATTGTGTGAACTAACAGTAAAGTCCTTTAGCAGGTGATGCCAAACCCGGTGAGATTGCCTAATATGTTAGGAGATGCGTGTCATAGACAAAAGTGACACAATCAGGGAAAGCAACTAGTTTACCTGGTGCTTACACCTAAGACGATAAAAGTTTTTAAGAAATCAGGGCTAACGTGCATTTCCAGGCTACCAGCATCGGAAGACTCTCGACTCAGGCTGGAGCAAACAATGGCAACATTAAACGCGATTGTTTTTTGCTCATCTTTTACTCAAAGATTTCCAGCCCTGTCTTGAGAGCGGTAGCCTACTAGGTTCTGTTCAGACTGCTTCCGAATGAACGCCCCTAAACGTTAGTAGGTTAAATCAATGAAATCAAAGACAATGTTTTTCGGGGCAGCCGCGACCGCGATCGCCCTATCTGCTGCCACAGTTTCGGCATCCCCCGCTCAAGCCCTTAGCATCACTCCTGGTAGCGTTCTCAGCATTAGTGGAAATGTTCAAGCTAATCCCAACAACACTGCCCCAACTCAGTTTGAATTCTCCTCTGTCGCAGGCAATCTGCTAAAGACTACGATCGGTGCTAGTAGCAATGGTAGCTTTGCTGGCTTGGGCGGAACCGAGCCTTCAATTCAAAACCTCACTTTAAGCGCGCTTGGAGGTAACCTCTTCAGTAGTGCTCCAGTGACTAACTTCATCACCAACATTGGAGGAGGCATCAGCTTCGATCTCACAAAGTTCATTTACAACAATAGTACTTCGAGTGCAACTTTTGAAGGATTCTTTAGAAGTGGTGCTGACTCCATTGCTGCGAAGGGTGGTCTGTTCACGTCTCAGCTAACTAACTTTAACCCTGCCACCTATTCTGCATCAATTGTTGCAATTCCAACGCCTGCACTGTTGCCAGGGTTGATTGGTTTAGGTATGGGTATGCTCCGCAAGCGCAAGAAAGAGATGGCAGCAGCGAACGCTGAAGCCTAGTCTTTTGTGCCATTGGCACCGAGTTGAAAACTCGTCTGCTAGTTAAGGATCGTGAGTCAAATAAAACTGCACATTGTTCGGGCTACGTTTTAGCCTTTCGCCCTCATCCCCTAACCCCTTCTCCCCTAGGAGAAGGGGAACCAGAATCTTACTCCCTCTCCTTGGGGAGAGGGTTGGGGTGAGGGCAAATCCGGGTCTTATTTAACCCGTGTTCCTTAAACACCACGATCGAGCCAGGAGTCAGACACTTCACAGACGCATTCATTGTTGCCTTTCTGAAGCGTCTGCTCCTCGATCGTTCATGGTCAGATGTTGAGTTTTGGCGTTTCTTCAAGTTTTCCATAAGTATCCGGTTTGTCTCTCAACGGGTTGAATTAAGCTCCTATCTAGTATTGAATGAGTTGTTGTAACTTCTATGACCACAGTTTCTTCTCAAAGTTTTGCCCCTGCTTATAGCTCTACAGGGTTGTGTCGCATTGTCGGGGTCGCCTGCATTGCCGGATTCATTTTCGATGTGTTAGCGCTAGTGATTCCGCCTGCATTTGGAAATATTGAGTGGCGGCTTTCTTTGTTTCAGCAGGTTGGTGATCGCAGCATTATTCTACTGTTTGGTTTAGCGCTGCTGATGTATGGCAGCTTAGAATCGCGACGTTTACGCAAGCGGTTAGCGATCGCCTGTCTGATTCTGGGCGTTTTGTTCAATCTTGCCTGTGTGCTGGTGATTCGCGACGGGCTGGCTTTTCAAGAGAGAGCAGTCAACACGATTAGCGCTCAAGCCTCAACGCTGCAAAATCAAATTCAAGCAGTCCAGCCTGGCTCAGTGCAGGGCAAAGTCAAAGTCACCCCAGAAGACATCCAAAAAGCCTCTCAAGCCTTGACACAACAAGCTTCCACACTCAAACAAAATGCCAAAACTGGAATTGTCAAAACCAGCCTTTCGAGCATTGGCAACTTAGTGATTGTCGGCATAGCACTCATTGGCTTGGGGCAATATGGCAATCGTCCATCTAAAGCTTAATCAATCAGAAGTCGCTGCCGGGGCAACCCAACCTTGGGGGAAGATCTTTGGACGATCGCCCCTCAACAATTGGTTGCAATTAGACGATCGCCATAGTGAACACCTATCAGGTTATGATCCAGCAAAAAATTCAACGAGGCGTTGTTCGGCTAGCCCAATTTAGTTCCTGCACGCCTCATCATCGCATCGTTACCTTTGGTCTGTTGATGGGGCTGTTTTATCTACCCGATTGGCTCAAGGTTGCAGTCGATACATGCCTACATGGGTCGTCAAACATCCTCTTTAATCTTGGCTTTCTCTATTTGGGACTCGACCATTTATGGAAACACCGCAAATCGGTGAACCGCATGGTGGTTTCTGATGAAGAGCGGCTGACGGGCTATCTCATTATTTTTGGGAGTGCCGCGCTCTTTCCGGTTTGCTTCTCATCGGTTTCGCTAAGAGCGCTCCTCTGGGCAGTGATTTTGATTGGCATTGCCTATAGCTCTTGGGGCATTCGTTTTTTCAAAATCTATGCTGTTCAAAGTATTCTCATTTTAGTTAGCCTTTACCCAGATTGGACTTACGCGCTCCGAGAGGTTTGGAAAATGATCACTCCCGCTCACTATCTCGAAAATTTGATGGCTTGGGCGGGTAGCTTGGCACTGCAAGCGATCGGACAACCTGCGATCGCAAAAGAATTCATCATTGAGTTGCCAGCCGGAGCCGTGCAGATTGGGTTTGTGTGCAATGGGTTTGAGATGGCGGTGACGATGGCGGGGGCAAGCTTGCTGATGGGGCTGTGGCTCAAGCAAAGTCGCCTGAACACGATCGCGATGGTCGTGGTTGGCGTGATGTTAGCCCTGATTTTCAACATTCCTCGAATTATGCTGTTGACGATCGCGTCGGTTTATTGGGGCAAAGATTCGTTTGATTTCTGGCACGGCACCTGGGGCGGACAGATCTTCTCGACGATTTTGTTCACGGTCTACTACTACTTAGTAATGTGGATTATGAATCAACAAACTGTAAAAGAGTAGATAGAGGGCACGACATATCGTGCCCCTACCCCACGCGCCCTTCCTGCACGGGCATGGCATTGTCCCTTATGCGGATCTGTCACCTAAAATTAATTAGTATCACTTAAAATTAATTAACCTGAGTTCGGGATAAGAAATCGCCAGAAGTCCTGATTTTCCGTGCCTTGCTGCTATGCTCCACATCAGGCTCTTGTCAATAAGCCTCACAATTGAGAATATTCTTAATAGTAGGACTTATTGAGAAAAGATTACTAGCTGGTTGTTTGGCTCAAGCTACTTGCAGTGGGGATTTCAGCCTTCGGCTTAACCCGAACTCAGGTTAATTAGTATCACCTAAAATTGCACTGCACGTCAGGCGATCGTCTACTAAAAATCAATCGCACAAATTACGATCGCTGTTGGGGTGACTTTGCAAATAGTTTTGCAGTCGATCGCAGCCTTGCTTTAACAGGTCGTCTAAATCTAAGTTCGACAAAACTACGCCTTGACGATCGCTGCTGCTGATCAGAGTTTTGCCATCGGCGCTGAAGTTAACGCTTTGAATGCGATCGCCCTGTCCGCTCAAGGTTTTGAGTAGCGAACCATTTTGGGTATCCCAAAGTTTGAGGGTCGTGTCGGCGCTACCAGACGCAAGAATTTGGCTATCTGGGCTAAAGCTAAGGCTGGTGACTCCATCACTGTGCCCGGTGAGTGTCTGGCTGGGAGTGGCTTCTTTGTTAGGTGTGACATCGCCAAGTGTCCAAAGTTTGATGGTGTTGTCCCAACTGCCAGACGCGATCGAGTGTCCATCTGGGCTAAAGGCGATCGCCGCGATCGCGAGTTGATGTCGTCCGACTACGATCGACGCGGTGCTGTCTGGATACCAAAGTCTGAGGGTGTTGTCATAGCCTCCAGATGCGAGGAGTCGCCCATCTGGGCTAAAGCGCACGGCGGTGATTTCGTCGTCGTGTCCTTTGAGAGTGCCTGAGAGTGAGCCGTTTGCAACATTCCAGAGTTTGATGGTTTTGTCGGCGCTGCCAGATGCCAAGAGTTTGCTGTCGTTGCGGAAGCTGAGAGCGGTGACACGATCGCGATGTCCTGTTAGCGTTCTGATTCGCGATCCGTCTGTAACATTCCAAAGTTTGATGGTTTTATCGGCGCTGGCAGAGGCTAAGATGCCATCAGGACTGAACTCTACCGCCGTAATGGTGGAGGTGTGTCCTTTTAAGACGATCGCTAATGGTTGAATGGTTCCGTTGCTTCGCCTCCAAAGCTGAATGGTTTTGTCATTGACTGCGGCGATCGTTTGACCATCTGGGCTAAGACTGGTGACAGACAATCCACTGTTGAGTGGCTTAAGGTTAGAGACACTCCAAAGCCTGGCGGTTTTGTCGGTGCTGGCAGTCATCAAAATGGCTCCATCTGGGCTAAAGCGAATCCGGGTAATCTCGTCCGAGTGGGCGGCGGTTCCTTCATTGCGCGAGGTGCTGATCGTGTGCAGCAAGGCTCCATCTAAGCTCCAAAAGTTAACGGTGCCATCTGCTCCAGCCGTCGCCAGCGTTTTTCCTTGAGGATGAAAGCGAACGTCATTTACTTGATCGAGATGTCCTTCAAATGTTTGTAATAACTGCCCGGTGAGTGACCAAAGTTTTGCCGTTTTGTCTGCGCTGGCAGTAGCGATTAGTTTGCCATCAGGACTGAATGTGGTGGCGGTGATGCGATCGCGATGCCCCATAAAACTTTTCAGTAACCGATCATTTTTGCCGTCAATTTGCCAGAGTTTGACGGTGCCATCTTCTCCGGCAGATACTAAGATTTTGCCATTAGGACTAAAACGAATGCTGTTCACCCAGCCTTTGTGACCTTGCAATGTTTGGATTGGGATGTTGCGATCGAGTCGCCAAAGTTTAATCGTGCCGTCTCGACTCGCGCTGGCTAATAATCGACTGTCAGGGCTAAACTGAACATCGGTTGTCCAGTCTTGATGTCCACTAAAGATTTTTAATAATTTTCCGTTTTGATTCCACAGTTTGATTGTTTTGTCTGCGCTTGCAGTTGCTAAAGTTTTGCTATTCGGACTGAAGACGACTGTGTTAATGCGTTCCTGGTTTTCTATGTTTCTAATCCAGGTGCCATCATCTCGCCATAGTTTTATAGTTTTATCGTTGCTTGCTGTAGCGATTAGTTTTCCATCGTTACTAATATTGATATCGTTAACTTTCTGGCTATGTCTCTCTAGTCGGTTGAGTTCTTGAGTGTGAGCAAGTGCTTGTTGCAGTGTAGTGATCGCCTCGATGCGAGAGTCAATCGCAATCGGATTCCAGACCCGATCGATTTGTTTGATTTGCCGTCCTGCTTTGACTCCTGCAATCAATGATTCTAGCTGATGGTTAGACGATAGCAGCGCGTCAGATGAGGCAGCTAAAGCTTCGATTGTTCGGAGTTGGGCACTGCGCTGCTGCCAATAGGCAAATCCTGCTAATCCACAGGCGGCGATGCCTAATGACCCAATCACGATCGCTGTTATCTGTGCTTTGCGGAGTCTGCGTTTGATTTCATTCTGTTCGCGTTGGCGCTCGTTAAAACAGGCTTCAATAAATCGCTGCGTATCTGCCGGAAGCTCGTCGGTGTATTTGACATAGAGTTCTTCGGCTTGGGCCAGTCGAATGCCTCGCAACAAAAAATCGGGTTGTCGATCGCTCTGCTTCCAGTGCAGGGCAGCTTGCTCGATTTGACGCTGCGATCGCAGTCGATTACGATTTTCTTCTAACCACCAGCGCAGGGTAGACCAATAGCGAATTAGGATTTCGTGGGCCACCTCGATCGAAACGTCGGTGAAAGAAGTGTCAAGCGTGAAGTCGGGGTTCTGTGGCGGTGCTCCTTTGCTGTGTGCGTCTAATTCATCGAGTCCGATGACGATCAGTTTGGCGGTTGCGAGGGCTTGAAGAGTGCGATCGACCAATTCTACCGGATATTTCTTCACTACCAAATCGGCTTTAGACACCCGACGACGAGTATCTTCGGTGCCTTCTCCTAGCTGCGTGAGTGATAAGAAAATCCAACGAGCGCAGGCTTGAGCATCCGCCTCTAAACTGTCATAAACCGCTTGGGCTTTCCGTTCTAATGCGCCCCGCAATCCGCCAATTTGTTGCTGATAAGCTTGTAGAGTTAGTGTGCCCGATCGACGTTGTTGCCACAGTTGTTCTAATACAAATTCTAATAAGGGCAAGTCTCCGGCACTGTGGTCAAGTTCTTGCAAAAGGACTTCGACTAACCCCGATTCGACCTGCAATCCGACTTGTTCGGCAGGACGAAGGATCACTTCACGGTAATCATTTTCGGTCAAATAAGGCGGTACTAAAACGCTCGATCGCTGCAAAATAAGCGCCAGTTCAGGAATTTCTAAACAGGGCGAAATGAAGTCTGCACGGAGCGTCAGGATTAACTTAAAGCGATCGCTGGCATAGTTCACAGCACCCAAAATTAGATCTAAAAATTGTTGGCGATCGTCAGTTGCTGCTAGAGTAAATAGTTCCTCAAATTGATCGATCACGAGAACAACTACAGGTTCGGGGCGCGATCGTAGCCAATAAACAAAGCCTTCTGTCCCTTGGTGCAAGATGCCTTCAATTTGCTGCTGTTGAAGAGTTTTTTCTTTCTCGGTGCCAGCGTCTACTAGTCTACGAGAAAGGGCTTCTAAAGGGCGATCGCCCGGACGCATTTGCCCAATCCACCACTGCTCACTGCTGGGAACTTGCTTTCCTTGTCGCAGTTGCGCGATTAATCCGGCTTGTACGATCGAAGATTTGCCACTTCCCGATGCGCCGACCACTGCCAAATAAGATTGGTGACTGACTTCTTGAATCAACTTGCGAGTCAGACCTTCTCGTCCGTAGAAGTATTTAGAATCATCTTCTGAAAACGCCCTCAACCCCATATAGGGGCAGAGTCCCAGGTCAAAGCCTGCGGTTTCAGGGCTGCGCGATCCAACTCGTCCGGGCAACACTTCGATCACGCCTTGGGCACCTGACAACCAAACGTGTAGCGGCAATTCTCCTGCTAATGCGATTTGAAGTTGCGCGATCCAACCTGCGGCAGGAAGACCGATTTGACGATCGCCCACTTTCAACGTTTCTAACAAGATTTGAGCAAATTTTTCGGATTCTGTTGCCGGAGAAGCTGCCGCGATCAGGCATTGTCCTTGGTTGTTGCCGAGTTGCAACTCTTCAACCCACTCCGTCAGAGAAGTTGCGCCGGGGCAGTCTAACACCACAATTTGTTGTGCCATTTGAGAGCGACGTAATTCTTGCCGCAGCCACGATCGAGCAATCCGAGTGCCATCGCCTAGAATTAGCCAAGAATCGCCTTCGGTGGTTTCTTCGATCCGTCCCCGCAAGTAGAGTAGAGCAGTGGTGGAAAGCCTGGGGAGAGGTTCCGCAGATTTTAGGCAGGTTTGAATCGCCTCACGCACGGCTGACCAATCTTTGCCCGGTTGGGGATAATAGTCCAAATCAAAGCCGCCTGCGTTGTGAAGTACCTTACTTAAACTCAGCGTGGTTTGCTGGCTAGGAAGTCCTTCAATCACCAACGCTTGACGGGGATTTTGAGGAGAAATCGCTGCCGATCGTACGCCTAAAATCAATTCACCAATGCCCTCAACAATGCGTTTTGGCGTTTGCATTGGATACTCAATTTGAAGCTGAGTGTCGCCGCGACTGCGCTTTTGTTGATTGATTAATCGCAGTTGTTGATTGGTTTTATCGATATATTGCAGCGTTTGGTGATAGACATATTTATAAAGTCCGTCTGCCTCGATCGTGCCCTGAGCGTCTGCCGCCTCACCGCGCAAACCCCGCATCAGAAAGTAAGTAAACACCCCATGTCCCAATTCGGGGAACTCCCAAGATTGTTGAGCACGATCGCACGACAACAGCGCATAAAACCCCTGACTTTGAGCGGCACGTTGTCCCAACACGTTCATCATTTGGGCGGTGGGATTCGACAATATCGACTGTCCTTTCGCACTTCTTAGCGTCATGCCTCCACTGTGGCAAGCATCTAGCCAAATCACTTGCTGACGGGCGGCACATTGCCCCAACAAATTCAACAATTCTGCAACCGCGAACCCCGTTTCTAACAAGCGATCTTTCTGAGTATCTGCCAGACACAACACTGCTTGCTGAGTCCGATCGTCTAACACGCCATGTCCCGAAAAGTAGACTAGCACAGTGTCTTGAGGCTGCGCGTCTGTGACCATCTGTTGCAGCGTTTGCCGCACCGATTCTAGTTTGGGCACGTCTGCCCCAAAATCATGATGAGTGCGAATTTCTCGTTGAGGAAACTCTTGGGTTGCCTCGGTGAGCGCATCGGCTAATCCCTGACAGTCGAGGGCAGGATATTGCAGCGAAGGTAGATGAGTATCTTGGTAGTGATTGACCCCGACCAGCAGAATCCACAGTTTGGCTTTGCCAGTTTCGAGGGAAAGGGTGGGTCGGCTAATGGCGCGGGGCATAGTCAGAGGGACAAGGGACGAAGGATGGGATTTACTTACGATCGATGCCATAAGTGTAGTCAAACAATTGAGCAACCTGGCGACGCAGACCTGCCGGAGGATAAAGTTTTGAAGTCAGCTTGGTGGTTGCATATTGGTCAGCACTAACTACAACACGACGAGCTTCGGCTTGAGAAAGTTGCCCTTGTTTAAACCCGTTGATCACCTGCTCTAAGCCTTTGCTATAGTCCATAATGTTGTGAAAATCAAACTGAGGCTGACTAGCGCTAGATTGAACAGATTCGGTTTGGGGAGCAGCGGCGATCGTGGGCAGTGAAATCGGCGCTTGTAGTGTCAACACATATACACTATCGGCAGGAAGCTGCACAATCCGAATATTTTTAGGCGATGTCATGCCACTGAGAATGCCGATCGCGCCACCAATCATCCCGCCTTGATCAAAAGCAGAAGCTTTACGTGATTCGGGAGCCGTTGCCCCCATCACCGCCCCAAATAGATTACCCAATACACCGCTATTTTCACGAGCGCGATCGGCACCGCTCTGCTGCGTAATCGTGTTACCCGGAATCACCGCACTCGCGGCTTGAATTGCCACAATCTGACCTCTAACCACAATGGATTCTGCCACAATTTTTGCGCCGCCGTTTTCTGGCTTGAGCTTGATCGTAACAGGCGTATTCATGGGTACGACTTCATTGCCTTGCAAATCCAGCAACGGCTGTGCGAGGGGCACCGTCATCGGATAGTCTTGCTTTTGCCCCACATCAACCGTTACAGCCGCCGGAAGCTTGATCACCACACCCGCCGTTTGCGGAATCATCGAACCCTGGCGAGTGGTCGTAGTCGTGGTGGTAGAGGTGCTGACGATGGCTTCAGAGGCAACCGCAGGCAGAGCAACGGGAGTGGAAACAGAGAGCAACAAAGCCAGATTTAACAGAGTGCGAACGTTCATCGGGGGTCTCCTTTGATTGGGGTGGGCTGTAACCCTTACACCTCATTAATAGGGAGCAGATTTGAGGTTTATGCAGGTTTATAGAAAATCAATGATTCCATACCCATTTGATTTATGAACCCTACAAATTCACACGAGGACGCGATCGCAATTGTCGCGCTTTAGAATGAGGGGATGAAATAGCTGTAGGGGTAGCGCCCCCGTGCCTACCCCTGACGGAGGGCAACCACGGGGGGATTGCCCTTACCACAATCATCCCTTTATTCAGCAATGCCGCAATTATTTTTAGAATAGGCATTACAACAAGAAAATAGGAGTACTCAAGGCGGTACTCCTACTTACAAACAGTGAGCGGATATCAGGACGAGATTTGAGTAGTTTCTAATTCAAATCTCACAATTTTTTAGTGTTGCGGTGTATACCATTGAGTCAGATTGTTGACAGCACCCGATCGGCGTTGAGCGTTAAACAAATCAACAGCAGTTTTGTTGTTACTATCGTTGATTTTGATTTGAGCATCGATTCCATAACGCGAGGTTGTGTTGTTCTCAGAATTCATCTCTTTCGCAGTTTTATTAGTGTCCAACGTTGTAATCACCACTGCGGCAGCAGCGTTGTTAGAATCGCAATCTTTACCAACCACTACTGTAGAAGAATCGCGGTTGTAAGAACTAGATTGGCGTGATGCACTAGCTTGATTGGAGGCGTTACCACGATTGTAAGAGCTAGAGTTGTTAGAAGCGCTAGAATCACTGCTCTGAGCTTGACCACCACCACTTGCACCAAAGATGCCGAGGATGTTAAAGCCACCGCCACCGCCATCTTTGTTACTGCTGTTGCTCGACTGACTGCTGGCATTTTTGCCCGACGCTGAGTTGTTGCTAGAAGTGGAGTTGTTGCGAGCAGAGCTAGAGCTACCGCGATTGTTTTGAGTGTTAGAGCCTAACCCCACGTCGCTGCACTGAATCTTGCCCGCCAGTTGACCAAACAGAGCCGAGTTGTCATCTGCGCGTACAGCGCTAACCGGAAGCAAAGAAGTGAACAAAGCAGAGGCGAGAACTAGAGAGCTAGAGAGTTTGACGAGTTTCATTGCATTTCTCCTTGAGGTGAGTGTGTTTGTGAGGCGTTAACCTCTTACACTCACTCATAGGGATAGCTCGATCGGGTTATGCACCCCAACCAAAAAGATTTTTTCAGGCCCCCAAACCCAGAGATACGGGATTCCGCCTTACCCCTCTCAGCCCTGCAAGTTACAATAAGTGAACCACTGTCTCAACAGTCCTAGCAGAGAGGCTTCCCATGCAATCCCCCATTTTATTAATCTCAAAAGAACTGCCCCGTTTGACCTATCAGTCTACGCCCGATCGTTTCGATGAAACTTGGGAGGCTCCGCTATCCACTCTTTTGGGATGGGGACGTGCAGCAGGTGCCGATTTTATTGAGTTTTTTCTAGAGCGCGTTAACTATATTAGCTGCATGGCAGAAGACGACGCGATCACCAGCATTTCGCCTCGCCTCTCGACGGGTGCTGGGGTGCGAGTGTTTCGCGGCAAAGCCGATTGCTATGTCAGCACCAACGATTTATCGTTCAACGGTCTGAAAGCTGCCCTTGAGAAAGGCTTATCGATCATGGGTTTGCAGCTTCCTGCCCCCAATTCTTATGTGCCAGAAATCAACCTGGAATTGCTGAGAGACTACGCCGTTAAAAAGGGCAAAGAATCATGGTTGGCTGACTGTAGCTCAATGCGTGAAATGGGTGATGTCTTGCTGGCAGCAAACGGTGAGTTAGCGACCCAAGCCCAGTTTGTGCAGTCTCGTCGCGCGGTCTACTTCCGAGATTGGCAAGAAGTTTTGGTTGCCTCTAGCGATGGCACGTTTGCGCGAGACATTCGCTTATCGCAATCCGTCGGGTATAGCCTGCTGTGTGCTGACGGCGCTCAACGATCGTCGATCAACAAGCGAGTCGGCAGCACCAGCGAACCCGGTTTCTTAAGAACCTGGAACTATGGCAAAGATGCTGAAGAAGTGGCTGATTCTGCCTCGAAGATGCTGTATGCAGACTATGTAGAGTCGGGCAACTATCCAGTCGTCATGGCCAATGAGTTTGGCGGCGTAATCTTTCACGAAGCCTGTGGTCACTTACTCGAAACGACGCAAATCGAGCGCAAAACCACGCCGTTTGCTGATAAGAAAGGCGAAAAGATTGCTCACGAAAATCTCACCGCTTGGGATGAAGGATTGACTAGCGACGCATTTGGCACGATCGACATGGACGACGAGGGAATGCCCGCGCAGCGCACCCTGCTGATCGAAAACGGGATTTTGAAGAACTTTATCGCCGATCGCGCGGGTTCTGTCCGCACGGGCAACCCTCGCACGGGCAGCGGTCGTCGTCAAGGCTACACCTATGCTGCTGCGAGTCGGATGCGGAACACCTATATCGCACCCGGTGACTACTCGGTTGAAGAACTGTTTGCCTCGATCGACAAAGGCATCTATTGCAAAAAGATGGGCGGCGGCAGCGTTGGCGCAACCGGACAATTTAACTTTGCGGTAGACGAAGCTTACTTAATCGAGAATGGCAAACTCACCAAGCCGCTCAAAGGCGCAACTCTAATTGGTGAAGCCACCGAAATCATGAACAAAATCTCTATGTGTTCCAACGATTTAGGATTAGCGGCTGGGTTCTGTGGTTCTGTGAGCGGCAGCGTTTACGTCACAGTCGGACAGCCCCACATCAAAGTCGATTCGATCACAGTCGGCGGACGATAATTTAGCGTTGCAGAATCAAGGAATGAATACGCCCCCTAGCCCCAATTCTGGGGGAATTAGATCTACTCAAAGTCCCCCAGAATTGGGGCTAGGGGGCGAGAGGATTTACAACCTTGACAGATCAAACTTCGATGCAGCAACGCCTTTCTTGCACCCTCTTCTAGCAGGGACGTTCCGGTGGAATGTCTCGCAATATTGCTCCTTAACACAAATAATTCTCATGCCTAAAATTGACGACATTGCATCCTACGCAAAAGATACGGCTCACAAGTTGGGCATCAAAAAATACGATATTTATGGGTCGGCGATCGACGAAACCAGCGTCCAGGTCGATCAAGGCGAACCGCAGCAGATGAAGGCATCCCAGCGATCGAGCGTTACGGTTCGCGTGTGGAACGATGAGCATTCTGTTGGGGTAACTTCGACGACGGATGTTGACCCGATCGGGCTAGAACTCGCCTTAAAAACGGCTCACGAAGCCAGCTTTTTTGGCGTGAAGGAAAACGTGCCGGAATTCAGTCCTGAAGCGACAGATCCCACAGCGCCCCATGCTGAAGCAAAGAATCCTCAAGCGCCCGTTTCTAAACTGCTAGAAACGCTGGTCGAGGCAGAAAAAGAATTGCTGGCGGCACATCCGGCGATTAAAGGCGTTCCTTATAACGGGCTGGCGCAGCGAGATATCGATCGCTTTTATCTCAACAGCGAAGGGGCTGTCCGCAATGAAGGGCATTCGTTTGCCTCACTCTACCTCTACACCAAAACTGAGGAAGAAGGCAGAAAGCCTCGCAGCGCAGGTGCGTTTCGCGTCAGTCATGGGTTAGACGAGTTAGATATCAACGGCTGTCTTAAAGAAGCGGCCGAGAAAACCATCAGTCACCTCAATTACGACAAGGTGAAAACGGGTAAATATCGTGTCGTTTTTTCGCCTGAAGCAATTCTCAGTTTGATTGGTGCGTTTTCTAACTTGTTTAACGCTCAGAGCATTCTCGATAACCAGAGTCTCTCCACCCCCGAATCGCTGGGAACGCAGATTGCCTCACCGCTGCTCTGTCTCTGCGATGACGCGCTGCACCCCGAAAACGTCGGCGCAGAAACCTTTGACGGAGAAGGCACTCCGACTCGTCGCGTTGCTCTGATCACCAACGGCGTGTTGTCGGGCTTCTTGCACAGTTCTGGCACGGCTAAACGCCTGAATGCTCAACCCACGGGGCATGCCAATATGGGGTCTAAGATCACGGTGAGTCCTCACTTCTATCACATCTTTGCCGGGGAATCTGCCGAGCAAGACTACAGCTTAGACACGGCTGATAATGTGATTTTGATTGATGATTTGAGTGCCCTTCATGCTGGGGTTCAGGCGACACAAGGTTCATTTTCACTGCCGTTTGATGGTTGGCTGGTGCAAAACGGCAAGCGCACCAGTGTTGAATCTGCGACGGTGGCAGGTGATATTCGCGAAGTTCTCAAGTCGGTTATCTATGTTGAGAAGGAGCTGGAGTTTACGGGGTCTGGGGTTGCGCCTAGAGTCTGGGTAGACGAATTATCGATCACAGGCGAATAGTCTCAAGTTTTGTGGGGTGGCATCTTGCCCACTCATGCAAGAATGAAACCTTATTCAACGTGAATTCGATGAAGCTTTTCGCTGCGGTTGCCAATCCGGGCTGCCCCCTAAATCCCCCAGAATTGAGGTTCAAAGCCCCCCAATTTTGGGGGATTTAGGGGGCTGAAGCGCTGAAGAACGAAGCGAAAGAACTCATCGAACTGACGTTATTCAATTAAGCCGGGTGGAGGTGTAATCTCTACCCGGTTTTGTTTGAGGTCAACGATCGGCACGATCGCCATCACAAACGGAATCAAAACCCGACTCTCCGAATTTTCTCGCTGCACTTCTAGCAAATCATTTCCGGCTGACAAAATATCAACGACTGTTCCAACCCGTTCTTGAGTCGCCTGATCAAATACTTGCAGCCCAATCAAATCAGCAACGTGAAACTCACCCGCTTCTAATTCGGGTCGATCGCTGGCTAAGACTAAAATTTTGCTGCCCCGCAGAGCCTCTGCTTGTTCGCAGGTCTCGACTCCGGCAAACTGGACAATGTATAAGCCTTTGCCGTCTAGATAGCGACCTTTGACGAGTTGGATTTCTTCGGGTTGAGTGGCGTTCAATCGCAAAATCCAGCGTTTTCCCGGCTCTACAAATCGTTGAGGAAAGTCTGAATCAGGATAAACCCGCACCTCGCCCTTTAACCCTTGGGTCGAGACGATTTTGCCAACTTCGAGAAAAGGATTTTGAGGGTGGGAGGTCTGCACAGAAAAAATATTGCCAATGGGATTCATCTACTATTTTGCAGCGATATCTTGCCCATTCGATCGTTCGCTCAAAAGTTTGTTGAAATCGCCTGAACTGGACAGGTAGGAATGCACTGTTCGCAGACAATGCAGCGCGATCGCGTAAAGGTCAACTTAAACGACTGCGGATCTAACGTCAGCGCCTCAGTCGGGCACACTCCTGTACACAAGCCACAATCGACACAAGCCACTTCATCGATCATGATTTCACGACTTGCAAAAGACACGCCGATATCTTGCGATCGCATCCACTCCAGCGCAGCATCTAACTGATCAATATCACCCGATAACTCGACAACCAGCTTCCCGATTTGATTAGGAGCCACCTGCGCCCGAATGATATTGGCCGCGACGTTATAATCTTTTGCCAATCGGTAAGTGACAGGCATCTGCACCGATCGTTTTGGGAAAGTTAGCGTGACTCGTTTTTTCACAATTAGATTTTGGCAGACCGTCTTCCTATTGTAGAAAGCAGGTTGGATTCATGCAGAAGGTCTTTGAAGTTGCTCAAATTTGCTCAATGATTGGACAAATCGTTGCCGCAGAATTTTCAGGTAAGACCTGCCCTCTCACCAAAAGCCTTTCTAACTCTTGCTTGAGAATTTGGAGTTGCTGAATTTGTCGATCGATGTCCACCAATTTATCTCTCAGCTTTTCTTGAACCTGGTCACACGGCAAATCACCTTGATCGTGAACCTCCAAAAACTCTCTGATTTCTGACAAACTCATGCCTAAGTTCTGGGCACGCTTGATGAAATTTAAGCGGGTAAACACATCAGCGCTGAACAATCGATAGCCGCCCTCGGTTCTGCCCATTGTCTTCAATAACCCTAGCTCCTCGTAGTAGCGAATCGTTTTGATCGGGATACCGCTTTCTTTGGCGACAGAACCAATCAGTTTCGATTCATTCTGAACAAACATGATTAACTCCTTTGTGAAACAAGATTTTGAGCCGTCGCTTCTAAACGTTTTGTTCCCTGCACTTCAATCATGCCGTGAAACATATTCATGCCACAGGTGAATGGATACTCTCCGGGTTGGGTGGGCGTGAACTCGATCGCGGTCACTTGGTTGAGTGGCAGGTCTTTTGCGATGTGAAAGTCAGGAATTCGCACGGCTTCGAGACAACTAGACGGATCGCGGCGATCGAAGTTCAGTCGCACAGGTTGCCCAACACTGACCACAATGCGATTGGGTTCATAGCCGCCATCCACTGTGATTGTAGCTTCCTGGATGCCCTGGTTCGTGTCGGCTTTGCGAGACTTAGACTGACTGAACAAAAACCACCAGAGTTCTACGCCAATCAATCCGATTCCGCCTGCTGTCACCGCACTTTTGAGCCAAAGCGGTTGGTCGATGCGTTGAAACTGAGTGGGTTGCTCGGCTCCAGAGGGTTGCATTTCGTCGTGCGGCATTTGGGCAACCGCTTTGCCTGAGATGCCTAGCATCAACCCAAAAGCCAAACTTCTAACAATCCAGTATTTCTGCGTCATTGTTTCTCCTTAAATTACTTTGGGCTTAAAGTTCCGCAACCTGAGCGCATTCGTAAGAACTGACACTGAGCTAAACGCCATTGCACCACCTGCGATGATTGGGTTGAGTAACCAGCCAAAGACTGGAAAGAGAATGCCTGCTGCGATCGGAATACCTAATGCATTGTAGATAAACGCAAAGAAAAGATTTTGACGAATATTCGTCATGGTGGCACGGCTGAGTTGAATTGCAGTCACAATACTTTGAAGATCGCCAGAGATTAAGGTAATGTCGCTGGCTGCGATCGCGACATCGGTTCCCGTTCCGATCGCAATACCCACATCGGCTTGAGCTAATGCAGGCGCATCATTAATCCCGTCTCCGACCATCGCCACGATCGTTGATTGAGTATGGCGAAATTTTGTCTGAGTCATTGACGGTTTGCCAAACTTGCCGCTCTGGATCGATTCAATCACGGCTGCTTTTTGCTCCGGTCGGACTTCGGCAATTACGGTTTGAATCCCGACTTCACGGGCGATCGCGTCTGCCGTTTGCTGATTATCTCCGGTCAACATCACCACGTCGAGGCCCAAACGTTGCAATGCGCGAACTGCCTGAGCAGAAGACGGTTTGAGCGCATCAGAAATGCCCATTAACCCTTGAAGTTGACGATCGATCGCAATCAGCACCACTGTTTTTCCAAGCGACTCTAATCGGCTTTTCTCAGTTTCGAGAGGGGTAGTATTGATACCCAGTTCGTTCAACCATCGTTGCGTTCCAATTTGAACAAAATGGTTAGAAACGGTTCCCTCAACGCCGCTACCTGCGATGGCTTCAAAGTGCTGTACATCGTCCAAAGTTACTTCCTGAGATTGAGCATATCGCACCACGGCTTCGGCTAATGGATGCTCGGAATTGCGTTCTACAGAAGCAGCAAGACCTAATAATTTCAGTTCGTTTGCGCTGCCTACGGTGGTCACAAAATCAATAACGGTCGGTTTGCCTTCGGTGATGGTTCCGGTTTTGTCGAAGACGATCGTTTCGATCTGATGGGCGAGTTCTAGACTTTCGGCTCCCTTAATCAAAATGCCGTTCTCCGCGCCTTTGCCAGTCCCGACCATTACAGAAGTGGGGGTTGCCAGTCCCAATGCACAAGGACACGCAATGATTAACACGCCAACAGTTGTAATTAAAGCTAACGTCACATTGCCCATAACATTGAACCAGATGACGAAGGTTGCGATCGCAATGGCAATCACTACAGGCACAAACCAACCTGTGACTTGATCGGCTAATCGCTGAATCGGCGCTTTTGATCCTTGCGCTTGCTGTACGAGTTGAACAATCTGCGCCAGAACGGTATCTTTGCCCACACGAGTCGCTCGAAATCGAAAGCTGCCAGTTTTGTTCATTGTTGCGCCAATGACTTCATCTCCAGGCTGCTTTTTGGTCGGCATACTCTCGCCTGTCACCATCGATTCATCGATCGTTGAAGTCCCTTCCACCACTTCACCATCCACCGGAATCTTTTCACCCGGACGCACCATCACCACATCACCGATCTGAACTTCTTGAATCGGCACTTCGAGTTCTTGCCCGTTCCGCATAATTCGGGCATCACGCGCTTGTAACCCGATCAGTTTCCGAATCGCGTCTGACGTTTGTCCTCGTGCCCGCATTTCGAGCAAACGACCGAGCAAAATCAGCGTGATAATCACATTTGCCGCTTCGTAGTAGACATCAGCATTAAGTCCTTGAGCGATAAAAAAGCCAGGAATCACCGTCGCTACGATCGAATACAGATAAGCCGATCCCGTGCCCAGTGAAACCAAAGTATCCATCGTTGCCGTGTGCCGCTTGAAGGCTTTCCAAGCATTCATGAAAAACTCTCGACCGCACCAAAATAATACGGCTGTTGAAAGAGCGAGTTGTAACCAGGAATTGTGGAGCCATGCGGGAATGAATGGAATCGGCAACCCTAGCATCATCGGGAATGAACCAATGACTAGAACCGCACTGATCACACCCGCGACAATGACTTTATTGCGTAAGTGACGAAATTCTCGCGATCGGGCTGTTTTCTCAGCTTCAGTTTCGTCGGTGATAAACTCTTGGTCTTGCAGCGAGTAGGAACTGTATCCAGCGTCAACGATCGCGTGTTGAATCTGCTCCAAGTTTGTCTGCTTAGAATCGTACTGAAGAGTGGCTTGTTCAGCTCCAAAATTGACGTTAACTTCAGCGACACCGGGAACCGATCGAATCGCATCTTCAACGCTATGAGCGCACGAGGCACAACTCATGCCGCTTAATTTTAGGGTGTTGGTTTCCATCGGTTAGAGAAGGAATGAAGGGTAGGAAAATTAACGCGATGTGCGACTCAGAACCCTCCTCACGAAGGGGGGCGAAGCCCTCGCAACCCTTCTTCCCAGGGAGACGAAGGGCTTTCAGATACTTTCTAGTTCCCTCTCCTGTGGGAGAGAGCTAGGGTGAGGGTTGCTTTTGAGCGGTTTTAGGAAAGTTGCACGTCGCGTAAGATTAGGCAACGGTATAGCCTGCGGCGGTAATCACTTGTTTCACATCTGCTTCTGTGGCTTGCGTTTCGATGCTGACGATCTTCGTTTTGGGGTCAGCGTTGACTTTGGCATTAGAATCAAGCGATTTAACAGCATTAGTAATCGTGTCGCTGCAAGCAGAACAAGCCATGTTGGGAACTGTGAGTTGTAGGGTCATGAGATAAGAGCTTCCTTGAGGTGACTTTGTGATTGACTCCATTCTGAACTGTCTAGCCCACTGGAGAGTCAAGCGATTAGTGCAGGAACCGCATAAAAATTCTCCTAAAAACTGAGAAGAGGCCGTCTCTATGTTTGAGAGACAGCCTCGGCAGCGCAAAACCGTTTTAGGTCGCCATTAAGCCGTTGCCATTTGACGACAGGACTCGGCACAACGATGGCAAGCCTCAGCACACCGCTGGCAGGGGTCATAATCGTGTTTTGCACACTCAGCCGCACAGCGAACTCGCAAAGCGAGAGCCGAAGGCACCGCACGCTTCTGCACAAACGCCACACAATTGAGCATGGAGATCGGAATTTCGAGCCATAAACCGAGCGCAAATATCGCAGGTATCGGCACAGTCACGACAGGTCTTGATACAGTGAGCCATCATTTCTATCATCTCGCTATCGAGGCAAGCAGTGGCGCAGTTTTCACATTCACGCAGACAATCGAGACAGGCTTCAATGCAGGATTCAAGTTGAGATTGATGAGATTGAGTCGCGGTCATAATCTACCTCCTGGAGAAAACAAGAAAACAGAATCACAGTTTCTGGCTTTCACGTTAGAGAATTGTTTGTGCGGTTCCGGCGGAGTTGCGCTTGACGCTAATCGCGTCTCCGTGCTGATAACTCAATAGGCCGATCACGCCAAATAAGGGCACCTATCCTAAATTTAGAATGCTCTTACTTGCTACTTACCCGACTTTTGATCACTCGTCCAGGGCTAACAAAGGAGATTCCCTGATTGGTACTGGTATTGATCATGACTGACTCTATTACGGGCACAGAAACTTCTTTTTGAGTCACCCATTCCACAACAAAAGCGGCTCCTGATCCGCCTCTAGTGTCTTCTTGATTCACTACAAAACTGGTCGAAGCCAACGGTTCAAGTTCTACGGGTTGCTCTAAATATTTGCGGACAGGCTTACCGCTACTATCGTAGTAATTTACAGAAGCAACAATAATTGGGTGGGTCAGGTCAGCATTGCGAACACTTAATGTAGCGGTTAAGTCGATTGTTCGGCTCTGCTCCCACGTATAGATATGTGAGTAAATGGGAACATAGACCGTTTGCCCTGCGATGATCTTTACGCTGTTGTCAAGGGTGACTGCTTTCAGGGGAGGGGCAGCCTCTGGTGGCGTTTTTGATGGCGTGCAAGCTGTAAGCAATACAAACAGGGGCACGAGATAACTACACAAGTATCGCTTCATTGGAAATAGGATTGGGTACGAGGTAGCTTACACAAAATCATTGCTGTACACCATTCAAATAATCTGTTGTGTGACGACGGCTACCAAAAAGATGGGCATAAACGTAGGAAAACACACAGCCAGCAAAGAAGATTTGGCACGTTAGAAAAATCCATAGCATCAGCACCATGACGCTCCCAATCACGCCATAGGAAAGGAAATGACTCCCGATCGTAATCACACTGTTACTAACTAGTTGTTGCAACACCACCAGCAGCAAGGCGGTGAGTAAAGCAGCCAGCCAGACATCCTGCCAGCCCACATAAACAGACGGCAGAATCTTAAACAGAATGCAGGCAACCAGAGACAGAACCAAAAATGATGACCCGGCTTGAAGCCCCTTAGCTAACTGCAATTCGTCAACCTGGATGAAGGAGAAGGTTTCTTGAAAGGTTGCGATTAAATTTAGGATAGTTTTGATAGCAATACTTGTGACTAATGAAGTTAGCATCAGTAGGGCAGTCCCCAACACTAATAGAAACGCCAGAAGTTGGTTAACCCCAAAGAAAAGCGCCATCTTAAAAATTGATCCGGCTTCAGAAACTCGACTCGGCGATCGCCAAATTCGATTCACCGAACTCCTGAGAATCGAGAAGACACTACTGGCTGCAAATAACAGCAAGGTGAATCCCACGATCCCGGCACCGACACTATTTTCGTTGAGGGCAATCACGGTTCCTTTGATCAAATCATGCACTTCTGGAGGCAGATAGCGATCGATGACTCCCTGAATATGTTGAAATGCTTCCGTATTCGGCCCAATGAGCGAACCAATAATGCTCAGTATGACTAACAGCAAGGGAAACAGTGAGAAGAGGGCATAGTACGAGAGGGCGGCTGCCATGCCAGGGCAATTATCTTGATCCCACTTCACCCCAGTCTTGATCAGGAGTTGAACTGGCTTTGAGGGCAAGATAGTAGACCGAACGTAAGGTAGGAGGGTCGATCGGATATAGCGAATCATAGGAACTGTTAATTAAGACTTTTCTGATGGCTCAACAACGTTCACCGTGGACTCTTTCAGGGCTAGATCTGCCTCTTCTTTGACTGATCCCATCCAGAGAGCAATCATGCCAGCAATTGGAATCGCCAGAAAGACTCCCAATAATCCAGCCACCCGTTCGCCAATAAACAGGGCAAGAAATAGAACGACTGGATTCAATTCCAGAGCACTTCCCATAACTTTAGGACGGATCACATTATCTTGAATTTGAATCAGCACAAGGCAAACGATCAACACTTTTAAAGCGATCGCGCCTCCTTGAGAGGTGAAGACTAAAAAGACGACGATGATAGTTCCAAGGGTAGCTCCAATTCCAGGAATAGCGTCAATTATGCCAAGAATGACCGCCAAAAGCAGCGAATATCTCACGCCTAAAAGTGGAAAAATTAGACCCGTAGTGCTCGATAGAAACAGCATCAACAGCAGTTGACCGCGAATAAATCCGAGAAAACTTTGCCGGAAAGTCCTGGCAAATCGATCGCGAGAAGCGACTGGGATCAGTTTAAGAAACGACTGCCACAGCTTTTCACCGTCAATCAACATATAGATGCAGATGACTGCCCCAAAAATTCCGGTAAAGAGGCTGGAAAAGATGCCCCGCACAATGCCTAAGCCAGAAGTCAAACCCGTTTGTAATGTGCCAACGACTTTGCCGATGTCTAGTCGGTTGAGGAGATCTTGGAATGGCAGGGCGTTTTGCTGATCTAAAGCATCTCTGATATGGATTAGCAAACCCTGTCCCTGATTCAGCACTTCTATTCCAACAAACGTGACCACAACCAGCAGTAAGGCGACTGTCACAATAAAAGTAAGGGCGATCGCCAGCCCTCTGGGAATGTAACGCGATAGCCAAACCGACGGATAATTTAATAGCGCGGCAAAAATTCCTGCGGCTGTAAACAGGGCGATCGTGCTGTGGAAATAATTGATCAGCAACACGGTGATCCAGCCACAGCCAACCAACAAGATGTAGCGAAAAAGGGTGGAATGATTCAGGGTTTGCCACAGGTTAGACGATGGCGGAGGTGAGGTCGGCGGACGCATAGGGTGTTTGCAATGGGTGGTTTAGAATTAATCATTCGTGTTGCGACGTTGCCCGACTTGATAGAGCAGCAGCAAGGCGACAACGGCTCCCACTAGCCCAGCCGCGATCGCGCTAATCATCGCTTGAATTGCAATCATACTCGATGGGGTGATCAGTGCCCCTGGCGCTGCCAGCGTTGTTCCAATTTGATTGGGAGTTAACACCGCTCCACCTTGGGGCAGCGTTAACATTTTGTAGGTCAACCCGCTCACCCGCATCATCGCGATCAGCACGGCGATCGTCATAATACCGATATTAGCCAGCAGCCCAAGTTTGACATCTCGCATGACCTGAGACTTTGCAGGGCGCTGATCCCGCACCTCTAACTTACTTGCCAGCCGCGTATAGCGAAAACACCAGTAAATACTGAAGATCAGGGCGACTAAGCAGGCGATCGCCAACCACAAACCAAAGGAAAATCCGCCGCTCTGTCCTGGTTTAAACAGAACGTTCACGACCACTACTAAGATCGGAATAAACCCCAGCAGAGCTTGCAGCCAGAAGCCAGTCCAGCCCAACCAGCGGAAGGAATGAGCAATCTGTTGAGGAGTCGGTTTTGGTGCTTCAGAATCGAGGAAGTTAAACATAGAAGGGTTTCCTATAGAAGGAATGTGAAGGGTGAGTCGGGGTTTCCGATTACGTAGGGGCATGGCACTGCCGTGCCCATTGACGTTGCAAGTAACCGACGTTATTTAATTCACGATCCTGAGGAGCGATCGTGTGACATTGATACTCCCGATCTGCGGATTGGCTTTATTCAGTTGAGTGTTCAAATATTACCTCTTACCATAACTCTCGGACAGTTTGAGAGGTAAAACGCAAAACCCCTGACTCCTGCCCGGTCTGATAAAAGATTGTCAATTGACCCTGACTATCCACCTCATACCGTTGAGCGCCTTCTAAAGCCTTGAGATACCGGAACTCCTGGTTCAGGATAGACTCCTCACAAGCCTTGCGCGTTGATGCAAGAGTACCAATACTCAAGTGATTCCCCTTGATTTGGTAGCTTCCCATAAAGCGGTTGCATCCACCCGAACCCGTGAGGTGATTGGCTTTCCCAGGTTCTGAAGAATTGCCCGAAAAGTCGGCTGTCAGTTTAGTAGCTTGCGGAACAACACCCGGAGAGGTTGGCTCTGCCATAATGACCAATCGCCAACTACCTGCAATTGAGGAAGCAGATTGAGCCATAAGCAGAGGTTTTCCAGAGACAGGGTATGCGATTGCAGAATTTGCAGCAGTTACTCCAACTAGCCCGATCGTCAAAGTTACTATACAACCCGTTAATTGTTGGCTGGAAGACTTATAGTTCATAAATAAGCACCAAATAATGAACCGTTTTGATAATCTCCGTGTTTGGTAGCAGTGAGCGATCGAGCCAGTATCATGCCTGCACTAATTACTGCTTCAATACAGGCTAATTTTATCATCCCAAGAAAGTACTAACGATAGTGTGAAACATCATGATTCTTATAACAGGAGCTTCTGGGAACATTGGAACGACAGTGGTTGAATGTCTCCGCGCTCGTCAGGCTCCATTTCGCATCGGCTCACGCAAGCCGAACTCTGTTTCGCAAGATGGTGCTGAGATTGTTCCATTCGATTTCCTCAATGCGAGTACTTTCCGATCGGCGGTGCAAGGCTGCAATGCTGTTTTTCTGCTGCGCCCTCCAGCCATCTCCGACACCCGTAAAACGCTCAACTCGTTTCTTGATGTGGCGCGCTCTCAGGGTGTGCAGCATATCGTGTTTGTTTCCGTCGCAGGTGCCGCAGACAATCCTCTCGTGCCCCATCACGCAGTCGAGCAACACCTTCGTCAAAAATCTGAGGGATGGACAATTCTCAGACCCGGTTTCTTTGCCCAAAATCTCGGCGATGCTTACCGAGACGATATTGTTCAGGACGATCGCATCTTCCTGCCTGCGGGTGCTGGTCGAGTTGCCTTCATCGATGGGCGTGACATTGCCGAAGTTGCGGTTAACGTGCTGATTAATCCCGCATCTCACCAGGCGCAAATCTATACCCTGACGGGATCTGAATCCCTTTCGTTTGTTGAAGTGGCAACTGCTTTATCTGACGAACTGGGTCGAGCGATCGTCTATCAGCCAGCGAGTGTTCCGGGCTACTTCTCCCATCTGTTTCGACGTAAAATGCCTCTGGAACAAATCCTCGTCCAAACCATCCTTCATGTAGGACTTCGATTTGGACAGGCTGAGGCAGTAGCCAATACGTTGGCAAAACTTCTGGGGCACCCACCTCGTAAGCTTCGCGACTATGTTCGAGATTATCGAGACTTGTGGCTTAAAACGACTTGAATTCGATGAGATTTCTCACGACGATTGCCAATTCGGGAAGCCCCCTAAATCCCCCAATTTGGGGGACTTCAAACCAAAATTTCCGGTTCAAAGTTCCCCAGAATGGGGGATTTAGGGGGCGCGACAGACTTGTAACGAATTCGTTGAATTCACGTTAAAACGGACTAATCTTAACGCCAAGAAAGCGATCGAGTAATCTATTTCTCCAGGTAAACCGCACGACTAACGCCCAAATTAAGGCAACCAATCCGATTCCTAAATAATGAATTAAATCAAGTGGATAGAGTTCAAAAAAGTTACGCAAAAATGGCACCGCAAGAATCAATCCGTAAACCAATAAAACAATGCCCGCGAGAATGGTAAAGCGTTTGTCTTGACTCAGCGGCTCACCTCCAACCCAAGCGGAAGTGGGTGGCTTGAGGAATGGGAGCAAGAATAACCCCCCAACACTTGCAGCGTGATCATTGCTGTTTCTGCAACCTGTTGTGCCCTGGCAATATCCTCAAAGGCGATCCGACGACCGAGTTCATCAAACGGGATTTGACCGTTGAGCCACTCAAAAACAGGTGTAATGTTTTCCGCCAGAAAGTAGAGATAGACAAGAATACTCGCTAGAGAAAGGGTCAACGTGGCGGGTATCACAAAATGCAGGAAAGAGTTTCCCTCAAGCCCTTTGGGTTTGTCTGGTTTTGCCCATAAGGTGACAAAGAAAGGCGGAATGCCAACGGTGAGGAACATGACGATCGTACTGGTTTTAATTCCAAAGGGAAACGACAGCGTAATCATGCCAACGGCTACGATCGCCAGAATAAACGAAAAAATTCGCACCATAAACAGTTTGCTGATATCGGCAACTCCATTGCGAATTCGTTGTCCTTCTAAAAAGATTTTGGGTAGCGCACTAAACTTATCTTTGAGCAACACAATATCGGCAACACCGCGAGTCGCTTGGCTGCCACTTTCCATCGCAATACCCACATTTGCTTGTTTGAGTGACAGCACATCATTTACCCCATCTCCCATCATGGCAACGTAGTGTTTGCGAGACTGAAGGCTCTTGACCAGACGGGCTTTCTGCTCAGGCGTAATCCGTCCAAAAATCGTACTTTCTTCGGCAGTTTGGGTGAACACCGCGTCATCCATTTGAGCCAAATCCTGACCCGATACTGCAATAATGTCATTACTTAACCCGGCTTGTTTTGCTAACGCCGCAACAGTCGCCGGATTGTCGCCAGAAATAACTTTGACTTGAATGCCTGCCTGACGAAATTCTGCCAAGGTTTGACGGGCATCGGGGCGCAGTTCATCACCAAAGCGCAGAATGCCCAGCGGCTGAAGATTGGGGGGCAACACTGGATCGCCTGTCCCGTCTCGTAGCTCAGTCACAGTCGGACTGTAGGCAAATAAGAGTACACGCAACCCCTGATCTGCACCTTCGCGGATATATGCCTGGAGGTCTGTTTGAAGCGGTATGACCGTGCCTAAAATCTCTGGGGCACCGAGAATATATACACCCGGCGAGTCACCAAACGCGATCGCGCTCCACTTATGAGCCGAGCCAAAAGAAATTTCGGTCTTCAGCGGGCGCTTTTCTCTGGGTAATGTGGTGGCGATCGCCTCATTGGTCTTGTTACTCGTAGAAGCAGTGGCAGCGTAATTTCCCAAAATGGTTTCTAGCTTGGCGCGATCGAGGTCAATGGGATACACCGTTTGCAATTGAATCCGATTTGCAGTCAGCGTCCCCGTTTTGTCCAGGCACATCACATCCACATTACTAATCGATTCCACTGCATTTGCCTGCTGCACCAACGCGCTCTGTTGAGCAATTCGCACCGCTCCAAACGTGTAGGCGAGGGTAATCATTAAATACAACCCGCTGGGAACAAGACCCACAATAACCGCAGTGTTTTGAACGCCTGTTGTCAGAGAAATGACTCCCAAAGTGATCCGTAGTGCGGTGATCAAGCCCAGAAGAAGCGCAACACCCAACAACAGGCGAATGATCATATTGATGCGGTGTTGCAATGGAGTCAGCACCTTGCGAAACTTGCGGGCTTCCGCCGTCATTTTGCTGGCTAAACTATCGGCACCCACTTTTTCGGCTTCATAGCAAGCGGTGCCGCTGACGCAAAAGCTCCCAGAGTAGACCGGATCGCTGACCTGCTTTGCAATCAAATCTGATTCGCCCGTCAGCAGAGACTCATCTACTTTGATTTCGCCCTCACCCATGATGGAGCCATCGACCACAATTTGATCGCCTGGACTGACCACCAGCACATCGCCCACCACAATCTGACTCGGATCGATGTCCCGTTGTTGTCCCTCGCGGATGATGCTGGCTTTAGGGCGCGTGAGCAAGGCAATTTTGTCTAGTTTCTTCTTAGCGCGAATCTCTTGAATCACGTTAACTACAACGTTCAGCAAGATCACACAGGCAAGTACCAGTACATCACTGACAAGTCCTAGCGCAATCAGCACCAAGCTCAGGAAGAAGTAGACCCCGTTAATGAACGTGAACAAGTTGTCCCGAAAAATATCCCAGTAGGTGCGACTGGTTTGAATCGGAATGTTGTTCCCTTGTCCGGCTGCACGACGGTTTGCTGCTTCGCGATCGCTCAACCCTGGAAGCTGACTTGGAGTAGATTGCATGGTTTCAGACTAGTTTGGTATGATGCCACGTCAAAATTCGCTAGCAACCTGAATGCGTCCCTGTTTTGCTGCGGCTGCCAACTGGTCATAATCTCGATCGGTTTGATCTGCATAAGCATGGGCGAATTTTGTCAATGCCTCATCCAATGCTTCGCTTTTGCCGACATAGCCGGACAGCATAGCGGCATCACTGGATTTGGCATGAGCTAGTGCCAGCGCCCAGCCACATACCCCGCAGTAGTTTGACAGTTCTGCTAGTCGAAACTTGCTGGGTTCAAGCTTGACTCCCCCTTTCATATCCCGCAACTGGCGGATGTAGTATTGAATACCATCCATCTCACCCCATCCCAGAAAGATGTCGGGTGCCCCTTGGATCAGTCGCTGTCCAGTCACAACTCGGTGCCCCTGATGGTCATCTGGCAACCTGTAGTTACAGAGGGTTTCAGCATAGGGAGCTAATATCGAGGGCTGGGCTTCCTTGATTTGCAAAAATAGTGGGTCGCCCGCATCGATACCTTCTAGATAAATAACCCAGCAGCGAGTCCCAACACTGCCCACGCCCACAACTTTCCGGGCAACGTCCACAATGCGATATCGCGACACTAGAAAGCGGCGATCGGCGCTCAGAGAGGTGAGGTAATCTTGCATTAGCTGTTCAATGGCCTCAACCATCGGCTTTCCACGGGGGGTTGTTTCTATTCGTACTACTAGAGGAGGATCTTCGATAATGTGATGCTGATCGTCCACCAGATCGGTCATTTTTTCCAACACTTGAAGATGGGTGCGCTGACGAGCTTTTACTAAAAGTTGGGTTGCTCTTTTGTGAGATTGGGTAGGCAACTTCTGAAGCAAGTCAGCTTCTGTGATGTTGGCATACCACAAGTCGAGATAGCCCATTTCGGCATACTCGTATAAGTGTTGCCGATAGGACTGCACCACTGCCCGTACAGCAGCTTCGCAAAGAACACGATCGCCTCCCAAAAACCGCCCCGCCACAACTGCACTCGCCACCAACCGTTTCAGATCCCATTCCCAGGCTCCTGGATAGGTTTCATCGAAGTCGTTGATGCCAAACACCAGGTTGCGCTCGGCAGAGGCAAACACGCCAAAATTGGACAGATGCATATCTCCACAGGCTTGCACGTTGATGCCCGTCGTTGGGGCGAGTGCAATATCCTGAATCATCACTGCGGCCGAACCCCGTAGAAATGCGAAGGGAGAGGTTAACATCCGGGCGTAGCAGATGGGCACCAGCTCTGGTAGGCGGGTCTTTGTCTGAGCTTCCAGAATTGCGATCGGGTCTTGGCGGTTAGCAGGCGGGTGATATTCAGCAAGGTCAGTGCGCTTTACTTTTTGGCGCAGGGCTTTTCCGGCAGCGAGACGCTCTGCGACAGAACGACCCTCAGCCTGATGCTTGAAAGAACGATCGGTCAACTGATTTTCCATAGATGAAGGGGCACTCATGAGCTAAGGAGAAGTGACAGCGGGGTAGATGCACGACTTCAAATCAAGCTCATCTTGGAGTGCAACCTGAAGCCCTGACTCTATAAACAGATCCCTGTCTTCCATTGATGTTCATATTAACTTGAAACGGTTGACGACCTGACGGGACGACTTGCACTTGAAAAGGAACTCCACCCACTAATCGGGCATCATCTCGTCTAAAAACCTGTCTAGAAGTTCTGTCACCGTACTTAAAATTCTGGATGATGTTGTAGTTTGCTGGCAATTCTGAAGTGATGGTGGCGATGTAGCGGGTAAATCTTACACCGCCGGGTACCACAAAATCGGTGTCCCAGTTGTTTCTAACACCTGGAGTCACCCCTGCTGAAGAAACAGTTTTCCTAACCTCGTATCCTGAAGTGCCGATCGGTCTAAAAGAGATACACCGTTCAGCCGCATTTGCTCGTGAATGACTAACAAGGGGAATGCTCAGACCTAATAGGACAATCAAGGCTTTGGAAAGTGGGCGATCGTAAGTCATAAAAAACCTCAGATTACAGAACAAAAATGGGTAACAATGGACACTTAGGATTGTGAATTAAATAAGACCCGGATTTACCCTCACCCCAGCCCTCTCCCGCAGGAGCTACCGTGTATACATCAGTCATTTCGCTTCGTTATGAGCAGCTTCTGCCCCCTAAATCCCCAAAATTGGGGGACTTTGAAACTGAAAGTCCGGGGTCAAAGTCCCCCAGACTGGGGGATTTAGGGGGCAAACCCCAACAATCCGAACTTAAAGCAATTTGTGTATACACGGTAGTCCGCAGGAGAGGGGGCAAGAGTCCGGTTCACCTGCTCTTGGGGGAGAAGTGCTAGGGAATGAGGTTACTTTTAGTATTTTTCTGCTTCTTGGAAAATCACGGGGGCATTTTGCAATCTTTTGTGGGTCTGATAACGGTGATAGAGTTCACGGTTTGTGAAAAAGAATAGCGAGACCGCTTCCCATAGAAAAACCCATCCAGTAATCGCCAGCCCTTCAAACAGGATGGATGATGCATCCGCTTCTGCAAAACGACTTGCAGCAGTCTTTGCTACCCATAGAAGCACAAGACCGATGACGACAAACAGCAGCATCCGGGTGTTACTCTTCTTGATCTCCTTTCCTAGAAAGTATCGTTTGGAGATGAAACTGTTCTTGAGACCAATCCGAGATTCTTCCTCTACTCGTTCATCGCGCATTCCGGCTGGGACTGCGAAACATAATTCGATCGCATACTTACTAGGAATTTCGTCAGAGTATTCCTCCAAGTAGAGTTTCAGATCAGGATTGAGTTCTCGACGTTTAAAGGGAGCAGGGTCCCATTCGTTGAAGATATCAGTGTACTGATCCAGGGCAATCTCGATCATGTAGCGATCTGTCGATTCATCGATTTTGTAGATCTCGCTAAAACTATCTCTTTTCATGATTCTGCTCAGGTCTGGCTGTCTCTAGACGTTTGTTACAACGAATGAAGACCCTATTGAAATCGTGTTGAGAATCTAGGCGACTAAGCGGCGATCGTCCGTCGAGCTGCCAGAGCAGCGGCTAGGAGTGAGACACCGCTCATCAGAATGCTGATGCCTACATACAGACCAATCAGCCAAATCGCGCTGAAGGGAAACCGATTCAGCACCATGATGCCCAGAATCAGAGTAATAATTCCGTTGAACGCCACCAGCCAAAACATTCTGTGCCCTGCCCGATTGGTAAACGCCATGATGATGGTAAAAATCCCTTCAACAATGAACAAAATCCCAAAGGCTAAGGTCAGTGCTAGCAGCGCGGCTCCGACATTAAATAGAATGTAAGTGCCCGCAACCACATAGAAGATACCCACAATCAGATTTAGCCAAAACCCTCTGACTGGCTTTGACTGAAACGACTGAACAATCATCACCACGCCACTAATCAGCGTAATCCAACCGATCGCAACGGTGAAGAATGCTGAGGCAATCCCTGGCATGATAATCGCCAGTCCGCCGAGAATAATCAGACTAATGCTGAGGGCGATCACCCAACCCGTCGATTTCTTGATAGCTACTTCAGATTGAAAATCAGTAATCATAGTGTTCACCTCATTTTTTGAACTGGTTTTACGAACTGTGAGCAACGGTTCTATAGCGATTCCACTTCAGTTGTAAGAGTGGGATAGGCTTCTAGCCTGTACAGGCAGGATGCCCATCCCACCAATCATTCAGGATTGCTATTGCTATATATAGCTGTTGTGGAGGGTATACGCTCGATCTTAAAGCCTGTGATCCCGTAAGCAAGCGACAAAATTGGACTGGCAATATTGAAGATGGCATACGGTAAATACAGGAAGGTCGAGATACCCAGCGTGGCAGACATAAATGCGCCACAGGAATTCCACGGTACCAGAGGTGACGTTACAGTTCCAGCATCAGCGGCTACACGCGACAGGTTTTGTGGTTGCAATCCGCGCTTTTGGAACTCGATGCGAAACATGCGTACGGGCAGCACCAGCGCAATATATTGATCCCCCGCAACAATATTTAACCCGATCGCGGTCGTTACGAGCGTGGCAAACAAAAGACCCGTAGTTTTTGCCCGTAACAGCACCGGATTAATCAGTTTAGCCAACAGTCCAAATTCTTCCATCAGTGTGCCAAATGTCACCGCGCCGATGATGATCCACAGTGTCAACAACATACTGTCCATGCCACCGCGTGAAAGCAACCGATCGATATCTTGGATGCCGGAATTTTCCTGATAGCCAGTTGCCATTGCCGCCCAAATGCCTTTGATGTAGACCAGTGGGGTAGCCAGTGCCGGATCGTTAACAAAGCGCACAATAGCTTGCGGTTGGAGAATCGCGCCCATGATGCCCCCTACCAGCGCCGCACTCATAATCGCCAGGGATGCCGGGATTTTGCGAATAGACAGCACGACTAGAAATATCAAGGGAATTAAGTTCAGGGGTGTGATCCAAAAAAGCTGATCCAACTTAGCGAGATCGGTCGCTGTTTCGACGTTATCAATCACGTCCTCCCGGAGTCCCAAAATCGCAAAGACGACCATCGAAATGACAAACGCCGGAACCGATGTCCAAAGCTGGGCACGGATATGCGTGTAGATGTCTGCCCCTGCCAACTGTGCGCTCAACAGCGTTGTCTCGGAAAGGGGAGAGGTCTTGTCACCAAAATAAGCACCTGAAATTACAGCACCCGCAGTAATAACAGGGGAAACCCCAACCAACGACGCAATGCCGACTAGCCCGACCCCAATGGTTCCAGCCGTCGTCCACGAACTGCCAATGCCTACAGAAACAATGGCACAGATTATAGCGGTTGCCAGGTAGAACCAATTGGGTTGAAGCAGTTGAATGCCGTAATGAACTAAGGTTGGGATCGTGCCAGACATATTCCAGGTGCCAATCAGTGCCCCCACCGCCAACAAAATGAAAATTGCGCTAACAATCGATGCCAGCGCCCTCCCTCCCGATGCCGCGATTTTGTCCCAAGGATGTCCATTCTTGAGAATGATGATGGCGGCAACCATAGTACTGAGTATCAACGCGACTTGAGTAGGGCCATCGATCGCACCCAGCCCAAACAGCACAACAGAGCCTGCGATCAGCGCAATCAGCACCACGAGTGGAACGATCGCGTCTAAATATGACGGTTCTTTGATGGTGCGTGGGGGAGGAGGGTGACTAGACATGGGAGTATCCTCATTTCATAAATAACTGCAAAAACTCTGAAGAGAACGATCGCTGATTAGCGTCTTCTTCGGTGCCTCTGGCTGGCAAGTTTAGCCTTTGTTCCTTTCAGCAAAATGAACAGTGGAATGGTGGCGATCGCCAAAGGAATCAAGAGCACGAAGGACGATGAGAGCACTGTGAGACGCACCATTATCCAGACAAAACCGCCAAAGATCACCCAGCCTGAGATCAGAACCCACCACGGGGCTTGCCCTCCCGCTAAACTTCGATAAGCTCGACCCCGAAGCTGGATTTCGCCCATCGGATCAAAGCCAGAGGGAATTCTATCGGGGTTTAGGGGCGTTTGTTCAGCCGGAATTCCAATCGAAAGTTTGTCTGGGTCTAAACTCTCGTCTGGTAAAAATCGATTGAATTCATCTTTGTTATTCATTGCTAAAAGTAGATAAATTGTAGACAAGTTGAATGACTGAAAATAGGAATTAATAGTCGTCTCCGGGTTCGTGGCAGATATCAGTATTGCGCTTCGAGTCCATGCTGTTGTATAAGATCTGCATCACCCGTGAGCCTGGTTCGCTGAGTGCGTCGCGCGCGATCGTGGCAACTTCCCCAGACACACTCGCCGCATACTCAGCAACAACATCGCCAAATGAATTGCGCTGAATCGCGACTCTCTGACCCGGTGTTACTTTGTCTCTCAGATCAACCAACAACTCAAGGTAGCCGCCCATCGTGGAACGGATAGTTTCAAACGTGTCGCCGAAGAAGGTTCTGGCTTCCCTAGACGTGCGATCGATGTTCCCGTCAATCAGTTTGTAATGCTTGAGTACGTTCAGGCTGCCTTCAACAGTCATCGCGATCTTTCGCGCATCGAAGCTTCGCGGCCCTCCGATCTCAATGGTCATGACTGGAATGTCTGCATCGACGAACGCCATTTCGAGCGTACCGTCTTCACCGGGATCGTTCTTGATCTGCTCGATCGGAAACAATTCGGCTATCTGTCGGATCTCTGGCTTGCGAAGATCAGCGAAGATGAACATTGTGAAATCACCACCAGTCGCCCCTGTATGATAGTCGAGTGCCACATCAATGTTGTGCTTAAATAGACGATTCCAGAGAATACCCGCGTGACGGGTCGGTGCGTTGTCGCCTATTTCGTCGCCGGGCCACACGCGATTGAGGTCAACTAACGAGCCGCCGCTCTGAGCCGTCGGCCACATCCGCTGTGTATACTCCTTAGCGGGGCGAGAGAGGTCGTAGATTGCAATCACTGTCCCCGACATCTTTGCCGGATCGAGACTCGCCATGATGCGCTGCACTGCATTCACCGGACTCAACTCATCACCATGTACACCAGCGGTCAGCGAGATGCGCTTGCCATCGCGATCGCCTTTCGCAACCACTACAGGAACATACCAATGCTGTCCGGTGCCCATCTGTACCCCCTGGAAGAAAAAGCGGTGCGTCTTACCGGGTTCGAGGTCATTGACATTCAACTGACTGATCACAGGTGCGCCCTGGATCTGATCGCCCGTGTAAACCGTCTTCTCAGAACTGATTAGCGTTGTCATACTCACCTTCTACAGCACTGGTAGGTGCGTTTTTAAGTTGAAGCGATAGCCGCTCGGCAAAATGTGTAACTTGACTCCACAGAGCGCGATCGCTTCATCTTTGAGCAATCCCTCCAGGTTGTTGTGGGTAGCGGTTGATTCATCCACAACCGTAATCGCGCCCTGTCCAACTACCTCAAATTCATCGCCCTTGACAATAATGGCGGTGTCTTCGTCAATGCCCAGACCGAGTACCGCAGGGTGCAGCACCAGAGCTGCCAGCAGGCGACCCAGGCGACCCCGTTGAGCAAAGTGCTGGTCTACCATAATGTCGGGTAAAAAGCCCATACCGGGAGCCATGCTGACCGCATTGATACTAGGGTTAGATACAGATGCCCCGCCTACAATCATTTCGTCGGGCATCATAGCAGCACCCGCACTGGTGCCGCCAATCACGACTCCCTCCTGATGCCGCTTACGAATGGCATCGCACAAAGGAGAACCTTTGATAAACTCCACAATGCGCGATTGGTCGCCCCCTGTGAAGAAAATGCCAGTTGCCTGTTCGATCGTGTATATCCCTTCTTCGCACTCGGAATCTTTGCGGCGCTCTGTACCCACCACTTCCACCGATTCTGCACCTAATCGCTTGAACGCGCGGATGTAAACCTCCCCGACTTCTTCGGGGTGTCCGGTGGCAGCAGTCATCACCGCAATGTGGGCTTTCATGCCACCCGCCAATCTGACAAATTCTCGCAAGACTACGCAATCGCCGTCCCTATCTTCGGCACCGCCAATGATCACTAAAGCGCCGTGTGTTGGTTTAATACCCATACTGATTCCTCCCAATGTGTCTGCCCTTGCAGCACTCAACAATCTTTTGGATCGATGAGCAAGTTGTGCAATGCCTGCCACTCGATCGCTTTCTACTACTGTGTACACACAAGTCGTTTATCGCTCCGTTTCAGTCAGCTTCAGCCCCCTAAATCCCCCAAAATTGGGGGACTTCAAGCCAAGACTCCGAGTTCAAAGTCCCCCAGATTGGGAGATTTAGGGGGCAAGATCTCAGCAATGAACGATTAAACACTTGTGTGTACATAGTTAGGATCGCGTTCCAAAAAACGGGTTGCACTAACCGAGTATCTTTGCTTTGGCAAGCTGAAATTCTTCTTCAGACAGTGCGCCGGCCTCTTTAAGCTGCGTCAGTTGAGTCAGTTGAGCCAACAGATCGGTCTGTGCTGGTGCTGCTGGTGCCGCTGGAACTGCCGCCGCTTGGACTTGCATAGATTGGACAGCGGCAAGTTGAGCTTTTATTTGCTCCATCTCGGCTTGAGTCTGTATCTTTGCTGCCTGTTCTTGCTGCGCCTGAATCGCACTCTGATTCATTGCGCCGCTCGTTGCTCTGCTTGCCGCCGTTGCGGTACTGCTGATCACGGCTGTTCTTGCCACAGTACCTAACAAACCTCGACCCCCTCGCCTTCTGACCATTTGAGCCTCCTGTAGAGAAAGAGAATTTATACTGTTACCTGAGTCTGAGCCGCTATGACTTCATCAATCACGCTGCTGGGAATTCGTTCGCTGAGTAAAAGTTGACCGTCGGCATTCAAAACCGCATCCCGGAATGCAGTTGCCCAGATGTTTTCAAACAGCATTAGGGCTGCGAACGAGTTGTTATCCAAAGATTGAGAGATCTGTTGCACATCTTCCTCAGCGATCAGCCCAGAAATGTCGGCAATGATTGGATCTAATAGGCTGTGATCAACATCATCCATCTCATCAATTTCGGTCATCGTCACTTCACCATTATCACTCTTCTTGATGAAGAGGATATCGATGATACGAATCGTCTTGTTCTCCACTAACGCTTTCAATGCCGACGAAATTTCGTCTTTGATAAAGTTGCTGGGAAACTTGACGCACAGCATTTCAACCGGACCTAAAGACATGACTTGCTCTCCTAGTTTTAAGCTTCGATCGACGAGTGGCACTAAAAGTCAACCGCATCCCGAATGATGGGACAGGTCATACAGTGTCCGCCGCCCCGTCCGCGTCCCAGTTCAGAACTCGCGATCGTCACGACTTCGATGCCTTCTTTACGGAGAGCCGTGTTGGTCAAGACATTGCGATCGTAGGCAACCACCACACCGGGTTCTAAGCAGACAAAGTTGTTGCCGCTGTCCCACTGCTGCCGCTCTCTGGCGTAAGCATTGCCCTGGGTTTCCACGACGCGCATCTTCTTCAACCCCAGCGATGAAGCAACGACATCAACAAAAGTACCGGAGTCTTTGGTCAACTCGTACCCCGGTGCTTTGTCACTGGGTCGCAGAGAGAACGTTGTGACCTGATTCATAATGTCAGCATACAGGCTAACCAGATCGCGATCGCAGAAGGTGAACACGGTATCGAGGTGCATCGCCGCGCGGAGTTTAGGCATTCCGGCAACAATCACCCGTTCTGCCGCTCCTTTAGCAAACAACGCCGCCGCCACTTGAGTAATTGCCTGACGGGAAGTGCGTTCGCTCATGCCGACTAGGACAACCCCATTGCCGATCGGCATCACATCCCCCCCTTCAAACGTGGCAGAGCCGTGATGTTGAGTAGGATCGCCCCACCAAACCTCAAACTTCGCCTGAGTAAAGCTAGGGTGAAACTTGTAGACCGCCGTTGCGAGAACGGTTTCTTCATGGCGAGCCGGCCAGTAGAGCGGGTTCAGAGTCACACCGCCGTAAATCCAACAGGTCGTATCGCGGGTGAAGATGGTATTGGGCAATGGTGGCAGCAGGTATCCAGTCACGCCGCTGGCTTCTTGCGCTGCCCGAAGGAAGTCACCACCCGCCTCTTTGGGAATGTCATAGATGGCAAGCCCGCCGATCAGGTATTCAGCCAAGTGACGAGAACTCAAGCTTTCTAAGAAGGCGCGCACATCTTCAACTAGCCCCAGCCCCACCTCATTAGGGACAATTTGCTGATCTAAGATCCATTTTTTTGCCTCTGGAATATCGAGGGTTTCTGCCAGGATTTCGTGTAGTTCAATGACTTCGACCCCGCGACCGCGCATCTTCATCACGAAGTCAGCGTGGTCGCGCTTTGCCATATCTACCCACAGCACGTCATCAAATAGCAGATCGTCGCAGTTTGAGGGAGTCAAACGAGAATGGGCTAAACCCGGTGAGCAAACCATTACTTTTCGCAGTTTGCCAACTTCGGAGTGTACACCATAGGAAACAGCAGTTGGATTGGTGGTAGCAGTATTGGTTGTGACAGTCATAATAACTCCGTTGATTAGATTTCGATCCGAGTGTTACATTCACGATTCTCATTGATCTCTGTAGGAATGGTCTTCTCCCGTCTCTGGCATCCATCAGCGGACTGTTAAGTTAAAAAACGGTGACTTGTTCCATGAGGTTCATGTCCTCATCTTGGCTAGTAGCGATCGCACCCACTTCAGTAGGTAGATCCTCAATTGCCCAGGCAGAGTTTTCCCATAACAAACTACCGCTTGCCAGAACGGATAGACTCAGCGATCGCCCTACTGCCTTACCCATAGCCACATTTGGCATAACGCCCTCACACTGTTTAGATAGTGATCCGACCTGTCGAAAGTGCAAAAAGGGCTGAAAGAGCCGCGATCGTAGCCAGAGAGAAAAGGAACCACTCTCCGAACGTAAATACTTTTCTGTTCTGCTCCCGGCGGGCCATGAAGAACAGAATTGTTCCTGGCGCTAAGATTAGCCCCGACAACAATAACTTCTCTAGACCACCTGCGTAGATCATCAAGATAGAATAAGCCGTGGCGATCGCAGCAATGACTAACTCCTTGGTGCGGTTGCGAGAATCGCGATCGTAGGTTTCTCCGCTCCAAGCCAGTTTTAGCGCGAAGGCAGCAACCAGCAGGTAGGGAATCAAAGCCAGCGAACTCGTCAACTCTAGGGCAAGGATGAATGCCTGTTGACTGAACAGAGTCGCAATCAAAAATGCCTGAACCGTAATATTGGTCATCCAGAGCGATGCCGAGGGTACTCCATTGCTGTTTTCCCGCGCTAGGAAACTCGGCATGAGATTGCTTTTGGCAGCCATGAACGGAACCTCGGAGGCAAACAGAGTCCATGCCAGGAAGGCACCGAGTACCGAGACTAGCAGACCGAGGCTGATGAATATGTTACCCCAGCGACCCACAACCGACTCAAATAAACCTGCCATCGACGGATTTCGCAATACCCCCAGTTCTGCTCGTGGCAAAATCCCGTAGGGCAAAACCGTAACCAGGATCAGCAGACAGAGTACCCCCACAAATCCCAACACCGTAGCGACACCCACGTCAGATCGTTTCTCGGCATAGCGAGAGTAGACACTTGCGCCTTCAATGCCGATAAACACAAACACGGTGACCAGCATCGTGTTGCGAACCTGACTGAATAAAGACTCGGCATCATAGCCTTGACCGCCCCAAAAATTTGCGGCAAAGATATCTGGTTTGAACGCGAATAAGAGGACAAAGATAAAAATGACGATCGGCACAATCTTGGCGATCGTGACGATCGTGTTTAGCCCCGTCGCCTGCTTGACACCCCGCAAGATCATAAAGTGAAAAATCCACAAAATGATCGATGCAAAAAACACCGCCGTAACCGTGTTGCCGTCTCCAAATACAGGAAAGAATTCCCCCAAGGTCGATTTGATCAGGACGAAGTAAGAAGTGTTCCCTACACAGGTACTTGCCCAGAAAGCCAGCGCCGCAAGGAACCCAATATAATTGCCAAACCCGGTTTTGGCGTATGCGAAAATACCCGAATCTAGATCGGGCTTGCGTTGTGCCAAATTTTGGAAGACAAATGCCAGCATCAGCATACCGACACCCGCGATCACCCAGGCAATCAGCCCACCCAATACTCCGGTTGCGCGGCCAAACGCGGAAGGGATGGTAAAGATGCCCGCGCCCACCATCGAACCAACGACCAGTGCAGTGAGTGCCGCGACAGAAAGCGTTTGCTTATCTGATGCTAGGCTAGGAGACTGTTCTGATGCCGTATTGTAGTTCTGTTCTGATGCCATACAATGCTCCTATGTACTGCTAGATGCCATACTGTCAACCTTTGAATCACTCGGCTTTCACGGATGAGATGAAGGTAAAACAGTAGCAATGGCGCTTACGGGCACGCTAAAACAAAAACTTGATAGGCAGTATTGCGACTGCCTGTGATTCGGGTGTTGATCTGGAAAGGCTGCCGATTTGTCGGGGGTCGAAAGGGCTGGTTGTAGAGGTAAAAGCGCCTTGCCTCGATCGTGCGCGACACCGCTCGTGACGATGAGCCGTCGTTATACTTAAGATTCACTTCTGCCGTATAGCGCGAATTATTTTCAGGGATGAGTTTGGCAACATAACTGCTAAAACTCCTCCCTGTAGGCACCGCAAAATCAGTGTTGGCATTAGAGTTGTTGAGAGCAATGATCTGCCGAACTGCGCGTTGTCCGGTAGAAATTTCTCTGAGGTAAACGCAGGTTGCGGGCGCAGCGGGTAGTGCTTGTGCCTGCGTGGGTTGCAACATCACGGCTGCTGTCGCTACAGAAAGTCCGGTCGCAAGGGTTAAAAGCTTTTTCATGGTTGTGACTCCTCGAAATTACAAAACAGAAAATCAGTGCCTCCTAAGTTTTTGTTTAGGAAGCAGATCTAAGTAAACGTCAGTTCGACGAGTTTTCTCGCTTCGTTGTCAGCGGCTTCTGCCCCCTAAATCCCCCAGAATGGGGGACTTTGAACCGGAGATTTTGGCTTGAAGTCTCCCAAAATTGGGGGATTTAGGCAGCTCTCCGACTTCACAATCGAAGCGAACCACTTCTATCAAACTGACGTTAAGGAACAATCAACTACACTTCTGAACCAAAGTCTTCGCGCAGTTTGGTTTCTTGCTCGGTCGATAGGTTGGATTGAATCAATTCACCTTTTTCTTCGGGTGCAAAAGCGGCACTAACCTTGTCAACAGTCACCTGGCCCGTCAACAAAAACAGGGCAGAAGTGCCTTCCGTGACTTTGCTTTGCACATCTTGAATGAAATTGTCACTGATGCCATAGTCAGTAAACTTACCTGAAATCGCGCCTGCTGTGGCACCCACTATCACCCCTAATAAAGGAGCAAAAAACAGGAGACCAAACAACATTCCCCAGAATGCACCGCCCAGCGCACCCGCTCCAACCGTATTGAAGGCCTGGTTGGTTTTAGGGCTTTTCCGCCCCTGGGGCCAAGAGACGATCGCGGCATCTAAAACTTGCACGATCTGCTGTTTTTGTAAGTCTCCTAACTTCGTCAGCGCATTCTCTGCACCAGTAGCAGTATTGAATTTCCAGACGGTTAATGTTGACATGGTTTTCTCCTAGTTTAGTCGTCAAATGTTAATGAGTTGGTTTGCCTATATCAAACAGCTATCTAGATGTCAGATAGGCTTGCTATAGATCTCCATTACTCCAACCAAGCAAGCGAGAAACTTGAGCGGGTAAAGTAGAAGGATTGAACGGTTTTGTGATTGCTCCGGCAAATCCCATTTGCTGAAGCTGGTTTGAGGTAAACCAACTGGCTCTAGCAGTAATCAGCAAAATTGGAATAGATCGAGTCATTGAGTGTCGCTTCAGTTGCTCAATAAATATGAGGGCATCTGTTTCTGAAGTAGAAGCGTCCAGCAAAATGGCATCAGGGTAGGTAATCATACACAAATTAACGCCCTCTTGAATCGAGTCCGATAGAGTAACCCTCCAGCCCCCAAACTCGCTCAAAGAAGTGTGTAAAACTTCTCGGATGCTGGCTTCATGCTCAATCAATAGAATTGATTTAGTAGACATGAATAACCTGCCATTAGTGAGGACAGCCTTCACTGGAATGATTGTTTGAGAAGCTTTTGGAGCATTCCTTCAATCTGAAAATGACGATCGAGATCCAATTGCAGATCCTCCAAAGCTTGTCTGGCGATCGCGACCATAACCTGTGCAGATGCATAATCATGCTCGTGCAGCTTTTGTAAAGCTTCACTTAAAACATGGGTCGCAACTTCAACACGGCTAACTTTGGATAAGTCATCGCTGAACATGACGGAAGTAACTTTGTAAGTCACTGGGTTGATTTGTCTTTTAGATTAGACCAAAAAAATATGAAGCTGATATGAAAGAATGTTTTTATACTCTCCATCCCAGGATTCCGGCGACTTTTCTCCAAATGGTCATCGGGTCGAAGGGCTTTGTGATCACCCCTGCAACGTCTAAATCTGTTAATCGGCGGCGATCGTTGGGCAACACTTTAGCCGTTAACACAATCACTGGAATCTTCTGAGTTTTAGGATCTGCCTGAAGTTCTTCGCACATCTGAAAACCATCCATATCTGGCATTGAGATATCTAACAGAATGGCATCTAGGGTTTGAGTCTGGGCAATCTGCAAGCCTTCAACACCGGATGTAGCCGTGACCGTCAGCCAGCCTGCAAATTCTTCTAGCGATACCCGCACGACCTCGCGAATATCTTCTTCATCATCCACAATTAGAATCCGCTTAGTCACGTTCATTAGATCTCCTGCACGAATCTTCCCTCACCCTAGCCCTCTCCCCAACTACCGTGTATACATAAGTCCTTTCGCTTCGTTGTGAGCGGCTTCTGCCCCCTAAATCCCCTAAAATTGGGGGACTTTGAAACTGAGAGTCTGGGGTCAAAGTCTCCCAGAATGGGGATTTAGGGGGCAAATCCCCAGCCAATCCGAGCTTAAACAATTTGTGTACACACAGTAGCCCCAAGGAGAGGGAACAAGAGAGTTCTGGCTCCTTTCTCCTTGGGGTGAAGGGTTGGCGAGGGCTGTTCAGATTCATATAGGGTGTTCATTGTTCCCAGTCAAAGGCAACGTGAAGTAAAAGATGCTTTCTTTACCCAAACTGCTCTCTGCCCAAATTTGTCCGCCGTGTTGTTGCACAATTTTTTTGCAAATCGCCAATCCCAATCCGGTTCCCCCTTTTTCGCGAGAATCGGACATATCTACCTGCTGGAACTCTTCAAAAATCATTTCGAGTTTGTCTGGCGGAATGCCACGACCTTGGTCAGCGATCGAGAAAAGGAGGTAGGGAGTCGGGATAGAAATCGTTTTCCCATTCCCCATCCTCCGTTCTCCATTCTCCATTTCAGCCTTTAGCCAAACTGTATCGCCTGGAGATGAAAACTTGATAGCATTGCTCAACAGGTTGATCAGGGTTTGAAGAATGGCATCGGGGGCGACCCGAACGATGATCGAGAGGGAAGTGAGCGAAAGGGTAATGGCTGACTGATCGGCGATCGATTGAATGCTATCGACTGCCTGTTGCATCAGGTCAGTCAACTGGCAGCCCTCCATCGCAAGCTGAACTTTGCCCGACTCTAACCGTTCTAAACTGAGAATATCATCGACCAGACGCACGAGGCGCTCGCTGTTATTAATCGCAACTTGCAGCATGTGTTTGGCTTTTTCGGGTCGATCGTCGAAAACACCTGTGCCCAAAATGCCGAGAGCACCTCGAATCGAGGTTAATGGCGTGCGAAGTTCGTGGCTAATAATCGAAACAAACTCGTTTTTCATGCGTTCAATTTTCAGCCGATCGCGAATGTCTTGAATGTGTGCCACGACGTAGAGCAGTTGTCCATTGTGATCTCGAACGGGTGCTGCATTGACGAGCACTGGCACGATTGTTCCTCGTTTGGTGATATATCGTTTTTCTATTTGAAAAGAAGGGGTCTCACCTGACAGCATTTGCCGAAACCCCTCCAGATCTGTCTCTAGATCTGCTGGATGCGTAATATCCTGAAAATTCAGTTCTAATAGCTCTGCTTCGGGATATCCAACTATGTCACAATAGCAAGCATTCACTTTCCGAAACTGCCCTGTCGATGAAACCAGAGAAACCCCGATCGGGGCATCGTCAAACGCATTACGGAATAGTTCTTCACTGGCGCGTAGCGCTGCTTCAGTCTGTTTGCGCTCGGTAATGTCTACAAACCCCCCAATCACGCCTCTGACTTTGCCCTGCTCATCGAGCAATGGAGAGGCATAAGAGAGCAACTGAACCACGGTTCCGTCTAGACGCACAATGTCAACTACTTCATCCCTCACTTCAACGTTATGGGCTGCCGCATACTGCATCGGTAGGTTTTCGGCAGACAGTTCTTGACCCTCTCTATAGACTCGATAAGCGGGACGATCGTCAGCCGATGCACTGGGGGAAGCATTCTCGCCAAGAGGAACTTTCAGCAGTTCAGATAAGCAGGGATTGACGTGAGCGACTCGGCACTCTGGGTCTTCCCCGATTGCTACGCCAATGGGCAGCACCTCAAACAGGGTTTGTAGCTCGCTAACCCGGCGGGTCAGTTGCTGGTTAAGCTGCTGAATTTCGGCTTCGGCTTGTTTGCGATCGGTAATATCTTCTGCCAACCCCACAACTCGTAAAGGGTTTCCGTTCTCGTCGTGCACAACCAAAGATTCTGACTCAATCCACCGAACTTCGCCATCTGAGCAAGCGATGCGGTATTGGAGGCGCGCCTGGTTGCCAGAGAGTAACTGATTGAACCCCCACAAAACATACTCTAAATCTTCAGGATGAATCCGATCGAGCCAGGAGCTTGGATTTTGATAAAGGCTCTCGCAGGAGTAGCCCCATAGTTTTTCGTAAGACGGACTGATGTAGAGATACTGTCCTGTCGTGACAGATATCACATAGACTACCTGGTTGACAGTTTGAGCAATCTCCTGAAAACGAGCTTGACTTTCTTGCAGCGCAATCTCAGCCCGTTTGCGATCGCTAATATCCTCTACCGTACCCACCACTCGAACAATGGCTCCAGACTCGTCTCGCAGAGGGAATGCTTGCGATTGCAGCCAGCGTATTTCATCATTCGGGCAGATGAAACGATACTCTTCATTAAAGTTTTCGCCTTGATTTTCTCGCTGTAGCTTTTCTTGGATGCGATCGCGATCGTCGGGGTGAATATTGTCCAGCCAATGAGACATCCCTTGGTCGGAAGATTGGGGTGATGTTCCAATAATGGCTTCATAGGCAGGATTCACGTAGGAGTAGTGACAAGATGCTATTTCAAAAACAAAAAACCCCTCCTGCACGGTTTCTGCTAATTGCCGGAAGCGGTTTTCACTGGCTTGCAGAGCCGCTTCTGCTTGTTTGCGTTCGGTGATATCCCAGCCAACAGAATGGTATTCAATGAAGCGCCCTTGTTGATCGAAGATGGCTCGACAGTTCCACTGAGTCCAACGAATTTCTCCATGAGAGAAAGCCCGATTTTCAATGGTTACTGTAGGATTCTCTAAGCTCATAGAGTTGATCAGTTGAGCGACCCGATCTTGGTCTGCTGCAAAAATTACAGGCTGATAACGGCTCCCAACCGCCTTTTCTGGGTCTAGCCCAAAATAGCGACAGTAAGCTTCATTCACAAAGGTGATTGTGCCATCTGGCTGATATCGGCAGATCAGCTCTGTTTGATCTTCGATGATGCTGCGATAGCGGGCTTCGCTCAGTTGCAAAGCGGCTTCTATCTGGTTGCGTTGGGTCAAATCTCGAATCACGACTAGCACTTCGTCGGTGTCAAGCGGCACAATCCTGGCTTCTTGCCAGAGATACTGTCCTTCAACCCAGAGTGGAAACTCATAGACCTGGATTTCTCCGGTTTGCAAGGCTGTGATCGCAGCGGTCAGGCGCTGTTCTGCCGCTTCGAGTGGCAGAATATTGCGAATGTTTTCCCCTCTTCTTAAATTTGGAAAGGCGATCGGAAAAGCCTTTGTGGGCTTGAAGTCTAAGTAGGTTCCATCTCGATGCATCCGAATGATTAAATCTGGTAAGGCATTCAGAATGGTGCGATTGAGGGTTTCGCTCTGTCTCAGCGTCTCTTCTGCTTGTTTGCGATCGGTGATATCTACGACCACTCCATGCCAAGCAGTCGCACCGTTCTGTCGCCGCTCAGGTTGAGAATTGCCTTGTAGCCATTTAATCTGACCAGACGGAGGAATAATGCGCCACTGGTGACTAAATAGATTGAGGGTTTGCATACTCTCGCTCACTGCATCCCGATAACTGCCCTGATCATCAGGATGGATGGCATTCAATAATATGCTGGCATCTTGCAAAATTTGCTCTGCATCTACTTCATGAATGATCTCTACTGCTGAACTCATGTATTCAAACCAGGTATGTCCCGTCGGTTCTTGCACAAGTGTGTAGATGTTACCCGGTGATAGTTGATTGTATTGATGCAACCATTGTTCAGTTTTATGCAGTTGTTCTTCAATTTGTTTGCGATCGCTAATATCCCTGCCAATGCCCAGCACATAGATTTCGCTGTTGATTTCAATCAGTTCGGCAGATAACAGTACCGTTTTAATTTGTCCCGATCGAGTCTGGCTATGCACTTCCAGATTACGGACACAACCGTTCTGCTGCAACACTTCGTGGAAATGGGCACGATCGTCCAGGTCGCCCCAAATTCCGAGATCCAGAAACCGCTGCCCGATCAACTCCTCACGCGAATATTCCAGCACATCCAAAAAGCTTTCGTTGGCTTCTACACAGCGTTCTTCTGCCAACGTTGAAAGGGCAATTAGGTCAGGGCTGGAGTGAAAGATGATGGTGAATTTTTCCTCTGATTCTGCCAGGGCTGTTTTGATGCGATCGAAAGACTGTTGCAGTTGGTCTGCCATTTGGTTAAATGTCTGCGCCAGACTGTTTAACTCGTAGATTGGGGTATTGGTGGGCAAGCGTTGATTGAGATTGCCTGCTGCCAGTTCTCGACTAACCCGATTTAATTGGGCAAAGCGGGCGGTGAGATAGTGGGCAGTGAGCAGCCCCAGCGAGATCGCCGCGCCGAGAGTCAGCAGAGAGAATAAAACTGTTATGTACGTATTGTCCTGAATGGCTGCCATGAAATGGGACTTCGGAATTACCGTCACAACTTGCAAATTCAGCCCGTACTGATCTTGAAAGGGCGTGATTTTGACGTTTTGCAGTTCACCTTTGTAACTAAATTCTAGGTATTGGGGTTTATCTAGAGATCTCAACGTGCCTGGGCGATCGCGCAAATATTCACCTAGCGATCGCGTCAAATCATCCCGACTTTGATCAAGGGTTAGTTGCTTAAGCTGTTTGTGAACGCCTGTTCCAGCCCCGACTTTATAGAGTTTCTCTTGTAGAGACGTGGCGATCAGGGCACCGCCTTGATCGGTGATCATGACTCGACCAAAGCGGCTGATATCCAAGCGCTGGAGAACCTTACTCAAATAATCTAGCTGAGTATGGACTGTGAAAACTCCCAACAGGCGCTTCGTGATGGGATCATAAACAGGTTGGGAGGTGTTTAAGGTTAGCGCTTCCAAAGAACCATACTGAGAAATCGGTGCCCATCCAGGCTGACCCGTTTTGACGGCTCGTTTATACCAGGGGCGATCATGAATATCCAGACCATTTTCAGTGTAGACAAGTTGCCCCCGTTTGCCCTGGTTGTCTAGACGGTAAACCAGCATTTTGTCTGGACGAGGGGGATCGGCAACGACCAAATGCAACTCTGGCAATCGTTCAACCACTCTAAACGTGCCTTGCGGATTAGCAAATAGAACCGCCGATACCTGATCAAATTGCTGCAACCGATTAAACAAAGCAGCTTCCAGGGCTGGAACATCTTGGGGATCAATCTGCCCCTGATTGACGGCATCGACATTCAACCGATTAATCAATAGGGGTGTTTGCAGATAGGTCTTGAGTTCTTGTGTCACCCGCTCGTTTGTCTCTGCAACTAATCGCTGCCCCAAATCAGCCACAGACTCTTGTCCACTCCGGTAAGATAGGTAACCCACTAGTGCCACCGCTGCCACCGTTTGCAACACAAAGGGAACTACTAGTACCTCATGCAGAGGGACGTTTGCTATCAAGCGGCGGAGGGTTTGGGGCAGGGCGATCGGCATGAAGAATGCTTAACGCTAAGAGAATAAACAACTTATATCAGACTGAATCGGTATCTCAAACCAAGTTGCAGCCCGATACGTCACTCATTATCGGTTTAGCTAACTCGTGCTTCAACTCCTCCAGCAATTGACACAACTGATCTGCTAATCGCGTTTTCTGGCTCGACTCGTTTTCTAACAAGCGTTCAATGGCTTGTGCGACCTCCGAAGCTTTGACATAGCCAAACGTTCCTAACCCTCCTGCCAGTTTGTGCGCTTCTGTTTGCGCGGCTTGGCGTTGCTTCAAACTAAAATTGCCTGCTTGCAACGATCGCTCCGCTGTTTCTAACACGGTGAATCGCTGCTCTAGCGATACGTGAAATCGCTCGGCAATTTGCTGAATTGCCATCACGCCCCGCTGCTCTCTAGCCTGCCCGTGATCCCAATCTACTGCCAAAACTGGGTGCGAGGCAATTTCTCCCTGATCTCTTGCTGTCTCTTTATCCTTGCGCCCCAGTGTCTTCCTATCCTCTATTGGTGCTGCTTTTAACCGATATCCCAACCCATATACTGTCTCAATCATGTCAGTCACCATGCCTGAAGACTTCAACCGTTGTCGCAAGTCTTTAATCAAATTGGTGACAGAACCTTCAACCGGAGTTTCCTCCATCGACCACAGGTGATCAATAATGTTACTGCGGCTGAGGATACGTTGAGGAGGGCGAAGAAATAGTTCTAGTAGGCTATATTCTTTGGGTCGGAGGGCGATCGGTTCGTGATTGTAAGTAACCTGAGCCAAAGCGGGATCAAGGCAAAGTAGTTCCCAGGTCAACACGGGGGCCGATGCAGCATTTCCCCCACGCCGCAAAAGTGCTCGCACTCGCGCTAGTAGCTGAGAGGGGGCACAAGACTTGGCTACATAGTCATCGGCACCCGCATCTAGTCCGGCAATGACATCTTCGTCTGCGTCTTTTGTGGTTAGCATCAAAATTGGAGTTTGACAGCCCTGAGCGCGGAGGCGACGGCAAACTTCAATTCCATTTAACGTGGGGATCAAAACATCTAAGAGAATCAGGTCGTAACTCCATTGGGTTGCCAGTTCTAGCCCGACTGATCCATCTGCGATCGTATCCACAGCATAACGATGAGCAGAGAGCGTTGCGGAGATCAATTCACTAGTCGGTTGATCGTCTTCTATAAAAAGGATCTTCATTGCGAACTCTCTCCGGCGAACCTTGCCTAATTTGAAATAAAGAGCGTTCTGCCCGATGATCATCGATCGGGTGAGACTTGCGGATGGTCGAGAAGATATTACCACTCCCGTACTCTATCACACAAGGGAATTCAACCCCTTGCAGAGGTAAAAATGGTTACCTTGATGCTTGAGAGATAGCCGTCCTAAATGAATGGTGGGATGGGCATCTTGCCCGTACAGGCTAGAAGCCTATCCCAGTCTGACAACTGAAATAGGATTGCTATCGCTACTCAACTGCTTGTGAACGCTCAACAGTGCTGGGTTCGCTAAAACCGTTTTCCATGACAACTTGTTGAGGAATGCCAATTTGGATGTGGTTGCGATCGAAGTCAATTTTGAGACGACGACGCAATTCTCGCGCAGTGTTCCACTGTTTGAGCGGAGCGGTTTTAATCAAGATTCGGATCACGATTCCAGTATGGGAAATCTGCTCAACCCCAAACAATTCGTGGGTATCCAGGATCACAGATTGCCATGCTGGATCTTGTGCCATACGATCGACCGTTTCGCGAACTACGGCGAGGGCGCGATCGACATCAGTGTTATAAGCGACTTCAATGCGAAAATCGGTGCGGGCCCAAGTGCGTGACCTGTTTTCCACCTTGGCGATTAAGCTATTGGGTAGAGTAATCAAATTACCTTCGTCACTGCGAATCTGAGTAACCCGCAGGTTCAGATTTTCCACCATTCCAGAGATATCGGCAACTCTGATATTGTCTCCAATCCGAAACTGATCTTCGAGCAAAATCAGGAAGCCATTGACGAGATCTTTGACCAGACTTTGTGCTGCGAACGAAACTGCCAGTGCAAGCAACGCCCCTAACGTCAGAACCGAACCTGGCACTAAGTTCAACCATTGGAGCACCCAAAGGATCGCGACCATGTAAACCACAACCATTTTTAACCCTTTGACCACGTTGGCGATCGTGGCGATCCGTTGCAGATTCGCTTCAGTCAAAGATTGTTCCTGCTCCCGATTTTGGATGAACTGATCAACGAGCAAATCGGTCAGCCGATTCGTTAACCCCGTTACAAACCAGGTGATCAAAATCACAATAGGAATCGTAACAACCTTTTTAGCAAACTGGCGCGTTTGGGGAAAGGCATTGAGACTGTAAGCAACCCCAACCACCCAGATCAGGGCGATCGCCCAAAACAGAAACCATTGCAAAAACTGAACCATTTGCAGTCGTCGCTGTAGGCTGAAATGATGGCGCAGTCCTTGAAACAGTTGCAGCCCTTGATTTGTATCCGATGGTTCTACAGCAAGTTCTGGAATGTGAAGCTCGTGGGCGTGAATCATTGCAGACTCTGCTACCTGGTGTTGCTCAAGTTGTTGTCTGCGTCGGCTAAAAAATGCCCACGCCGTCCCTAACACCAGCGTCAATAGCAAGGTTGCAACCAAGACTTTGATCACTGTAGAAACTTGTTGCTGCAAGGCTTCGGGTTGGCGTAGTTCTAGCGCCTGCCGGAGTTCTCGCTCTAGAATCTCTTTCCATCGGGTTGCCAATAGGTCTTTGCTGATTGAAGCATATTGAGCATCTGTATCGGTCACTGTTAGCAAAACCTTTGCTTCAGACAAGGTGGCATCTTTGACAGATAAAACAGGCAGCCCATTCACGGTTTCGCTCAAAACCTGGAATGTGTTGGGGTTCAGCACCTCCTTGTCCGACAATCCATTACCAGTGACCAGTTGTTCCAGATTGCGTTCTATCTGCGTGGCGCGAACTTCGACGGGAACCTGGCTACCGGGTTCGCTGCGATTGAGCACAGCCGGAGAAGCAATTCTAAACAATTCTTTCCCGTCTAGGCGCACCTCAGTAGATTCTAGGGTGCCTCGCCGTTCGACCCCGTTGGGAAGGGGCTGTGTTCCGCTTGGGGTCGTCAAGGATGGCAATTGCCCCAGGGGGATCGATCGGGCGATCGCGGGATTCATCAACACAATGAGTATCGCGATGCTGCACGCAATGAATGGGCGCAGCAGACGGGTTCTTTTCCATTGACGGTTGAACATAGATGCGATCGCTGTAGCCATAACTGGACGCTAAAAATTTGACTGACAACTTGCTTTGTTACCCGTTCTTGGAAACCAAAGCGGCTAGGTTCCCTGGATGCGCCCCTGTCCCGATTTTACGAGCCGCTGAAGTTGCTGACTTTCGAGTTCTAGAATTCGTCGGGCAAAATCAGGGTCATGGTCAAGCAGATCATCAAAGGCATCGACTGAGATTGCCAAAATGCGCGTCTTTTCACTATCCGCAATGATAGTATTTTCTGAGTTGCTGTGGGTTAAAACCTCTAGCTCATCCAACGTTTGTCCAGGATGGAGGCGTTCAACTCGAACCCCATCTGCAAGTTGATAGTGAATGCTGGCATCGCCTTCGAGCAACAGCAACAATTCTCGACAGGTATCGCCTGCTTCTGTGATTACGTCGCCTGTTGAGTAAGTTTTCACCTCAGCCCGATCGCCCAGAGCCATCAGAGTTTCGGTTTGGATGCGATGAAAGAAGTCACTGTTAAACAAATACACCAATTTCTCTAGCGTTGGAAATGCCGTTAGAGGCGGTGAAGGCGGCAGGGATAGCAGTTGTTCTGCGGTTTCTCGTATGAGTGGATGTGACTCGTAGCGCAGTTCGGGAGCAATTGTCTGAACACGTTCTGAATCGAGTTGAGCAATCAAATAGAGCGCAGCCGCTTTAACCAAAGGATTGTAGTGCTGTAGCAGGATTTCTAAATAGCTCAAAGTCTCTTGAGTAGAGAATTCTAGAGAATTAGTGAGGGGTTCTTCGGGTTGCGTCAGAGACTGAACAATCTCTGGATGTAGGTGATTTTGCCAATGCTCACGGTTTAAATAGTCTGCTACAAGTTGGGGCGATCGCTGCTTTAGAGACTGAGCGATCGCAATCGCGTTTGGGTTGTCTTGTAGGGTCGTTAGCGTTTCCAAAAGCGATCGCACAATCAATTCTTGTTTGCGTTGTACGCTTTCTCTCAATAGTGTTAACACCGCTTGATGTTCATGGAGTGTGAGATGACTAAATGCACGATCGCAAGCCACCCATTCTGATAATCGAGCCAACAGAACTTCAGCTTTTTGAACTTCGCCTACCTCAGGAGCAAACCCACTCGAAATCCAGTCTTCTTCTTGTTGCGTAATTGAATACTCGCGGCGCAAAGAGCGAATTGTAGCGGAATCTTGTTGAGATGGATCAAACGTCGCCAAGTCAGGCTGTCTTTGTTGTAGTCGCATCAACCGCTCCAGTGATTTTTGGTAGCCGCTTAATCGGATCTGATTTTCTAAAGTCCGTTGGTGGTGTGGGTTGAGCAACTCTGCGTCTTCAATGCCCAATTCTTCTAGCACTTCGCGATGTTCATCATCAGGAATGCCCAACTCTTGACGCATTTGTTGCAACACTTCCAAACTACTAGAAGTGTTGACGTAGCCTTCTTCTAACGCTTCTCGCACCACTCCTTTGTATGCCTCGTGCCGTTTTTCACGAGTGAAACCGGGAAGCACTTTTGCTAACACATAGACTTCATTAGCGTGGAGGTCATCTAGAGAACGACCCTCTAAAAACTGGGAAACGTCTAGCTGCAATTTCTCTAACTGTTTGCGGAATCGACTTGCCAAACTTTCACGAGAATAGAGATCTGGATTGCGTCGCCAAGTTTGTTGCAGCCACAGGGTACTCAGGAAAACAATGCTCACATCAAACCCAAACTGCACCCACAGCGGCGTTAACCGGAGTAGGGGACGACCTGCAAAGAAGAAAAAAAAGTTAAAAATTCCGAACGTGCAAATGGCAAAAATCCGATGCCGAACCGTGTCGGGATTCATTGCATGATGCTGACGACTATAGGATTTTGCGCGTTTCTCAATGAATTTGCCAATGATATACCCGATCGCTGTAGATCCACCTAGCACCAATGGAACAGCAAACAACTTAGGAATATTAATGACATTCCCAAACACATATAGTCCAGGATTCATCAGGGCTGCAAGTTGATTGGGGTCACGATTCCAGATGCCCGAAAAGTAATAATTCCAGTTGCCCGCGTATAGATAGTAGTAAACAAAATAGCCAATTACTAAACCCACGTAGCCATATCGAATCAACGATTCTTCGGGCTTGTTCAATTCATCCCAGTAGGTTCTCTCAGAGTCGATATCAAAACAAGGACTTTGACAAGCAACACAAGCACTTTGCTCGTTGCCATCCGGTAACACTGTGCGGCACATAGATTGAGTAATCCGTTGTTCGCTCACATGGGCCTTACTCCCCAGCAAGCCCCTGGGTTCACTAAAAATTGTCTGAACAGGTGCCATTGGGCAGAAGTATTGGCACCACGACTTACCGCCATAAAAGTATCCAACTGCAATTGCGGCGGCGATCGTGAACAATAACCACAGCCCTAATATCAAACGATCGGCATTGAAAAATAGAATTCGCCCACACAATCCTACAAACAGCCAGCCAAATTGCACGTATGAATAGTTCCTGCCCAGCCACGAATCAGATTTGACTTTTGCCAACTCGTAGCGCACCTTTCCAGTTTTTTTATTTTCCCGTTTGAACTGTCGTTGCCAACCCAAAGCGCGAGGAATTTGAGATAGAAATGATAGGGGACAGATCCGCCGCCACAGTTCATGTCCAAACACCAGCAAAATGAGGATTCCCGATGGAACGATCGCGCCCCAAAACAGGGTAGCTCCTAATGGGTAAGGCTGTTCAACCAAACAGTTGCCCTGCACCTGCACACACTCACCAGAGATCCGCAGCGGACTCCAAGGATGATCTGGCTCGGTTAATGCCGCAGTCCAGGGATCGTAAAACAGAGAGGCGATCACAAGCAGCCACCCGATCGTCAGTATCCAGCGAACCCAGTGCATTTGACGTTCTGGCAGTTGTGCAAACATAGATAAATTTTTTCTGAGTAGTTTTTTACTTCATAATCTTACTCGTTCAGATAGTTGCATTCCAAACAATCTAGCGCTATAGTCTAATTATTCGAGAATCTCGAACTAGTGAACGATGGAATTTAGAGTAGCTCTAGTAAACACGCTAGAAAACCCTTTTTAGACTACCCGCTAGATTACTAGTCTGATTGAGATCACAACAAACCTACGTCGTGATCCCATTCATTCATAGTCACTAACATTAACGCCTATTCACCCTCTCCTACAAGGTTTTTATGGATCTCTTCACTCCAATTCAGCTAGGATATTATACGCTTCCTAATCGCGTCATTATGGCACCCTTAACTCGCTGCCGTGCCGGGGCAGGAAACGTTCCCACTGCTTTAAACGTCAATTATTATGCTCAACGGGCATCGGCTGGGCTAATCATTAGCGAAGCCAGCCAGGTTTCTCAGCAAGGGATGGGCTACCCGGCGACTCCCGGCATTCACTCGTCAGAGCAGATTGCTGGCTGGAAACTTGTCACCGAGGCTGTCCATCAACAGGGCGGACGAATTTTTCTGCAATTGTGGCACGTTGGCAGAAGTTCTCACTCCTCATTTCAGCCTGGTGGAGCCTTGCCCGTTGCACCCAGCGCGATCGCGATTGATGGCGAGTTGCTCACCTACGAAGGCATGAAGCCTTATGAGACTCCTCGCGCTTTAGAACGGCATGAAATTTCTGGCATTGTCGAACAATTTCGTCAGGGGGCGGAAAACGCACTAGAAGCGGGCTTTGATGGCGTTGAAATTCACGGGGCAAATGGCTATTTGTTGGATCAATTTTTACGAGATGGGGCAAACAAACGCACCGATGATTATGGTGGCTCGATCGAGAACCGTGCCCGGTTACATTTAGAAGTCACTGAAGCGGTTGTGGGAGTTTGGGGAAACAATCGGGTCGGAATTCGTCTCTCGCCCAGCAGCACATTTAACAGTATGTCTGACTCAAACCCCGAAGCCACGTTTGGCTATGTAGTTGAACAACTGAATCATTTTGACCTGGCATATCTGCACTTATTAGAACCCAGCGAATCGGATTTGAGACACGGAGGACAAGCCGTTCCGACTGCTTATTTTCGTCCGATTTACCAGGGCAATTTGATGGCAAACTGGGACTATGACCAAGCAAAAGCCAATGCCGCGATCGCAAGTGGCAATGCCGATCTGATCTCATTTGGCAAAGCGTTTATTGCAAACCCAGATTTACCAGAGCGATTTAAGCTTAACGCGCCTTTAAATCCACCCAATCCCGACACGTTTTATGGCGGAGGTGAACAAGGTTATACCGATTATCCAACGCTCAAAGAGCTTCAACTCGCTTAAACAAATTTGTTCAACTTACAGCAGGAGACTCTTAACATGATTGAGCTTTATTATTGGACAACGCCAAACGGTCACAAAATCACGATGTTTTTAGAAGAGGCTGAACTGCCTTATACGATCGTGCCAATCAACATTGGAGCGGGTGATCAGTTTAAGCCTGAGTTTCTCAAAATTTCGCCTAACAATCGAATTCCAGCCATTGTCGATCACGAACCTACTGGAGGAGGCGATCCAATCTCGGTGTTTGAGTCAGGAGCAATCTTACTCTATCTCGCAGAAAAGACCGGAAAGCTGATTCCTGCTGATCTGCGAGGTCGGGTAGAGGCCTTGCAATGGTTGTTTTGGCAGATGGGCGGGTTAGGCCCAATGGCAGGACAAAATCATCACTTCAATCAATATGCACCCGAAAAAATTCCTTACGCGATCGACCGATACGTCAACGAGACAGGACGGTTGTATGCAGTGCTGAATCAGCGACTAGCCGATCGTGAATTTGTGGCAGGTGAGTATTCGATCGCCGATATCGCCGCCTATCCGTGGATTGTTCCTTACGATCGCCAAGGGCAAAAATTAGAAGGTTTCCCCCACCTCAAACGCTGGTTTGAAGCCATTCAATCTCGCTCTGCGACGATTCGCGCTTATGAGCAAGCCGACGCGTTTAAGACTCAGCAGATGGACCTTGAGAAGTCTCGATCGCTGCTGTTTAATCAATCGGCGACCACCGTTCAAAAATAGGCATTGCTGAATAAAGAAATGATTTGCCCTGTCTCCCCAGCCCTCCCACAAGGGCGAGAGGCAGGGTGGTTTCATTCCTAGGTTTCTGCAATCACAATTTTGAGAGAGCCTCAACGAAGGAATCAGGAGCCTGTACTATTCTTTTCTTGTATGAAACCACCCTGCTCCCACAAGGGCGAGAGGGGAGCAAGAGCCTAATTTTCTCCCTTCTCCCTGGATGGGAGAAGGGCTGGCGAGGGCTTCGCCCCACTTCGTGAGGAGGGTAGAGCAGGTTTTTACGTCTCATCAGAAAAGTGGGTTAGAAACCCCGTCGTTCTACGACGGCTTTACAAGTACATTTGAACGATCTATAGTTTGAGCGGGAGGGACGATAACCAAGTTTCTCCCGCCCATACCGAGGGGCATCCGGGAACGCGGGTTAAAGCGGAAAGTCTGTGGAGCGAACATAAGACCAAAAAACCTTAGAGGTGGAGGCAGTTGCAATGAAGCAGAAATCTAAATCGCGAGGTTTGGAGAATCACCGCTCCTTCAGGACGGTGAGTATGTCAATGACTTCTCTTCAATGACAATGAAACTGCCCTGCCCAAATTGGGGGACTTTGAACCGGAAATTTTGGCTTGAAGTCTACCAAAAATGAGGGATTTAGGTAGCTCTCCCGAATTCACAACCGGAGCAAACCACTTCTGTCGAACTGACGTTAAATTAAATAATGTTGGTTACTTGCAACGTCAATGGGCACGGCAGGGCCATGCCCGTACGCAAATTCTGGTCTTACATTTAATTCACAATCTTAAGGTGATGAGTGTAAAAGCGATCGAACACTTTGTTGGATCGGTCAGCCAGGCAAGGTTGTGACTAAGTTCGAGGTTGCTGCTGCTCAATGCCGTTAGCTAACCTTAATGAAATGTCATCCCACACTCAAGCACAATTTCCTCATGTCATCTGATCTTTCCGATCGCAAACCCGCTAATGCCCGATCGCACTTACTTGATAATGAGACGATCGCTGCCTGGGTTTTTCTGTCTCCGGCACTGATTTTGCTGGGCGTGTTTGTGCTGTATCCGATCGCTTATCTAGGCTATCTGAGCTTCACGACTGGCAGCTTTACCAGAGCGGGGGTGCGCTGGGTAGGGTTGCGAAACTATTGGCGGCTGTTGGTCAGTCCTGATTTTTGGCAGGTCTTGGGCAACACGGCTTATTTTACGATCGCGACCGTGATCCCCAGTGTGGTCATTCCGTTGGGGTTGGCGGTATTGCTCGATCGATCCTTCGCTTTGAGAGGGTTGCTCAGAGCCGCTTATTTTATTCCATCGATTACGTCACTCGTGGCGGCGGGGCTAGGATTTCGCTGGCTGTTTCAAACCGATGGAGTCGTGAACGATTGGTTAGGCGCGATCGGAATCGCCCCGATCGCGTGGCTGCAAGATACAGCGTGGGCAATGCCCGTCTTGATTTTGTTGAGCATCTGGAAGCAGTTGGGATTCAACCTGGTAGTCTTTCTGGCAGGATTGCAAACCATTCCAGTCAGTCGCTATGAGGCAGCAGAATTGGACGGGGCAGACGCGCGGCAAAAATTTTGGTATGTGACGCTGCCCGGTTTGCGTCCGACGATCGTGTTTGCGGTGGTCACAACTGCGATTTTTACGCTTCGCAGCTTTGAGCAGGTCTACGTGATTACAGGGGGTGGGCCGCTCAACTCGACCAATCTGCTGGTTTATTATGTCTATGACCAGGCATTTGCTCAGTTCGATTTTGGATATGCGGCGGCAGCGGCAACGGTTTTGCTGGCTGTGACGCTGATATTGGTTTATTGGCAGCTACGATCAGGCGAAGAAACATAGGGACAAAAGGCATTTGCCCCTACGAAATCTCTTTGTTAGTTTTCGGTAGGAAATGTCCGTCTAAATTCGTCGATCAGGTCGTCCATTTCTTCTAATGCCTGATTGACATCAATGCGTAAAACCCCTAAATCGGGCTGTTCTAGTAGACGCAGCAATGACTCGCGTTTTCCTTCAATCAATTTGATCCGTTCTTTGATGGTTTCGGCTTCCATAATGCTCCGCGATTGGCTCCCCAAATGTTGCTAATAGTTAAGCTTTAACAATTCTAATCAGCTTCGGGGTGAAGTGGTCGCAAGAATTCGCTTTAAAAGAAATGGGTAGCAGACGATCGAGACCCATCTACTACCCATTTCTAAATATTGATTTGCTCAGAAGCCTTGACGAGATACCAGTTTCTCAACTGTGGCTTGGGTTTGATGTAACAACTGTTCGCGGCTATCGGCAGTGTTGGTGAGTTTGGGCATTAGGTTGCGAGCTTGCAGCGCCATATGCAGTTGAAGGTGGGCGACATATTCGCTGAAGTCTTCTCGAAGGGCAGGGTTGGGCGTTTGGTTTGAGCGCGATTCCAAAGTGTTCTCCTCTCCTAAATGCTGCATTCGTTGATTCACTTCCCTGAAATTATCACAGACCCGATCGTCCTCGAAGTAGTTCGTAATGAACTTTAATCATTCGTAAGGAGGAGTGGAGGGAAGATTTTTTGAGGGTTGAGATGGGGTTTGCGATCGATGCGAACCCTATGTTATGCTCTCAGAGGCGATTGGGTCAGTAGCAAATCATTGCTTCGATCTGATTGATTTTAAGAAACGGGGGTTTAGCTCAGTGGTAGAGCGCTTGCTCGACAAGCAAGATGTCACTGGTTCAAGTCCAGTAACCCCCATCGCGAAACTTGCAAAATGGGCGACAAAATGGTTGTAGGGGGAGCGCCCCCGTGCCTACCCCTGCTGTATGGAGGGATTGCCCCTACCCAAATCTTTCTATCCAGCAATGCCGAAATTTTTAAACCTGAGATGAAGCCGGGTGCAGTGGGTACTCTGAGTTCAAGATTGCCGGAAAGGTAATTCTGCTCACTTGCGAAGTCCGATCGCTTCCTAGTTTTTGCAGAGATTGAAGAAGAATGACGCGAAGTTCACAGAGTCTCTAAAGAAATTTACAGACTCTTCACGCTTTAAGTGTGTTTGCTCACTAACTCATGACCCATAACTAGATTAGCGTTTATACCTAGCTCCCCACCCTTCATCTTTGATGCTTTTTATGCAGAGCGTTTCAGCTACAATTCCGTTTGTTGACCTCTTGGCTCAACATCAGCCGCTTCAAGACCAGATTGAGCAGGCAATTAGAGACGTAATGCAACGGGGCGATTATGTCTTAGGTCAAGCCCTGAGAGAGTTTGAGCAAGCATTTGCGGCGGTCTGTCGATCGCACCACGGCATCGGGGTTGCCTGCGGAACTGACGCGATCGCCCTCGGACTGCAAGCCTGTGGCATTGGCAAAGGGGATGAAGTGATTTTGCCCGCCAACACGTTTATCGCCACGCTGATTGGGGTGCTGCGGTCAGGAGCGACTCCGGTTTTGGTTGACTGCGAGGCTAAAACAGCCCTGATTGACCTCGCAGCAGCCGAAAAAGCGATTACGCCCAAAACTCGCGCCATTGTTCCAGTGCATCTTTATGGGCAGATGGTGTCGCCCAGCCTTTTGCTCAATCTCGCTCACACTTACGACTTGATGATTTTTGAAGACGCGGCTCAAGCCCACTTAGCCGAGCGAGAAGGCTATCGAGCCGGATCGATCGGCGTTGCTGCCGCCTTTAGTTTCTATCCGGCTAAGAATTTGGGCGCTTTGGGCGATGGGGGCATGGTCATCACCCACGATGAAAGCGTTGCTCAGAAACTCCGATCGCTACGAAACTATGGGGCACCCCGCAAATATTTCCACACCGATCAAGGCACAAACAGCCGTCTAGACACGATTCAAGCGGCGGTGTTAAACGTGAAGTTGCCTTATCTGGCGGGTTGGAACCGTGATCGCGTCTACATTGCCGACCAATACAATACTCTCCTCAAACCACTGCACGCGCACGGGATTTTGCCGATTCAGAACCAGTGTGGGAAAGGACACGCCTATCATCTTTATGTAATCAGAGTAGTGACAGAAAATCGTGACGGCTTGCCTGTTTGTGCGCTCGATCGCGAGGCTCTGCAAGCGCAATTTGCCCAGCAAGCGATTCAAACCGGAATTCACTACCCGCTGCCGTGTCACCTTCAGCCAGCGTTTCAAGAGTTGGGCTATCGAGCGGGCGATTTTCCGATCGCTGAAACCTTGTGTCAAGAGATCTTGTCTCTACCGATGTATCCAGGGTTGAGTGACCTGCAAATTCACCGGATCGTAGATGTCCTAGAAGCTTCTTTAATCGTTCAGTCAGCCCTCAAGATTTCAGCGTAACGTTATGCGAATCCGTCTTTCTTCTAAACTCGTCGATCGCTATTGGAGCAACGCTGCCCTGATTGGTTTATTGACGCTGCTCTATGCCCCAATTCTGCTGCATTGGGTTGATGGCTGGCTTCGCAAAAGCATTAGCATCGAGCACGAATATTTTAGTCACGGTGTGATCGGATTGCCTTTTGCGGCTTATGTCGCCTGGATCAATCGCAAACGGTGGCAACGACTGATTGAGCCGAGTCAGCCGACGATCGGGTTAGAAAAATTCATCGGCGCACTCCTGCTGCTAGTCGCTGGAATTTTCTATCTAAGTGGCTTGCCCGATTTTGTCAACCTGTCTCTCCCAATTTTGCTGACGGGGATTTGCCTGTGGCTCAAAGGATTACCTGGCTTAAAGCTCCAAAGCTTTGCACTGCTGCTCGTGTTTCTGGCAACGCCGAGCGAGATTCCTTATTTGATTGCGCCTTATACATTGCCCCTGCAAAGTTTCATCGCAGGCACGGCTGGGTTTATTCTCAATCAACTGGGTTTGAATGTCACCGTTGAGCAAATCTATCTCTACGTCAACGGGCAAATTGTCGAAGTAGCGCCCTACTGCGCGGGGCTAAAGATGTTATTCACTAGTTTATATGTGGCGTTGATGCTGCTTTATTGGACAGATTTGCTGCGATCGCGCCTGATCTCAATCCTGTTTCTCGGCTGCACTGTGATCATTAGCGTCACGGCTAACATCCTTCGCAACACCCTCCTGACTTACTTTCACGGCACTGGTCAAGATCAGGCCTTTGGCTGGCTACACGAAGGTTGGGGCGGCGATGTCTATTCTGCCCTGATGTTGGGCTTGCTCGTCGTGCTTGTGAGCCTGCTTGATAAACATTTTTCTCCGGCTTAAGCTGCAATCCTCTTTTAATTTTGGCGATGATCATGTCCTTCAAATCTCTGCATCTTCAATGGTCTAAGGTTTCGCTGCTCTTGCTGCTGCTGATTTTGGTCGCGATCGGAGCAGTCCCCGGTTATCTATCAGGCAAGTGGCGTTGGGCAGAACCTCCCAAGGTGGCGACCTTATCTCAATTGACTAAGCTGCGTCAGGTCGGATTAGCCGTGCCGGGGTGGCAGATCGTCGATCGTCAAACTCCGCAGGTTGGAGAGCACAAATGGTTGATGCAAGAGATGGTCGGTGCCAAGCAAAACAAGGCGATTTTGCTATTGTTTCCGCAAAAGGGCAACCGAGAACAGCCCGAAGTCGAGTGGAGCGATGTCAATGGCTTTCAAAGTTGGGAAACTGACTCCGATCGTCAAATTGAATTCACGGTGTCTGAACCCGCTACTAAAGTGACGGCGCAATTTTTTCGAGGTTTGACTAAACCAAAACCGGGCAGCCTTCAAGCCATTCGCCGACAGACCTACGCCGTGCTGCAATGGTATGCATGGTCAACGGGCGGACACCCAGCACCGAGTCAGTGGTTTTTTGCCGATCGCGCCGCTCAGTGGCAAAATCGTCGCATTCCCTGGGTGGCAGTCAGCGTTTTGATGCCGATCGAGCCACTGGATACGATCGATCAGCACTGGTCAGAAGTGGAATCATTTGCTCAAAGCGTTCAATCAACTCTGATGTCAGGGGTTTTGAAGCCTTAGTGTGAACTTAAATCGTCGCTCTGAAGTGTGAGAGATACAATAGCAACATCTTTAAGGGCATGGCATTACCATTTAATCCGCGATCTTTTGACCGTCTGGAACTGATGGTCTAAAAATTTCATCACAGGATTTAAGTTAATGTCAGTTCGATGAGTTTTTTCGCTTCGTTGTTAGCGGCTTCTGCCCCCTAAATCCCCCCAAAATTGGAACTTAAATCCTGGGCTTGAAGTCCTTCAGAATGGCGGATTTAGGGGGCAGATCGGATTTGCAACCGCAGCGAAAAGCTTCATCGAATTCACGTTAAGTCAACGATCGTTTACCTATCCCATCCCGCATGACCCCGATCGCCCTGATTCGTCAGTTTACAGCTTTGTCTCTTGCAGGCGTTTATGCCACCTCTGTGCCCGTTGCAATTTTGCTGTGGACGATTGCAGGTCAGTCTCCTCAAGCCGCTCTCAGTCAAACCCCACTTCCTCCGACCACCCAACCGTCAACGCCTCCGACTGCGATTGATTTAGTTGAGCAAGCTAGACAGCGACTGCGCGATCGCGGAGAGCTTCCTAACCCATCTGCACCGTCTTCTAAACCTGTGGCTCCGATCGTTCAACCGCCTCCGATCGTTCAACCCGTTCCAACCGCACCCACGACCCCAAGCTCATTTAATCTCTATCGCTTAGGAGCCGGAGATGCGGTTGGCGTAGTCGTTCAGAGATTTCCAGATTTAAACTTTCAGGCAGTTATCGATCAAGACGGCAATATCACTACGCCTCTGTTGGGCAAAGTCGCGCTTCAGGGGTTGACGATCGAGCAAGCTCAAGAAAAAGTCCGTCAAGGTGTCAATCGATTTGTGATTGACCCGATCGTCCTATTGGCACTAACGAATCAGCGCCCAGTGCTGGTGACGCTCACCGGAGAAATTACCCGACCGGGCGTGTATCCGCTCCAAGCACCGAGCCGGATCTCTTCTGCATTGCTCACGGCGGGAGGAGCGACCCAAATGGCAGACCTGCGATCAGTGATTGTGCGCCGTACTTTGAGCGATGGCTCGACTTTAGAAGAAACCCTGAATCTGATCGCCCCGCTTAAAAATGGCACCGCTCTGCCCGATCTGCGGCTACAAGATGGTGATGTCGTGGTGGTTTCCAGATTAGCGCCGGGGGCAGAAAAAGACTACGATCGCGGGTTGGTGGCTCGATCTACACTGGTGAAACCTCAGATCTCAGTTCGAGTTTTAAGCTATGCCAGAGGCGGGTTAGGTAATGTCACGCTTCCCAGTGGCAGCACCTTTTTAGACGCACTTACCGCCGCCGCCGTCAACCCCGATGCGTCCGACTTGCGAAGAATTGCCCTAATTCGATTTGACCCAGTGCAGCAAAAAGCTGTTTCACGAGAAATCGACGGCAAAAAGGTGATCATGGGAGATATGGCTCAAAACATTGCGCTCGAAGACAATGATGTGATTGTGATCGGTCGCAATTTAGTGGGAAGAGTTACCTATGCCCTCAACGTGTTCACTCAACCTTTTCGAGATGTTTTAGGCTTCCTATTATTTTTTAGAGAACTGGGTAACGGTGCCAGTAATCTCTTCGGCCCGACTAACAACCGAAATTAGTCCATTGTCCACTGAACTCACCTTCTCTCGTGTGCTGTTATGACTCCGCCAATCGTTAAGCGCTATCTTCTGGCCGTCGATCGCTATAAATGGGCCATTCCAGCCGGGGTGTTTGTCGGCATGGCGGCGGCAGGTGTAGTCGCCTCTCGTCCTGACCCAGCCCCGGTTTATCAGGCAAATGCGTTACTGGTTTCAAATCGTCCGCCGATCGCATTTTCGACGATCGGCACTGAAGTCAGACAGCCGATCGAGACTTTTACCAGCGATTCTCTCGTGCCCAAAGAGATGATCGAAGCAGTTGCCAAAGAAGTCGGCATCCCACCGCTAGAGGTGGCTAGGAATACCAAGGTAGAAGTAGACATTCCGAAAGTAGCTAAAGGTGCAACAGTTCCGACGAGTAGCTCGGCGCAAGTTGATGTCTCTTACAACGATGGCGATCCTAATCGCGCGATCGCGGTGGTTCAACAATTTAGTCAGCGCATTGTCGAACAGAGTCGGCTCAACAATTCAGCCCGATTGCGCGCCGTGATCGAATCGATTAATCAGCGATTGCCCAAGGTGTCGAACGATCTGAGAGCCTCCGAACAAGTGTTAGAAGAATACGATCGGGTTGAAGGGCCTCAACTGCTGGCGGCTCAAAATGGAACGCTGATCGGCGCAATCACAGGCAGCCAAACTCAGCAGCGACAGCTACAACTGCAACTCGATGGCACTAATGCTCAGATTCGCAGTTTAGAACAGCGACTAGGCTTAGACCCCAGTCAGGCGTATATCTCTGCGGCTCTGAGTGCTGACCCACTGTTGGCAAACCTCCGCGCTCAGATTCAGCAAGTTGAGGCACAGATTTCGCTCAAAAGTAAGGATCTGCGCCCAGAACATCCCGATCTGATCAACCTCCAAAAACAGCAGCAGACGCTAGAAGAACAGCTTCAAAAACGCGCTAGAGAAGTGATGGGCGGCAACGGATCGGCGGCTCCATTTTCTAGCACGGTGCGGCAAAACAGCAGTCTCGACCCGGCTCGACAGCAGTTAGCAAACACCCTAGTCGGACTCAAGACCCAGCAGGAAGCCTTGCAGCAGCAGTTAGGCTCGACAGCGCGATCGGAGCAAACACTCCGCCAACAATTTTCGGTCGTCCCCAATCGCCAGTTAGAGCGCACTCGGCTAGAAGATCAAGTTCGGCTCAAGAAAGCCCTCCACGATCAGATGCAAGTCAAACTAGTCGATGCTAGAGCCGCCGAAGCCGAAACGGTGAGCAGCCTCAGTCTCGCCAAAGCGCCTTCCGTGGTGCCGCCTCTGCCCAACGCCACTAAGAGCATTCCGTTGATGTTGGCGATCGGGGGCTTGGTCGGCTTACTCGTCGGCGGTGGTTTGATCTTCTTGCTCGACACAATGGAGGGCAAATTCTACACCGAAGACGATCTGCGAGAAGCGCTGCGATCGCGCGATGTGACGATTCTCGGTTCACTGCCGCTAGTGAAAGGCTGGGATGTCACAGATTCTCCGGTTTTAGTGCGCCCAGATTCTCCTTACTTTGAGTATTATGAGCGGTTTCGCAGTAAGCTGCGCCTGACAGAAAACAAAACGCTGCGAGTGATCTTGTTGACCAGCACAATCGCCGATGAAGGTAAAACTGTCAGCGCTTACAATCTAGCGATCGCGTCTGCCAGAGCCGGAAAGCGAACGTTGTTGATTGAGGCAGACTTGCGATCGGCATCCAAAGCAGCTTACGTCGATCTTGCGACTGACCCCGACAGCATCGTCGAACCCTTGCGCTATTACGGGCAGATTAGCGAGTGTGTTCGTCTCGCTCCAGAGGTCGAAAATCTTTATGTGGTGCCGAGTGTTGGTCCGCAACGTCAAGCGGCTTCGATTCTTGAATCGAGCGAGATGCGCCGCCTATTAGAAGATGCCAGAGGGCGATTTGATCTCGTCGTGCTAGATACGCCTGCTTTGAGCCACTGTAATGACGCGCTGTTGTTAGAACCCTACAGCGATGGATTGGTGATTGTCACCCGTCCGGGTGTGACGCAAGAAAGCATCTTGACTGAAGCGATCGACCATCTCAGCGAGACAGAAGATCACAAGTTGCTGGGAGCAATCATTAATGGCGTGGACATTCAGCTTCCGCGAGCAGTTGAGGAGGCGATGATGGCGCAGTCTCATCCGCACTCAGTCACCGTTTCGGGACGTGACACCGATGACACTGAGGAGATGAATCAAGTTAAGGCGGGGAGGCGTGATCGTTGAGTTAATTGCGATCGCAGCCTAGCAAAGAGATTCTTGAGCCTCGTTGGTACAATAACCAAAGGCAGTTAGAGAAAGTTGGTATTAGACAAAGCAAAGCACTATGCAAATCACGATCGACCTACCTCCAGATCTTGAACAAGACCTGATCCGCCAAGCAGCCCAATCCAGTGTTCCGCTCCAAACTTTGGTTCTCCAAGCCTTGCGTCAGATAATCCAAACGACACCTAGCTCTATGTCCCAGTGGTCGGATGTAATCCTGTTTTATGAAGGAGTTCCTGACTTTCCTGCTTTCGAGTCGTACCGCGATGAACTTCTCCCCCTGCATGAATCGGAGTTGTCCTGAACCTCGATCGCTAAATTAAACCGCAAAACATCAATCCAATTACATATTAATGTTTGTGTTCTTTGTGTTTTGGAAAAGTGCGAATCAAATACCAAAAGACCGCCACATTTACAACAAAGACGATGAATTTTAGAAACGAGAAACCTTGCGTCAATTCATAGATTTCTGGCGGAATACTAATTCCTACCAGCCCTAAAACTAAAATGTGTGCCCAGCGTTTTTCATGCCATAACCCGATCGCTTCGATCGCCGTCACGATCGCATAAGTCGCTGCACCAACACCACTAAATTGCAGCGTTCTCGGATTGAGATTGAGAATTTTGTCTAAAATCCATTCGATGATCCCGGCTTTGCCTTCGAGTTCATAATTACTAGCAAAGTCTTGAAGACCTTCGTAGTTATTCATCGCCAATAAGAGCGCGATCGCTGTCACCATCAACAGAGAAGCCACAAACGATTTGTAAACCACAATGGCAAGCAAGCCAAACGGACGCTTTTTCAACTGACTTCTGATCTAAATCTTCAAACTCAATTCTAGGCTGCACCCAGCGATCGTCACCGCTCAGGGTATGATATAGCCCGCAGTCTTAGCCGCAACTTTATTAAACCGATGGCACAGCAATATCGGATCACGCTTCTCTCTGGCGATGGCATCGGCCCTGAAATTATGGCGATCGCCGTTCAAGTTCTCAAAGTCGTCGGTGAGAAATTTGACCTGACGTTTGAGTTTCAAGCAGCGCTGCTGGGAGGGGCGGCGATCGATGCCACAGGCGAACCGCTGCCTGCCGAAACTTTAGCGCAGTGCAAGAACAGTGACGCGGTGTTGCTGGCAGCGATCGGGGGCTATAAATGGGACACGTTGCCTCGGCATTTACGTCCTGAAACCGGGCTGTTAGGGCTTCGAGCGGGATTAGGCTTATTTGCAAACCTGCGTCCGGCAACCATTTTGCCGCAGCTTATTGATGCATCTTCCCTGAAGCGAGAAATCGTGGAAGGAGTCGATATTATGGTCGTGCGAGAGCTAACAGGCGGCATTTATTTTGGGCAACCGAGAGGAATTTTTACCACTGAGACGGGTGAAAAGCGGGGCGTAAACACAATGGCGTATACCGAATCAGAAATTGAGCGCATCGGACGAGTTGCTTTTGAAACCGCTCAAAAGCGAGGCAAAAAACTCTGCTCAGTCGATAAGTCAAACGTGTTAGAAGTCTCGCAACTGTGGCGCGATCGCATCACGACTCTCTCAGCCGAGTATCCCGATGTCGAACTGTCTCATATGTACGTCGATGCCGCCGCCATGCAGCTAGTGAGACAGCCCACGCAGTTTGACACGATCGTCACCAGCAATCTCTTTGGCGATATTCTCTCTGATGCTGCCGCCATGTTAACAGGCAGCATTGGGATGTTGCCGTCTGCCAGTTTGGGCGCGTCAAACCCCGGTCTGTATGAACCTGTTCACGGGTCTGCGCCCGACATCGCTGGACAAGATAAAGCCAATCCACTTGCCCAAGTGCTGAGTGCGGCGATGATGTTGCGCTATGGACTCAATCAGCCGACTGCCGCAGACTATATTGAACAAGCCGTTCTTACCGTTCTAGACCAAGATTATCGAACCGGGGATATCATGTCGGAGGGCAAAACTCTATTTGGGTGTCAGGCTATCGGCGATGCGTTAATCAAAGCGCTCAACAAATAAAGCGTATTTTTTTCGTGCCAATTTCGATTTTTGCAATAGGATACAGTCGGAACGTCAATCGAGGGCAGTGCTGGTGGTTAACACGATCGAACAAGTAGGTGTGGGTGTGGATGATGAAAGCGTAACGGCGTATGTTGATCCGGCGGTCGTGCGATCGGCGCGGCTGATTTATCAGGTTTATTATGAAGTGCATCCCGAATTGACGGAGCCACCTTTAGGGGTAGCGATCAATCGGCTCACACATCGAGGCAAACTGATCTTTACAGGCAAGGCGATCTTGCTGCCGCAGGAGTGCTTTGTGCCGTTTGAATGGATTGAATCAGAGGCGTATTAGGCAAGCAGAGATGAGGGGGGAGTTAGGGGCTGAGTGACTGTCACAGGCTAGGGTTTGCTACTATCAAAGCAGCGAGTTTGAAGAAGCTCATGACACTAGCGATTATGGCCAAACCTGCTCCTCTGAAATCGAATGAAGAGGATGTGTTTCTACACCCTTTCTTTCAAGCTTTTAGATTTTAAGCAACTCCTTGTTGAGAACGGTGCAGGATCTGAGATCTACTTGCTCGATCGGAATCTCAATCACAAACTTGGTTCCCTGCCCCAACATAGAATGACATTCGATCGTTCCATGGTGCTTTTCAACGATGATTTGATAACTAATCGACAAGCCTAATCCGGTTCCTTTTCCAATCGGTTTAGTTGTAAAAAACGGATCGAACACTTTTTGTTGAACCTTCGCCGGGATGCCGGAACCGTTATCCGTAATCTGAATCTGAATTCGATTCTCTTCGATTAGACTCGTGCAAATATGAATCGTAGGAGAAGCAGGTCCTCGCTTTTCAGAGAGCGCTTCTTCTAATGCATCGATCGCATTCGCTAACAGATTCATAAACACTTGATTCAGTTGTCCCGCCAAGCAAGTCACACCAGGAAGATCCCCATAGTCTTTAGTGATTTGAATTCTAGACAGCGCTGATTTTGCTTTTAGCCGATGCCCCAAGATCAGCAATGTGTTCTCAATTCCCTCATGCAAATCAACCTTCTTAAAACCAGCTTCATCCAAGCGCGAGAAATTGCGTAGCGACAAAACAATTTCTTGAATACGTTCAGAGCCTAGCTGCATTGAGTTTAATAATTTCGGAAGATCCAAGCGCAAAAAATCTAAATCAATTTCTTCGATCTTGTTCTGAATCTCCAATGCAGGATCAGAGTGATGTTCTTGATATAAATCGATTAAGTCAAGCAAATCTCGAATGTAGTTCTTTGCGGGCGGAAAATTACCATAAATGAAATTTACAGGGTTATTGATTTCGTGGGCAACTCCTGCAACCAGTTGTCCGAGTGCAGATAACTTTTCTTGTTGAATCAGTTGAGCTTGAGCCTGCTGTAAATCAGCAGTCCGTTCTTGAACTTTTTGTTCTAAAGACTCATTAAAGTGCTGGAGTAAAATGTTTTGCGCTTCTAACTTCTGATTCAGATAATTCAATTGTAAGTGAACTCTGACCCGCGCTAAAACTTCTTCTTGTTGAAAGGGTTTAGTGATGTAGTCTACTGCACCAACGCTCAGTCCTTTGACTTTACTCTCTGTTTCTGAGAGAGCCGTCATAAAGATGATCGGAATCTCGTTTGTGAGAGGATTGGCTTTGAGACGACGACACGTTTCAAAGCCATCAATTCCTGGCATCATCACATCTAGCAAGATCAGAGCAGGAAGATGATATTGAACTTGCTCGATCGCGCTTTCGCCATCTAGCGCAACGGCAACTTGTAACCCAGCCCTAGTCAGCGCTTCTGACAAAACCTCTAAGTTTATGGGATTGTCATCCACGATAAGGACAATTTGAGACTCGTTCTTGAGTTCCATCACGTATGACTCTCTAAATATTGTTCAAGAAATGCTCGAATCTTTTTCAACTGAAATCCTTTCGACCACTGTCGAAGGGACTGACAAAATTCAGATAATCTCGCATCAGATTTCTCAAGTTGATCGATCTGATGAAGTAGATCTTTTATTAATCCTTTGCGGGCGAGGTCGTAGAGTACAGATATCTCTTGAGGAGATGGGATCACGATCGCAGTGGATACACTTAAGGGTGTCAAGCTCTGAGAATTTGCAGATGAGATTTGTTTCTCTAATATTCCCTGTTCACTGGGTAAATTCAAACTAGTTGCCTGAAGTTTTGGAGAATAAAGCCACTCTAGATTCAGTTGTCGCTGTAGCATCTCAAACAGAGAATTGACATCAATCGGTTTGGGTAGAAACTCAACGGCTCCTGCCTCAAGACTTTTGTATTGATCCTCTTGAAACACGTTGGCAGATGAAACCACGATTATGACCTCATCTAATGCAGGCATCGCTCGTATTTGCGTCATCATCTCATAACCATTCATACGAGGCATTGAAATATCGCTAATGATTAAATCTGGCTGTTTTTGAAGGGCGGTGTCTAAGCCTGCTTGGCCGTCTTTGGCTTCAAACACCTCAAAGCCGATCGGTTCGAGAAGATTTTTCACGATTAAACGATTTTCCCAGCGATCGTCTACGACAAGGATCTTTCGTTTGTTTCCTCTGAATCCAGAAATTGACTTAATCGCAAATTGCTGTTCTGATTGCTTACTGTCATGCGCTTTAGGTAACGCTACTTCAAACCAGAATTTGCTGCCTTTTCCTAATTGGCTTTCAACCGCGATCGTGCTTTCCATCATATTGACGATCTTGTGACTAATCGCCAATCCTAAGCCTGTTCCTTCTGATTGCTTTTCACGATTGCCAACTTGCTCAAACGGCAAAAAGATACTCTTTAGCTGAGTGGGTTGCATACCAATGCCAGTGTCTTCAACCTGAAACCGGATGGTATGAGTTGGGTAAGGAGACTTCTGTTCAGGGTTTTCAACAACCGATACCGCGAACGTCACACTTCCTGCATCCGTAAACTTGATGGCATTTCCCAACAGGTTGATCAAAACCTGTCTTAACCGCTTCTCATCGGCATGAATCATCACCGGGAGTTGCTGATTTAAAGGGTAGATAAAATCTAGACCTTTTTGATCGGCTCGAATGCGACAGATTTCTACAACACCTTGCAGGAAAGGAGCAAGGCGAAGATCGTGAGGATGGAGTTCTAATTTTCGAGCCTCAATCTTTGATAAATCAAGCACATCGTTAATCAGAGTCAGCAGATGAGATGCACATTGGTGAATCACTCCAATGCCTTGCTGATCTTTCTCGACCACAGATGGCGATCGCTGCAAAATCTGAGTGTAGCCCAAGATGCCATTTAGAGGAGTGCGTAACTCATGGCTCATATTGGCAAGAAATTCGCTTTTGGCGTGATTTGCACTGTCAGCGACTTCTTTGGCTTGGTCAGCGACTTCTTTGGCTTTTCTGAGTTCAACAGTACGTTGCCCAACCCGAATTTCCAAATCTTGGTTGAGGGTTTCGGCATTTTCGCGGGCTTCTTCAACGGCAATCACTTGCGGTAGTGTCGTCCAACATGCGATCGCGACTCCCACAAACGCCACAATGATCAGCAACACAAGGATCAGATTGTTACCCTGCTCGACTGCTTTTTGATTCAGTAGCGATCGGAACCCCCAACCGACCAAAACCGAGCCACAAATCAAAACGATCAGAGTCGAAACTTGGAACAGCACCAGATCCTTAATAGGGGACGTGTTTGATTGATATAATCGTATCCACCAATTAGGGCGAAACGGAGCAAACCGAATCCGTCGGATAGCAGCATCTATCACCAAGATTCCGGCGGGAAACAACAATCCAATCAAAAAGTCCTGCCAGCCCCATGCTAGACCGCCCACAAACAACACGACTGTTTGCAATAGGAAAATCGCGAACGCCAATCGAGGCGCTAATACTCCCGGTTGACCTCGTTGTGACCAAAGCGCTAACTGCATTAATGTGAAGGAGACAAACCAACCCACATTGCCAACGACCACAATCTGAGCTACATTTCCCCAAAACAGAAAGAACAGCGAAAGCCCAAACACGATCGTTAGAGCCGGTCCAAAGACTCCTCGCCGCGACGTGATGCCCAAGACGGGTGCGAGGTGTTTGTCTAGAGCAAGCTGATACAAGATTCGAGGACTGTTGGAAACTGCTGTTGCCATTGTTAGCAAACATGAAGAGGCTAACAAGAAGGTCACAATCAGGGATGCAGATTGCCCCCAAAATGGTTTAGCTGCCGTCACCAAATATAGCAACACATCACCACTTGTATCGTTAGCAGGCGCTAATCGGGTGATGACCCAACTTCCCGCGATAAAAATAATAGCTCCAGTCCAGGCGGCGGCATCTAAAAACCGTAGCGTTTCAGATGGGCGGCGACTGTCTGCCACAAATGAGGAAGCTGTTTCACTACTGTAGGTTGCAAAGGTTGCAAAGAAAAACCACTTTGCCCAATCTGCGAAGCCCATTGAACCCCAGTTCCAATCGGTTGGCAGAAACCCAGGACTCTCAGGCGATAGTCCTAGCCAGACTAGCCCTTGTAAACTGAACGCTATGAGCAACCCCATTGATGGAACGATAAAGAATAAAAGCAAAATGCTTAATGCACGAGTTCCATTGAATGCCACAACGAAGGGCAACAGCATAAAACCGATCCGCATGGCTATTGTTGGAATATGGATTCCAAAGGGTTCTAGATTTGCTTGAACTACGTCGGTCAGAATGATGGCATTTAGAGGAATTGTTGAAACCCAGTTGAGTAAATATCCGATCGCAGCATAGCTAGCGATCGTGGGATATCGCTTTAGCAACCTGGCAATATAGTTGGGAGTTCCACCCGCTACATCGATCTGGCGCTCCCCCAAACTTTTCACTTGATAGTTGATCAAGATGCCAATCAGCGTTGCCGGAATCCAGACAAAGATTGCCTGTGACCCTAGCGCGACTTTCATAGCCGGAACTAACCCAGTCCAACCTGGAGGACCTGCTAACCCAAAGCCCCAGGTTTCGACAAGGTTGAGACTACGGGGAAGGCGAGGGGTTGAAGCGAGATCTGTCTGCGGACTCTTCATGGGGATTACCAGCAAACTTCAAGGGCTTGTACGTGATTGCACTACTAAAAGTTAGAATTCCCCAAACAGTAATCCATCTCACGGCATACAGGTTAACTGAGAATTTTGTGGCAGAAAGCCGTTTTGCATAAAATAAAGTAGATAAATTCGCAAAACTGAACTGTCGATCGGCGCACAAACAATATCAGTTCCATCTAGCCCGATGTCAGTGTTGCGAGTATCAAACGCTTGAGATACAAAAGTGGCGGTTTCGATCGGGGTTTGTTGCTTGTCAGGTCTTTTTGTAAACATGGATGCCATTGAAGTTAACGCATTCTCTGGAGGCATAGCGAGTAGCTTTGTTTGCCACTGCTGATAGGGCATCAGAGTCACCCAGTAATCGAGTACATTTAAATCAGCAACGAGTTGTTTGAGCGTGAACAGATGCGGACTGACCAGATGAAATGTTTGACCAAACGAGGCTGGCTGACTAGACAAATGCCGAATTGCTTGAACAATGTAATCTACAGGAGCTAGAGACATCTTTAGATCCAACTCAGGCGCGCACCCTAATTGAATAAAGCCCTTGATTAGCCTACAAATCATATTGTTGAGTTGAAACGCACCCGTTTGACTGTGCCCTGTGATCATTCCTAGTCGATAGATGCAGACGGGCAAACCGCGATCGCGAGCCTGCATGACTAACTTTTCAGCAACCCACTTACTCTGGGCATACCCTTCTGTATATCCATCGCAACTGAGTAGCTGATCGGTTTCTGAAATAAAGGTCGCCTCTTCATATTCAGAAGAATGAAAGACATCAATGGTGGAAATGTAGTGAACTGGCAAGGTTCGCGTCTGAGTGGCTAGGCGTAACACCTCTTGAGTTCCCAACACGTTGGCGTTTCGCAGTGCAGTATAGGGATAGACAAGATTCACATAGGCACCACTGTGATAAATCACATCAACTCGATCTGCCAATTCTCTAAACTGCGATTCAGATAGACCAAAGAGCGGTTGCGATAAGTCTCCAAGCACGGGAATAATCCTTGAACCAAATGTGTCTTGCCAAAGTTCATAGCGCTCTAGACTTTTGCGTAAGCGATCGCTTGCCGCTTCACAATCATCTGCACGGACTAGACAGTAAGCAGTCATTTGAGGATTATGGAGCAGCAGTTCTTGCAGCAGAAACGCACCGATAAACCCTGTTGCACCTGTCAAAAAGATGGGTTGAGCGGCGATTAGCCCAGAGCGCAACTCCGAAAGAACCGCGTCAGAGTTGTGCAAAGCGCTGATTGCATGGGGACGGATTGCATCATCTAAGTTCGCATCTGCCCACAGCTCGGTGGGAGTCGTGTTAAACCCAGCCGTAGAACCACAGGACTGAACGGCTTGAATTACTTCAGCGAATCCAGCAACAGTCGGCGCTTTGAATAAACAATCTAAAGACAATTCCACTTGGAATGCTTCACGCACACGAGATAGAAGCAAGGCGGTGCGTAGTGAATCGCCGCCCGATTCAAAAAAGTTGTGGTAGATGCCGACTTCTACTCCCAACACCGCCGTCCAGATTTGGGCAAGTTGGCGCTCTAGCTCGGTTCGGGGAGAGACAAACTCTTCTTGAGCATCGAGAGTGGGAACTGGAAGTGCCCGACGATCGACCTTAAGGTTTGGGGTCAGCGGCAAGTTTTCCATAAAGACCACAATGGCAGGAACCATATACTCAGGCAGTTTATCTTTAAGCCACGCTCGTAATTCTGTTGATCGCAACTGCAACGATTGCGCCTTCAACACAACATAAGCAACCAACCGACGCTCACCCGACTCATCTTCTCTCGTAATGACAACAGATTCTCGCACATTAGGGTGCTGCGAGAGCGCAGTTTCAATATCTCCCAACTCAATCCGGTAGCCGCGAATCTTGACCTGATGATCAATGCGTCCAATCATCTCAATGTCGCCGTTGGGTAAAAGACGAGCGAGATCACCCGTCTTATAAAGGCGAACGTTTGGATCAGCACTAAATGGATCAGGAATGAACTTTTCACGGGTTAAGTCTGGGCGGTTCAAATACCCTTGCGAGACACCCTGACCTCCAATATAGATCTCGCCTTCTCCTTCCCCTGATACAATTTGCAGGGAGTCATTTTTTCGACGAGCGGGTTCTTGCACAATATAAATCTGGGTATTGGCGATCGCATGACCCAGAGGGACAGCCCGATCGCCAAATTCGACGTGATGCACCATTGACCAGACCGTCGTTTCAGTCGGTCCATACATCTGCCAGAGTGAACTGCCTCTTTCGAGCAATTGGTCTGCCAGCGATCGCGTCAGCGCTTCTCCACCACACAGCATTTTGAGTGGTTTATTCCCTTTCCATCCAGCCGCCACCAACATTCGCCAGGTCGCTGGAGTCGCTTGCATGACCGTTGCATTCGACTCTGAAAGAAGATTCGATAGAAGGGTTCCGCTGGATGCGATGTCACGGCTCACCAGGAGAATTTCAGCACCCACAATCAGCGGTAAGAACAGTTCTAAAACGGCAATGTCAAACGAAATGGTTGTAATTGCTAAGAGAACATCCTGTTGGCAAAGTCCTGGTTCTGCTTGCATCGATCGCAGGAAGTTGACCACCGCTTGATGCGTAATCTGGACTCCTTTAGGCTTGCCAGTAGAGCCGGACGTGTAAATGGCATAGGCTAAATTTTCGGCTGTGACACTACTTTCAGGATTTGCTTCACTCTGTTGAGCCACGGTTTGCCAATCAGTATCGAGACAAACAAGCTGTGCGTGTTGGGTCTGCGGCAAAATTGCACAGAGATGTTGCTGAGTAATGAGAACTGGAAGTTGAGTATCTTCAATGACGAAGGCTAATCGATCTTGAGGATAGCTGGGGTCTAGCGGAACGTAAGCACCGCCTGCTTTCAGAATGCCAAGAAGCGCCACAAGCATATCTAGCGATCGCTCTACGCAAATTCCAACTAAGGTTTCTGGCTTTACTCCTAATATCTGTAAATAGTGCGCTAATTGGTTCGCCTTTTGATTGAGTTCTCGATATGTCAGTCGTTGATTTTGAAAAACGATTGCTGCGGCATCGGGAGTTTTTAGGGTTTGCAGTTCTATAAGTTGATGGATAGCAACACTTGCTGACGCGAACGACATTTCTTTCTCCTTGACATTTGAGTACTAAGTTGGAGGTTGAAACAGTTATCTACGTATAAAACGTATATTTTTATACACAACTATTTCCTCACTACTCAGACTACTCTTCATTCAGATATAAGGTCTAAGCTTTACGCTTAATTTATGGTTGGAAGTAAAGTCTTTAAAGAGACGGAGTGATCTTCCGAGTGCGCTTATCTAGATTGGGATAGGGATTGAGTTAAACTAACTGACATCTTGCACCCTTCTCAATCAGCCTATGTTTTGCTCCCCTGACTCCTAAAACCTGCTATGGATTTTCTGCTTGCCCTTCCCGCTTCTCTGATTGTGTTTTGGCTCGGAGCTTCGATCGGCAGCTTTCTAAACGTTGTCGTCTATCGACTGCCCGCAAGCTTGTCGCTGCTCTATCCGCCGTCTCGCTGCCCACATTGCCTGACTCGCCTGCGAAAACGGGAAAATGTACCCGTATTAGGATGGCTGTGGCTCAAAGGGCAGTGTAGTCACTGCAAAAGCCCAATTTCTGCCCGCTATCCGTTAGTAGAGGCGGCAACTGGAATTCTGTTTTTGCTGGTGTTTTGGATGTTTGGTTTCTCGATCGCCACGATCGGCTATTGGCTCTTTTTAAGCTGGCTGCTGGCGCTGTCTTTGATTGACTTAGACACGATGACGCTGCCTAACCCGCTCACTCAGTCGGGGTTGATTTTAGGATTGGCGTTTCAGGCAATATCAGGATTTATGATCACCTCTAGTTTGACGGGCGCGATTCAATATCTCTTTGCAGGCGTGATCGGCGCGGTGTTAGGAGTCTGGCTACTCGATGCCGTCTCGTTTGCAGGTTCGATCGTGCTGGGGCAACCCGCCATGGGGGCAGGTGATGCCAAACTTGCGGCGATGATGGGCGCTTGGTTAGGCTGGAAACTGCTGCTGATTGGCGGATTTTTAGCGTGTGCTGCGGGGGCATTTGCAGGCGGAGGCGCGATCGCATTGGGACTGATCAATCGCCGCCAGCCAATCCCATTTGGGCCGTTTTTGGCACTGGGAGCCGCTTTGAGTGTCTTCTACGGTGAGGCGCTGCTCTCAGGCTATCTACGACTATTTTTTCCTACGCTCTAGCCTTTATCTTGAGAAGAGCCGTCCAGAATTATTATCATGAACCCCATTAAGCGCGTCGCGATCGTAGGCGGAACTCACGGCAACGAGTTCACCGGAGCTTATTTAATTAAAAAGTTTGAGCAATATCCAGAATTGGTGCGGCGATCGAGTTTTGAAACCCAAACGCTACTTGCAAATCCTCAAGCGTTTGCCGCTACTCGCCGATACATTGATCAAGACTTAAATCGGGCATTTCTCAATCAAGATCTGCAAAACTCAAATCTTTCTGACTATGAAGCGCAGCAAGCCAAAGCCATTGCTCAACAACTTGGAACAAAAGGCAGCGCTCAAGTTGATGTAATTATCGATCTGCACTCGACCACGGCCAACATGGGGCTGTCTCTCTTGATGGCAAATCGCAGTCCTGATAGCTTGAGACTAGCCAGCTACGTGAGTGGGACAAATCCGCTTGTCAAAGTCTGTTTGACGCGGACTGATTCAGAAAGTGGATTGTTGCGATCGCTCTCTGAGTTAGGGGTGGTGATTGAAGTCGGTGCAGTCGCTCAGGGGGTACTGGATGCTTATTGGTTTCAGCAGACAGAAGCGTTGATTTACATAATTTTGGATTATTTGCACGATTGCAATCAAGGTACGCTGACAATCGCCGATCGTCCCCTAACTTTTTATGAAACCATTGGCTCGATCGACTATCCGCGCAACGAGGCAGGCGAGATTCAGGCAATGATTCACCCTGATTTGCAAGGGAGAGATTATCAGCCGCTCAAGTCTGGCGACCCAATGTTTTTAGGATTGGATGGTCATACGATCGTCTATGAGGGCACAACGGTCTATCCCATTTTTATCAACGAAGCCGCTTATTACGAGAAAGGCGTTGCTTTAACCTTGACCCAAAAGCAGACCGTCAGCGTCTCTAAAATCTAATTTGGCTAGAGTGAATCACACCCATCTGTCCATTACACGCATTGGTAAAATACCAGATTCCTTGAGCGTTATAAGAACTATAGGTTTTGATGGTGCCTGATTTAATACTCAAGTTATTTAAGTGTTTCGGAGTGGTAAGGGATATTTAAGGTTGACGTTTTTTGACTCCACTTCTCGTTCACATCGTCCAGTTACGACTAGTGGAAAGCTGGTGGAGCGTATTCTGCACCCTCCACTAACTTTCAATCCACACGTCACAGACTTTACGCTAGCAGTTGCCCAGTTTCTTGCAGCGAGTGCAATCGCTGGTAGATGCCACCCCGACGCACTAACTCCTCGTGACTCCCAACTTCAACAATGCTGCCCTGATCTAACACCACAATTTTGTCTGCTTCTCGAATTGTGCTGAGACGATGCGCGATAATCACCAGCGTGCGAGTGCCGAGAATCGAGCGCATCGCCAGTTGAATCGATCGCTCTGACTCATAGTCTAAACTCGAAGTCGCTTCGTCGAAGATCAGCACATCAGGGTCAACAATCAGCGCACGAGCAATGCCAAGTCGTTGTCGCTGTCCGCCTGAGAGTCGAACGCCGCGCTCACCGACGATCGTCGAATATCCCATCGGCATCTGACGAATAAACTCATCGACTTGGGCAATTCTACACGCTTCACGCACATGATCACGGCTGGCGTTGGGGTTGCCGTAAATCAGGTTATCGAGCAGAGTGCCATTGAAGACATCGACTTCTTGGTGCACGATCGCGAGTCGTTTGCGATAGCCCGTTACATCCAATCTGCGGATATCTTGACCATCCATCAACACCGCACCCTGATTAGGTTCAAAATAGCGGAACAAGAGTTTGACTAACGTGGATTTGCCGGAACCCGATCGACCAACAAGCGCGATCGTTTGATAAGGTTCAATCAACAAATTGATGTCTTTCAACACCGGACGCTCTGAGTTATAGCCAAAAGTCAGGTGAGAAAACTCGACTTTTCCGGTGAACTGATAGGTCGGCACGGCTTCGGGTTGTTGGGTCAGAGTGCTGGCATCAGTGCCAACTGGAAGCTGCATAAACTCATGAAAGCGAACCATCGACGCATAGCGACGCGCAAACACTTCAGCGAGTTGGCTAATCGGCTCTATTTCGGCATAGGCCATGCTAGAAATCGTCAGCGTAGTGATGAAATGTCCGAGCGAGATTTTGCCCTGAACGGTTGCCATCACGGTGAATGCAAGCACGAGGAAGACGCAAGACTGCACGATCAACCGCTCCCACATTCCCAACTTCACATAACCTAAGTGAATGCGATAATCTAGCACTTTGAACTCGCGATCGAGCCGTTGCCGTTGCCGTTTTAACTCTGACGTTTCAGTAGCAAACGCCTTCACTGTTTTGATATTGGTGATGATCTCAGACGTGCGGCTGTCGGTATCTTCCATATACTTGTCGAGCCGCGCCTCTTGGTCAGAAAGCCGTTTCAAACCTGTGAGGCTAAAGCCAACAATACTCACGAATGAAATCAACAGCAGTAGGGCAATGCGCCAATCAATCAGCCAGATCACCGCAAAGATGCCAACCACTCGAAAGAACTTCGGCAACAGTTGTCCTGTAATCTCTGGATAAGTCCAGGTGTAGTTAGACAAACCTTTAGCAACTCTGGCAGCAACCCGTCCAGGATTGTTCTCATCGTAGAACTCTAGCGGCAGCGTCAACACTTTCTCTAGAGCTTTTTCGGCGTGTTCTCGTCGGGCACGAAAGGCAGTATCCCACTGAAACCAGGCACCTAGCCAGGGCTGAATCGGAGCGCGCCCGACTGAGATGAGACACACGAGCATCAGCAAGACGGCGAGAGACAGCGTTTTGTCACTGGCAAACCCAGTGATTTGTGAAGTCGTGGTCACGATCGCTTGAATGGGGCGATCGACCGCTTGTCCAGACAAGACGTTGAGAATTTGACCCACCGCATAAGGGACAAATAGGTCAACAATCTCGAAGAGACTGACCATCGCAATGCTAAAAATCGAAATCTTCCAGTAGTTGCGAAAGTAGTCAATGATACCTAGAAATTTAGCCATAGAGTCTCCCTGACGATCGACTGAAGTAAACGCGGTTGAAATTGCATCAACACTACATATACTACAACATGCTACACACTAATTCCGCAACAGTTAGAAAGCACGATGATAAAGTTCTCCTTGCTTCAACCGTTAAAATTGCATTAATCCCGATCGTATCTGGGCAATCACCATGACCCAAAGCGCCGAGCCAAAATCAAAACTTCTAACCTTTGAGGAATATCTTGCCTATGACGATGGCACCGATACTCAGTATGAATTGGTGGACGGGGAGCTAGTTGAAATGCCACCAGAAGCTCCCGAAAACTCAGAACTAGCCAGGTTTCTATTGTTTGAACTAGCAAAGCATGTATCCTTGACTTTGCTGACCCACAAAGATATTGAAATTGAGACGATCGGGCGGCGAGCCAGATGTCGCCTACCTGATCTGATGGTTCACACTGAAGAATCCTACACCGCACTGGCGGGTGCAACTCGCGGCACGATTACTCGTGATATGCCGCCGCCCGCTCTGGTGATCGAAATCGTCTCACCCGGCAGCACCAATCGCGCTCGTGACTATCGCCACAAACGCACCGAATATGCAGCGCGGGGGATTTCTGAATATTGGATCGTTGACCCAGAAACCAGACAAGTCACGGTTTGCAAATGGGTGGATGGTCAATATGAAGACGCGATATTCAGTGGCGGTCATCGGATTGAGTCCGAGGTGATTCCATCGTTTGATTTGACGATCGATCGCTTATTCGCCATGGGGCGCTAGTCGCAAAAAATGGGGACAGCCTTCGCCATCCCCGCCTAACCGATAAAGTTTGAGTTCTAAATCTACAGTTGAGGAACGTAGCGTTCTTTCTCAGGAACCACCGTATACTCAGCCATAATCTGACGGAACTCGTCACCGTCGATCGTTTCTTTCTCAATCAGCAAGTCCACCAAGCGATCGATGACTTCACGATTTTCGCGCATGATCCGACAGGCTTGTTCATAGCAATGGGCGACAATCTCGCGCACTTGACCATCAATACGAGCCGCGATCACTTCGGAATACTCCGATCGATTCGTCCAACCGCCCCCTAAGAAGACTTCGCCTTGCTGACTTTCGAGCGACAAAGGCCCCAAATCAGACATTCCATAGCGAGTCACCATCTGACGCGCCATACCTGTCACTTGCTGCAAGTCGTTTCCGGCTCCAGTCGTGACTTCTGCATCGCCAAAAATTACTTCTTCAGCCGCCCGTCCACCCAAAGCACCTTGAATTCGGGCCATGATTTGACTGCGAGAAATTAACCCATCTTCTGAAGGCGTAAACCAGGTCAAGCCTTGAGCCTGCCCACGAGGAACCAGCGTCACTTTTTGCACCGGATCGTGATCCTTCACCAGGGTGCCGATTACGGCGTGTCCAATCTCGTGATAAGCAATCAAACGCTTGCTCTTACTGTCTACGAGCGGAGTGCCTTCCATACCCGCAACAACCCGATCGACTGCATCGTCAATTTCCAACATGGTCATCGCTTCTTTACGACGACGAGCGGTGAGAATTGCAGCTTCATTGAGCAGGTTAGCGAGGTCAGCCCCAGAAAATCCAGGAGTACGACGAGCAATGACTTCCAGGGAAACCTCATCCGAGATTTTCTTGTCGCGAGCGTGAACGTTCAAAACCTCTAGGCGACCTTTGATATCAGGCACATCAACCATCACCTGACGATCGAAGCGACCCGGACGCAGCAAGGCAGAATCGAGGACATCAGCGCGGTTGGTCGCGGCAATGATGATAATGCCCGTGTTGCCTTCAAAGCCATCCATCTCGGTCAACAACTGGTTGAGCGTTTGCTCTCGCTCATCGTTGCCGCCGCCGATGCCTGCACCCCGTTGACGACCCACCGCGTCAATTTCATCGATAAAGATGATACAAGGCGCGTTTTCTTTGGCTTTCTTGAACAAGTCACGGACGCGAGATGCACCCACACCGACAAACATTTCGACGAATTCAGAGCCAGAGATCGAGAAGAATGGAACCCCGGCTTCGCCTGCGATCGCTTTTGCCAACAGAGTCTTACCCGTTCCAGGTGGCCCAATCAACAACACTCCTTTAGGAATTCGGGCCCCCACTGCCGTAAAGCGCTCAGGCTTTTTCAAAAAGGTGACGACTTCTTGCAGTTCTTCTTTCGCTTCTTCGATGCCTGCCACGTCATCAAACATTACGCCCGTCTTCGCCTCCATTTGGAACCGAGCGCGAGACTTGCCAAAACTCATCGCCTGCCCAGGCCCGCCAGGGACGTTGTTAGAGCGACGGAACAGGAAGAACAAACCTCCCAAAAGCAGAATTGGGAACACTAAGTTTCCAAGCAGCCCCCACACCGCGCCATCATTGCGGGCAGGGTGAGAATCAAAGCTGATGCCCGAATTTCTCAAGCGAGTCACGAGTTCGGGGGCGCTGCCAGGGAGGTCAACGCGCAGACGCTGTAGACGATTGTCCAGTTCAGGATCGACGGCTTCAACAATGGCAGTGCGCCCACCATCATAGAGATCAACGCTCTTGACCCGATTGGCATCTAAATATTCTAAGAAGCGCCCGTAGGTCATGCGGGTACTGGCGGTGTTTTTGCTCACGGCGGCAGGATTGGGTGCAAACGACCCTTGCCAGAGGAAAAACCCAATCACTAAGGCGGGCACTGCCCACAGCAGTATGGTTCTCCAAGAAGCTTTCATAAACTGGCAACCTCTAAATACGGCAACAATGATTAAATCTCAATCGTAAACAAAAGTGGAATTTTCACAATAGAAACCACCTACTTATGCTAAGAGAAACAATTTTCTCCTGCGTAAGAGCGAACTTCTAACCTAGACCGTCGATCGAGCGGTTTCCAGACGTTTAATGAGAAGTATCTTAACTAAATTTAACTTAATTGTGAGACTTCGAGCAATCAACCCGCTTAGAACGCGAATTAATTTGCCCTCATCCCAACCCTTTCCCCAAGGAGAGGGAGCTAGAGTCTGGTTCCTCTTCTCCTTGGGGGATAGCGGAGTCTTTGTTGTGCCTTTAAGCTTGTGCGATCGCGATTGCCTGCTGCAAGCGATGCCGATCCATGCCTCGCTGGTTCAAAATCAACCAAGATTGCACCAAGTCAGGGCCTTTCAGGGCACCTGTTAGAGCAGCCCGCAGAGATTTCATTAAGAAGCCTTTTTTGATGGTTTGTGCTTTCACTACCTGCTTAACGATTTCTTGAATCGTCGCATCCGTTAAGGCTTCAGAAGGAATGGACTCTAAAACTGCTTTTAATGCCGCCGCTAAACCTGGTTGCTGAAGTTGCGTAGTGGCTTCTTCATCAAATCCAACCTCGACAATAAATAGATAGCGCGTCATCTCAACGGCTTCTTGAAGACGAGACAAACTTGCCCCAATCACCGCTGAGATTTGGTCTAACCAGGGACGATCGCCAACCGGATCAAACTCATAACCCGCCTCTTGCCAGTAAGGAATCAGCAGATCCGTGAGTTGATCAACAGGCATCGCGTGAAGATATTGCCCGTTGATCCAATTCAGTTTGTCCCAATCGAACTTGGCTCCAGCTTTATTGACGCGATCGAAGCTGAACTGCTTTGCCGATTCAGAGAGGCTAAAAATCTCGATCGTCGAGTCTGGAGGCGACCAGCCCAGCAGTGTCATGTAGTTAACTAGGGCTTCGGGGGTATAGCCCATTTTTTTAAAGTCAGCGATCGAGGTGACTCCATCCCGCTTCGAGAGTTTTGCGCCTGCTTGATTGAGAATCAACGGCGTATGCCCAAACTCTGGCACCGTCGCGCCGAGCGCTTCATAAAGCAAAATCTGTTTGGGAGTGTTGCCGATGTGATCTTCGCCCCGAATCACCTGAGTGATGTGCATATCAATGTCATCGACGACAACGACAAAGTTGTAGAGCGGCTGACCGATGTCATCACCTTCTGAGGCGCGGGCAATCACCATATCGCCACCCAGATCGCGACCCTTCCAGGAAACGGTGCCGCGCACGAGGTCATTCCAGGAGATTTCGCGATCGTTCTCTATTTTGAACCGGATCACAGGTTTGCGACCTTCATCGGCAAAAGCAGCTTGCTGATCTGGAGTCAGATCGCGATGGCGGTTGTCATAACGAGGAGCCTCATTTTTGGCTTTCTGCACTTCTCGCATCGCGTCAAGTTCTTCAGGCGTTTCATAGCTGCGATAGGCCAGACCCTTGTCTAGCAAAGTCTGAATGGACTGGCGATACAAATCCATTCGTTGGGATTGAAAAAATGGGCCTTCATCCCAAGTCAGACCCAGCCAGGTCAAGCCCTCAAGGATGTTATCTGTAAACTCAGGGCGCGATCGCTCCAGATCAGTGTCTTCAACTCGCAGCACAAACTGGCCGCCATTGTGACGAGCAAACAGCCAGTTAAAGACGGCAGTTCGGGCGGTGCCAATATGCAAATTTCCGGTAGGACTGGGGGCGATGCGGACACGAACGGTCATAGGGAAAGGGGGATGAAACAACAAAAAAGATGAAGTCAGAACGATGCTGAATGAATTCTAATTCATCCTTCACCTTTTAATTCTTCATCCTTTTTTTGAACGGGACTGACGGGATTCGAACCCGCAACTTCCGCCGTGACAGGGCGGTGCTCTAACCAATTGAACTACAGTCCCTCGTTGCCGAGTACGCTTTTTTTATCAGCGCAGTCTCTATTGTGCCGATCGTGCGCCCTTTTGTCAAACAAATCGTTTTAGAAATTCGGCATCGCTGAATAGCGGGATGATTTGGGTCGGGGCAATTTCCCTGGGGTTGCCCTCCATTCGTCAGGGGTAGGCACGGGGGCGCTACCCCTACAGGCAATCACGATCGACCCAACCGGACTGAAATTAATCAACACTGTGATAGTCAGCATCCGTCCAGCAGCGAGGTAGACTTTCTCCAGAGGGAAATAGCAGGGTGTTTTTGCTGATCGGCTCTGGGTCTTGCTCTTCTTGCCCAGATTGCACTCGACCGTGGATCGCGTCTTGCACCGGGTTAAAGAGTTCTTCTAGGTCTAGGATTTCAACTAGATTTCCAGTTTGTTTATCTTGTAAAAGCATTAACGTTCTCCAATAACAGATTATTTCGATGACGTTCTTACAATCCTGTGTTTAGCCATTTATTCTCATCTACCGTAGGGACAGTTAAGGCAAGAGCGATCGGAGGATAATAACGGTCAGCAGCTAGGAAGTGACCCATGAGAACGATCGCCGAAATCAATGACAAAATTAGTCGCCAACAAGCGATCGTCCTCACAGTCGAAGAGTTGAAAGCACGGGTTGCGGAGGTCGGAGTCACTCAGACTGCTAAAGAGGTCGATGTCGTGACGACAGGCACCTTTGAGCCGATGGAATCTTCGGGGGCAATTCTCAACCTCGGACAGACCGATCCGCCGATCAAAATTCGTCAATGCTGGATCGATGGAGTCTCTGCCTATGCGGGGTTTGGAGCCGTCGATCTCTATCTAGGAGCCTCGCAGATGGTCGAATACTCAAGCATGGAGGCGGATGGCGATGAATCGCGCAGTTCTACTCGCGGTGGTGGGCACGTAATCGAAGATTTGATTGCGGGTAAATCGGTGCCTTTGAGGGCGATCGGGCAAGTGACCGATTGCTATCCCCGTGCGTCGTTTGAGACGACCATTTCGCGAGACAGAATCAATCAGTTTTATTTATTCAATCCGCGCAATCTCTATCAAAATTTTATTGTGGGTGTGAATGGCGGCGATCGTCCTCTATTCACCTATTTGGGCCCACTTCAGCCCCAGTTAGGAAATGCTGTCTATTCCAATCCTGGCGAGATTTCTCCGTTGCTCAATGACCCCGATCTGCAACTGATTGGCATCGGGACGCGGGTTTTTTTAGGCGGCGCGATCGGCTATGTCACTTGGGAAGGCACTCAGCACTTTCCATTGCAAAAGCGACTGCCCAATCGCACTCCGATCGGGCCTGCGGCTACGCTGGCGCTAATTGGCGACGCAAAACAGATGGATGCCCGATGGGTGAGAGGCTGCTATTTCAAAGGCTATGGTTCGTCTCTGATGCTAGGAGTCGGCATTCCGCTGCCAGTGCTGAACGAAGAAGTGGTCGCTCATTGCGCGGTGCAAGACAAAGATTTGGTGGCTCCGGTCGTCGATTTTTCGATTCCTCGGCGCGTTCGTCCCACGTTTGGGCTGGTGAGCTATGCCCAACTCAAATCTGGCAGACTGACGATCGACGGCAAATCAGTTCGCGTTGCCCCACTCGCGAGTCTTTATCTGTCTCGGCAAGTCGCCCTAGAGTTAAAGCAGTGGATCGAGAGGGGGACGTTTATGCTGAGTGAAGCCGTTGCCCCGATTCCTCACGATCGGGTGTTTATTCCGCAAGACTTGCGAGGTAGTTGATGTTTGCCAAAATTCGCGATACTGAAATTTATTTTGATGTCGAAGGGTCGGGACTCGTGCCCGATCGGGCCCAGATGCGCGAGAAACCAGTCGCGTTTCTCATTCACGGCGGGCCGGGAGCTGATCACAGCAGCTACAAGCCAACCTTCTCGGCGCTGAGTCGCAAAATGCAGTTGGTGTATTTTGACCATCGCGGGCAAGGTCGATCGGCGCGTGGCGACAAGTCTACCTACACACTAGACAACAACGTCGAAGACATGGAAGCGCTGCGGCAATATTTGGGACTCAACAAAATCGTGGTGATTGGCGGCTCTTATGGCGGCATGGTGGCGCTGACCTACGCCACTCGCTATCCGCAAAACGTGTCTCATTTGATAGCGATCGCCACCGTTCCCGATTCTCGTTTTTTAAGCCGCGCACGAGAAATTTTAGAAGAACGGGGCACTCCAGAACAGAACGCGATCGCCCAATATCTGTGGAACGGCAACTTTGAAACCGAAGACCAGTTGCGGGAATATTTTCGGCTAATGCGTTCCATGTATTCTGTCACTTACGATCCCGATGCCAAGCAAGAAAGCTGGGATCGCACAATTCTCTCAGTCGATGCGATTAATGTGGCGTTTGGCGGATTTCTGCGCTCTTACAACATTCTCTCTGAGCTACCTAAAATCACCGCTCCAACTCTGGTGATCGCCGGGCGGCATGATTGGATCTGTCAGCCAGAATTTTCAGAAGAAATTGCCAATGCCATTCCCAACTCAGATCTGCGAATCTTTGAAAAAAGTGGTCACTCGATTCGAGCCGACGAACCCCAAGCGTTATTAGATG
>NZ_MPPI01000001.1:0-127728 GCF_001895925.1 Phormidesmis priestleyi ULC007 | reverse complement strand
CGTTAAGGTGCCTTCGAGCTTGAGCTTAAAAGACTTGATGCGATCGCCGTCTTTCTTGCGAGGCGCTTGCTGAATCTTCACTACAATCGAGTTATCGTCTGGCGATTGAAAAATCACTTCTCCCCGAATCGAGAAGTAATCGTCATCGACTTCGGAAGAAGGTTGATAGGTGATCGTCGGCTCCTCTTCAGTCGTAGATTCTTCAGAATCTGGCTTATTCAGCTTTTCTGGCTCCCACACTCCCACAATCTGAGCGTGTAAGTCTTGCTCTTTCTCGCGGGTGCGTGGATAGACCACCCAAAGGTGATCTTGCTCTAAATCCAGGTGATTTCTCACCAGACTCATCACCCGCCCCAAAAGAACTGCCTGAATATCAGTGCCGTCAGTCGTGGTCAGGGTGCCGCGCGTAAATTGCTCATCTTCAGCTTTATAGCGACCTCGCAGTAGCCCGATCGCTCGATACTGCATCGGTTCGCTCGGTGCAGGAATGGGCTGTTGTCGCAAACCATCTAACTCGGTTTGAGTCGGTGCCTCTGCGGGTGTGGCATCTTGAGTCACGGCATCCTGAGTCGGGGGCGCTGTCGCAACCGATTCTGGCACTTTAGGCTCACTAGGCTCACTGACGGCAGGCGGTGAGGTCGGTCGGACAGGTCGCATCAAAGGACGCTGGGCAACCGGAGGCGTTGCCTCAGAGGAAGCAGGGTCAGCAGCGTCGTTAGAACTGCTGTCGATCGCACTATTTTGAACGTTGGGTGCCCACTCATCGGGTTGATGCTGAGATGAGGGAGGCTTGGGTGGCTGGAGAGGGCGGTTAGACAGGGGACTCATAGGCTATCATCGTCACAGGCTGAGGGCAGATTGCATTAGTCAGCTTATTGTACTGAATGCATTCGGGCTGGGAGTGAATCCGAAAGCTTTTGACCGTTTTACGAAAAAAACATTTGGGCTTTCTGACTCGATCGATTTGAGGATCTGACTGGACTTCGCCTTTAATTTGGGTCAATCCGTAGACTCATTCTTAGCATTTAGAGCTTAAATTCAGCAAGCATAGTACGACTATGATACTGAACTTCTCATAAACTCCAAAACACCTGAATTGAGCAACAATCTTAAGATTTTCCTAGTTTCTGTAACGATGAATAAGGCTTATCTTAGTCAGGAGTCGGAGGTTTCAGGCTCCTATGTGAATTACCACACACCGACCGCTAGGCGGTACGTTGTGGGCTTCCAATTTCAATGGGAGCAACCTCGGAGTTCGTGGATTTTTTACGTCCAGAACCCTTTGGATTTACACTCCCTCGATTGGCAGTAGCGCTGATTCCCAACGCCAATAGTCGCAAGCCTTCATTCCTGATGTTGATTGCCGCATTCACATCCCGGTCATGGTGCTGACCACAGTGAGGGCAATCAAATGCACGAACAGAGAGATCCATTTTGGGGATCTGTAGCAGTGTGTTTGAACAGAGATGAGACGACGGAAAGAACCTGTCTACTTCAAGATAGGTCTTGCCCTCAAGCTCAGCTTTGTACTTCAACATGGTGCAGAATTTACCCCATCCAGCGTCGCTGATTGCTTTGGCTAGAGTGTGATTTTTCACCATGTTCTTAACTGCGAGATTTTCCACCACGACAACTTGGTTTTCGTTGACTAGCTTGCGAGATAGTTTGTGGAGAAAGTCTTCTCTGACTCGTGTGATTTTGCTGTGTACCTTGGCAACCATTCTCCGCGCTTTAGCGCGGGTATTGCTGCCTTTCACTTTCCTGGAAAGCTTTTGCTGTTTGCGTTTTAAGTTCTTAGCGTGTTTCTTGAGGTGTTTAGGATTGCGAAACTTGGAGCCGTCTGACGTGACGACAAAATCAATTAGTCCCAAGTCGATGCCAACTGCTTTCCCGTCACTGGTAATTTCTGGTTTGGCGATGCCGTCATCCATGAGCAGAGAGGCATAGTAGCGCCCATCTGGAGTCTTGGATACCGTCACCGTTTTGAGTTTGCCGTCAGGGAGTTCCCGGTGAATCTTGGCTTTGACGATTCCCAGATTTCCTGGAAACTTGATTACCGATTCACTCGCAACCTTGACGTTTGCGGGGTATTGAACCGATTGGCGATCAAACTTGCTCTTGAAAGTGGGATATTTCGCCCGTCCTTCAAAGAAGTTTTGGAACGCCTGAGAGAGATTCAGAACTGATTGCTGGAGGCACTGAGAATAGGTTTCTTTCAGCCACTCAAACTCTTTCTTCAGTTCTGGTATCCGCTTCTTCATGTCATAAGCAGACACGCCTTTACCCGTCTCTTTGTATGTCTGAGACATCACAAAAAGCGACTGATTCCACAACCATCGTGTTGCCCCAAAGTCTTTGGACAACTGGATAACTTGCTCATCGGTCGGGTAAATTCGTACCTTTGTCGCTTTCAACATACCCATAGATTAACACGAATCAAGATAGTTGATAAGTGTACTCCGTGGTGAGTGCTGAGAGATAGGGCGCTGGATCGAGGGTCCCTGGCTTTCATCCCACACCAACGGAGTATGGTGTGGGGATTCCCGCCGAACTATCTAAAAATCTATCTAAATACTGAGGCGTTTTAGTCCAAACTGACGAAAAGCATTCTTTGAATAGATGCCCCAGTCAGGTTTCTATGACAGCATTAGGTAACAAAGTGTAAACTGTAGAGAGTAGGCAATTTTGAATGACTGCGTTCTGAATTTTGTTAGTCGATCGTGAACTCTTCAACCGAAATCACCGTCTAGCTGTTTAGAACGGATGGCTCTCAAAGCTCAAGAAACGATCGCCGAGATTGGTTGCTCTATTTTCTGATCTTTCATCCTGGTGCAGGATTCTAGTAATGCAAATTCCCTTGATTGGCAAAGTTGGTAAAAAGCCTGCTGCTTGGCTAATTGGACTGTTAGCCGCAGGAGTCATTACGGTGCCAGTGGTGACTTATGGGGTTCTGAAACGAGGAACTCCAAAGCAGGCCTTGACCGAGCTAACGGTGCCTGTGAAGTCAGAAACCGTCACCGTGCGGATTACGGCGAGTGGCACGATCGCGCCCGTCCAAACCGTAAATCTTAGCCCCAAAACCTCTGGGCGACTCGCTGAATTGTTTGTAGAGCAGGGCGATCGGGTGCAGGCAGGTCAAGCGATCGCGCGCATGGAAAGCTCTGAACTGCAAGCCCAACGCGCTCAAGCAGTTGCTAACCTGCAAGAAGCCCAGCAGCGACTCGCTCAACTGCAAGCCGGAACGCGAATCGAAGAAGTGCGGCAGGCAGAGTCTGAGGTGGCTCGTGCGAGAGGAGAAATCGATCGAGTGCGGGGACAGGTTGCCGATGCTCAATCACTGCTTGAGTTTGCCAGATCTCAAACTCGTCGTCAGCAAGAGCTTGCAAATCAAGGGGCGATTTCAACCAATTCTTTAGAAGAATTTTTGCGAAAAGAGCAGAACGCTAAGCAAACCCTCAACCAGGCGCAGGCACAACTCAGTCAAGCTCAAGCGCAATATAATCAGACCGTTCAGCAACTAGCGCAGCGTCGCAACGGCTCAACCCGCGAAGAAATCGGTCAGGCAGAAGCACGAGTGGCTTCGGCGGCGGCTCAAGTTCAACAAGTCAACACCAACATTGGGGACGCAATTATCCGCGCCCCTTTTGCGGGGTTGATTACTCAGCGCTATGCCAGTGTCGGCGCATTTGTGACTCCGACGACTTCTGCTTCATCAACCACATCAGCGACTTCGACCTCGATCGTGGCGCTGGCCAGTGATTTAGAAGTGTTGGCAAAAGTTCCAGAAATCGACATTGGGCAAATCAAGCCGGGTCAGGCGGTCGAAGTGCGGGTCGATGCGTTTCCTGAGGAGACGTTTAAGGGGCGAGTGCGATTGATTTCGCCCGAAGCCGTAGTTGAGCGCGATGTCACTGCCTTTCAGGTGCGAATTCAGTTGTTGAGTGGTCGAGAAAAACTGCGATCGGGCATGAACACCGATCTGAGTTTTTTGGGCAATCAGCTTAAAGAAGCGATGCTCGTGCCCACGGTCGCGATCGTCACCAAAAAAGGACAGACGGGCGTGTTGATGCCTGACTCAAAAAATCAGCCGCAGTTTAAGCCTGTGACGATCGGCACCAATTTCAACAACCAAACCCAAATCACTGAAGGCGTAAAGCCCGGCGATCCCGTTTTTGTGCAACTGCCAGAAGGACAAAAGCTCGAAAAAATCATCAACGGCGAACCAGGAGCCACTCAGAATAAGTAAGGATTGAGAATCAAATTTTGTACGGGCATGGGAATGCTGTGCCCATTAGCACTGAAAGTAACCGACATCATTTAATTTACGATCTTAAAGACGAAGGTAAACCGCAAATGGACTGGCTAGAAAGCGGAAAGATGGCAGTGAAAACGCTCACCGCGAATAAACTGCGAACAAGTTTAACCATGCTAGGAATGATCATCGGCAACGCTTCGGTGATTGCGATGATTGGCATTGGTCAAAGCGCACAAAAGTTAGCAGCCGATCAGTTTGAGTCATTGGGCCCCAACGTTTTGTTTGTGTCTCCTGGCTCAAGTCAAGCCAGGCAACGGACGACCAACTTGCCGAGAACGCTGGTCTGGGATGATGCAAAAGCGATCGCCTCTCAAGTGCCGTCGGTCAAAGAAGTCGCGGCTCAACGTCAGACACAACTACCGCTGATTTATGGCGGGCGCAACCGCAATTCTTTAATCACAGGCACCACACCAGAATTTCTCTCAGTGCGGGACTTTGATATTGCAAAAGGGCGATTTCTCACAAATTTAGATTTAGAGCGAAACAATCGAGTTGCGGTGTTAGGGTCTCAAATTGCGACCGATTTCTTTGGTGGAAAAGACCCGATCGGGCAGCAAATTCGCATTCGCAACGTCAGCTTTGAAGTCATCGGCATCATGCAAGCCAAAGGCTCTTTTCTGGGCAGCAATCAAGATGACGCGGTATATGTTCCGCTCACAACCACCGCCAGCGTGTTAACCGGGCGGACTTCTCCCTATGGCTTAGATGTCTCAATTATTTCGGTGTCTGCTAAAAACGAGGCTAGTGTCCCGGCTGCCGAATTTCAAATCACCAATCTGCTGAGGCTGCGTCACAAAATCATCAGCGAAGACGACTTCACTGTGCAAACCCAAAAAGACATTTTGCGAATTGTGGGCACGATCACAGGCGGATTGACGGCAATGCTGGCAGCGATCGCTGGAGTCTCCCTTTTAGTCGGCGGCATCGGCATCATGAACATCATGCTGGTATCCGTGAGCGAACGCACTCAAGAAATCGGATTGCGGAAAGCGATCGGAGCCGCAGAAAGCGATATTTTGATTCAGTTTATGATTGAAGCGGTGTTGCTCTCAGCCGCAGGTGGTGTGATTGGCACCGCCGTTGGAGTCGGTGGCATTCTATTAGTCGGGGTCTTTTCGCCGTTGAGTGCCAGTGTCTCGCCCGTTGCGATCGCCCTAGCCGTCAGCGTTTCTGGCTCGATCGGGCTAATCTTTGGCGTAATTCCGGCTAGACAAGCGGCAAAACTTGACCCGATCGTGGCCCTCAGAAGCGCTTAACCCCACTACGACTCACTCTTATGCCAAATCCCGTTATTATTCGCCTTGAAGAAGTCACCAAAGTCTACGGTGCTGGTGAAACTGAAGTTCACGCGCTGGCAGGTGTCGATTTGCTGGTCGAACAGGGTGAATATTGCGCCATTATGGGTGCGTCTGGGTCGGGCAAATCCACCATGATGAATATTATTGGCTGTCTCGATCGTCCCACCTCTGGACGCTACTATCTTGATGGCGTGGATGTTTCCCAGATTGCCGACAAAGCATTAGCCCACACTCGCAACTTAAAGCTGGGGTTTGTGTTTCAACAGTTTCACTTATTACCACAGCTATCCGCTCTAGAGAATGTCATGCTGCCGATGGTTTATGCCAACGTTCCTAATGATGAGCGGCGCAAACGAGCGACTGAGGCATTGATCCGCGTGGGATTAGAGAATCGGCTAAACAACCGACCCAATCAACTGTCGGGAGGACAACAGCAACGAGTCGCGATCGCGCGTGCGATCGTCAATCATCCCGTTGTTTTGTTGGCAGACGAGCCGACCGGAGCGTTAGATTCTCAAACCACAAAAGAAATCTTAGCCATCTTCACCGAACTCAACGCTAGTGGTATGACTGTCGTCATGGTGACACACGAACCGGATGTGGCTCGCTGCACTGATCGGGTGATTTGGTTTAAAGATGGTCAGGTAATGCAGCCCTATTTATCTCCAGCAGATTTAGGAACAATGATGGTGGCTTAAGCTGTAGATTGATGTCTTTTGTTTAAGCGTGTTGTCATGCTACTTGTAGTAGAGAAACTGTCCCATGTCTACCAACGAATTAGAAGACCCATTTCATATCTTAACCCCTGCTCGTAGGGCGATCGTTCTCCAAACACTGACTCAAACTCTCGGTAATGGTTCACGCGGCATTACCAAAACAGAAGGAGTCTGTGGCGGAGAGGCGTGTATCGCCGGAACGCGTATTTCTGTATGGCTTCTCGTCGAATCTCATCGTCAGGGTGTCCGTGAAGCTCAAATGCTCAATGACTATCCTTTTATCAGTGCGGCTGATTTGGTCAATGCTTGGGCATACTCAGAAGCTTACCCTGAAGAAATCGAAGCCGCTATTCGACAAAATGAGGCAGTTTAACGAGTGGTGCGTTTATACTGCGATGAACAGTTTCCACGAGAAGTCAGTGAACAATTGCAGACAATGGGACACGATGTCCTTACCATTCAAGCAGCAGGAAATGCTAATCTAGGCACTTCAGACGAAGCTGTCCTTGAATTTGCTGTTGCAAACGATCGCACAGTTTTAACACTGAATCGCTATGACTTCGTGCGGTTGCACCGCTTACAGCCTGATCATGCCGGAATTATTGTCTGCACCAACGATTCAGATAGAAATCGACTTGCACGTCGAATTCATGAAGCAATCTGCACAGAAGCATCTTTATCTAAAAAACTTATTCGTGTTATCCGCCCGTCTACTAGCTAGTAGTCATGGTGATCGTAGACAGCTACCAACATCCAGAACTGATCGATACCGATCGACCACTCGCAAGTCCCAGCGTCAACTTGTTACAGTTCGACGACTGAAACGGCTGAAAGGGCACGCCCGGCGTTAGAAAACCCCGAACAGGCGTCGCTTGGCTGTGGGGAGTCACAATCACCGTTTGCGGATAGCCCATTGAAGGGGTAGAACTCAACCCAAAACTATCGTAGGTATAGGTTGACGGAATAATAATGATCGATTGAGGAGTGCCAAACTGATCGATATAGTTAGTCTGGGAGTAAATTGTGGTGTAAGTCGTCGGAGTTGGGACAGCTTTCACAGGGGCACCGCCAATATCGGCAGGTGAAGCGATCGCGCCTCCTACAAAAAGCGGCGTTGCAGCAATCGAACAGGCAATCAGCAGAAACAAACGATTTAACATAGCGCTTGCTGGTTTTGAGAGAATTTTGAGCTGTTTCACCCTGATTTCAAACTAGCGTAATTTGACGATCGTTGCCACCTCCTTAATGCGTGTTTCTAAAAGAAATATGTTACAGAGTCATTGGAGCGATCGGTTCAATATCGGGGTCATATCCCCCAACTTGATTGGTTCGCAACACCCAAACGCTTGCGCCGTGTTCTAGAAAGATTTTGACCACTGTGTCACTAGCCAGACGGGGTAACATCGTCCGCCAACTGCCCAGACCCGCTACCAAATTGCCGATCGGATCATCTTCTAGCGTGCTGCCCAAGTTATACTCGTTTCGCTCCCAAGCTGATTTAGAACCGCCCAAAGGTTGCAGCTTCTGTTTGAGTTCTTCGGCGATCGTCAGAAGCTCTCTAAATCGGTGCGCTTGTTCGGGGTTGTGTTGACTCCATTGCCGCAAAGCGTCTACATTAGCGCGAACCTGCTGCTCCATCTGACGCAGACCCGCAAACAACGCTTGATTAGCATCCTGAGCGCAGTTGTTGGCAGGCCCCACATAAGTGCCGCCAGTGCCATCGCCGATGCGATAGCGAGCCGTCATCACCTCTAGTTGCAGCAGTATCAGATCCAAAGGCGATCGCCGTCCTGTTGCAAAGTCATAAGAACCCGTGAACGCGTCATGTTTAATCAGAATGTCACAGATCGGGCGAGTGCCGATCCAACCAAATTGACGATCGCCCAAATAGCGAGACCAGTGAATTGTCCCCGCAATCACGCCATCTGTATTGTGAGTATAGACTTGTTGATAGTCGAGATCAAAGCGCAGTTCATCGCTTAACGGGTCGCGATCACTTGCGCTAAACCAAAGGCAAAATGCCCAAAGAAAATGGGCGTAGCGGCAGCGGGTTCTGCGTTATTACCGCCAATGCCGCCGTAAACGTGGATCATTAGGGCGCGTGACCCTTCTTCCCAGTCATTGATCACAGTCTGAATCTTTGAAGTCGAACGATTGTTCTGACCTGTGCATAACACAGAAGAAATCCGTCCTTTCTGTGCCTTGATGTCTGCCCAAGACTGCTTACGAATGTAGCGATAAGAGGCTTTGTTGCCAAACACAACTTGATCGGGCTGGAGGCGAAATAGATTGCGCGGTGCTAAAGACTGCACGACAAACATTCCCTGAGCATCCTTTGCGCCGCAGACATACCATCCCGTTTCATTCAGAGGCGACGCTTCTAGACCTCGCGACGTTGAAGAAGAAATGCCATTCGCATCTGCAACAACCTCCGGCAACCGCACGACTTCTGCTGCTCCATCAAACTGACGAGTTGCGCGGTTAAAATGCACGACTCGAAACTGATCAGTTCCAGCAATAGGCTGCACAAATGTCACCAGTGCATAGAATCGCCCAGTGACTTGCACAGGCTGGCTGCGGATGTGGAGCGCGATCGAGTAATCGGGTGAATTGCTCAACTCCTCCACCTCAACCGGATCATTGAGGATCACAAGCATGTCATCGATCGGACGAGAACCCGCCAGCGATTCTAGCGGGCCAACTTGTTGCCAGCGATTGAGGCGATCGGGATGGATCAGCCCTCCATATTTGCTGGAGTATTCTGCATCGACGCTAAAGTGAACATCATGCGTGGTAGCTTTTACCGCATCTTTAACCACTGGAGTATCGACCCAGCGCAGTTTTACAGTTTGTCCGATGAGATGTTCATAGCCTTCAGGGGCATAATGCACTTCAAACAAAACGCCGCGAATGGTGGGTCGATCGTCGCGATTAGGCAAAATCAAACGACCCATCCAAGCTGCGATCGGGCGATACCAAGTCGAGTCAACTGTTTGCTTGAGTGGGTAATAGGCTAAATTATTAAAGGCAGCTTGTTTATAGAGCGCGTAGTTACTCAGCTTAACAGGAAGGGGCTGTTGGGTTTCTAGCAGGTTCCCCGACAAAATTTGCAGAATGATTTCAATCGTTTGTTGCAGATAGCTACGTCCATCTGGCAGAAATGCTTTCGGATCCATGTAGCCACCCGGAACCTGATGCCCTACGTTGCCTGCTGACACGATCGAGATTTTGCCCTTGCGTTGTGCCCGATTCCAGTATGACAATGGATAGAACTTCCGACGACCGGGAAACATGAGCGGCCCCAATTTCTGCACTGAATCCTTGTCGCCAACCAAATGATAGAGATGCTCTAGCTTGAGAAAATTGTTGTTCCCACTCATTACACCCCCCAGAGAAATCACATCAATCGGTGCTTCCAGAGCATGTTTCAAGTAGGGCGCGGAGGCAACTGCCATTTGTCCACCACCACTGTAGCCAATCAGCGTAATTGGGATCGTGCTTCCCGATCGATAGCCGCGATCGACTAAGCCGTTGTGTAGCACTTGGGCAATGCCCTGGTTATAGATAGGGCCGTAGCGTTTATCAGCAGACACCGCCACAATCAAAGCGTTTCGCACATTCACCAGCAAGCCCAGCACGGCTGTAGGATTTGCCCAACGCGTTTTGTCTGCAAGTCTCCATAAAAACGCGAGCGGACGGTCTTCATTCAGGGGCTTGTTCATGACCGAATACATCATCAATCCCCGCACCAGTTTCACATCTTCGGGTAAAGACGGCTCCATTGCGGTCAAAAAATCTTCAACATCGGGAGTATATTCTTCACCCGACTGTCCAACCCCATCCAGGTAAACGACATAGCGAGAAATCGTGCTGTCTGAGGCTTGCTCAGGGTGAGAACGGGTAGCCGTTATCTGGGTCGTGTCTACTTCATCGCCAAACCAGCCAGCCCACCATCCCAAGGTTTCTAGGGGCGCTAACAGCCCAGCAAAGACCAAAGCAACCAAGCCAATCCATCCCAAGTCAAAGATTAACCGGGGGACTCTGGACAGCGTTTGATACCAGCCAAATACCCCGCTCCGAATCGGTCGCAGCAGAATGCCGACCAACACAAACAGCACCACTAAGGCGAGTAAACCCAACAGCAGCTTGATCGGTTTGGGAATGCCGCGAGTTTGGTGAGTTAGCTGAACCAGGGGATCGACTGCACTGGTGCGTTGGGGAACTGTGATCGTCGCGCTTTGTGTAGATTCAGCGATCGCCTGAGTCACGGCTTGAGCCGCTTGAGGATTAGCGCGATCGCTCGCTTCAATCAACTGCTGCACTTCGGGAAGCGTGGTTTGAGAAGCGGTCACGATCGGTGAAGGAGTGGTTTCAAATCGTGATTGCACTCGTTCATTGAGTTCTCGACGATTTGCAGTTAGCTCAACTCCGGCAACGCGATCGGCGATCGTTTTACCTAACCGTGCGATCGGCTGACCAATGGTATTTCCTAGCAGTTCTTTAAGAAACCAACCGAACGCGACATAGCCAAAAGCAAAGCCTTCGCCGATGTTAGCAACGGCACCAAAGCCCACAACCATGGCTAACAAATGCCAGATTGACAAAATTCTTAAAATCGGCAAGCCTAGATGAGGCAATGCTCCTAGAAAGCTAAACAGCAGCGGTGCATAGCTCAACCCTAGGACAATCAATAGGGTCGAAAATGGGAGATGAATCGACGAGGGAAACAAACAAATGACCCAGGTGCTAAACACCAACAACAAAAACTCAAACAGATATAAAATTGCACTGACTAACAGGCTAAAGATGAAGCGAATGGGTTGAACGCGATTGATAAACAGAATGATGCTTTGACCGATCGCTAGCGATAGCCCTGCTAGCAAAACCACGATCATGGCAAGTGTTAATCCCCTTGGTAAAGTCGTGACGGTCTGAAAAATTTCGCCGTTTAGCACAAAGACCCAACCTAGAATTTCCCAAGCGCGATCCATTATCGTAGAAGTCATAAGTTCATCTGTCCGCAAACAACAGGACTGAATCTAATCAAGTATTTAGAAGATTAGCATTGACATCAGTAGACAGACCTAATTATAAGATGCCGCGAACCGCCCTCACCCTAAATCTCTCTCCTTAAGGCTAAATTCCTCTCGTTGGGGCTATCCATGACGCATAAGTATGTAGAAGTGTTGCGGGTATTAGCGTTGCGGGGTCGAGTCTGAGATTTTGAGTCGAAGTTGTTGATCGACTGGAAAGTGAGCAGGATGGGAGATTGGGCTTGCTAAGAAATTAAAAGTTTTCCCTTTCAAGATTTTCGGGCGTTGCTGAATGAAAGTATGAATTGCCCTCTTCACGAAGTGGGGCGAAGCCCTCGCCAAGGAGAAGGGAGTTGTCTTGTTCCCTCGCTCTTTGGGAGAGGGCTAGAGTGAGGGCAAATCCAGGGCTTATTTAACTCACAATCCTAATTTTCCTATTAACCTGACAATGATTGTTTGTGCGGATTGAAGCGCTCACATCGGGTGAGTACACAGTCATTCGTTGCTCCGTTTCAGTCGGCTTCAGCCCCCTAAATCCCCTATTCTGGCGGACTTTGAGCCGAGGCTCCAGTTTCAAAGTCCCTCACTCGTGGGGAATTTAGGGGGCAAAGATCTGGGCAATGACGGAGCAAAGGACTTATGGGTACACCCTACCGCTTTACGTTGGGTCTTTGATTGCCAGGTTAATCAGATCCACTCCAAATTACTCACTCAGTAGGCGCTCTAATACGCAGCTAAAACGACACATTCAGTGGAAGCGAACTGCGATCGTGCCAACATAAGCTTCAATCGACTCCTTAACCTAACTAGTCTTAGCTTCACAGAAACTTTAAGCTTTTCAGCGCGGCTTTACACATCCTTTATACAAGCATTGATCCCCAAAAATTAGCTTTGACACTTGTAACAATCCATACTGAATAATTTTTCTCTGAAGTGGATGATCTGTCTTTAGAAAGAGATATCTATCTCATAGATTTGGTTTATTGAGTACAGTTTTACAAACGTCTCCGATCGGGTAGTAGAGGCGCTAGTCGAGGCTCAATTAAGAGTCGAAACGAGTGAACATCGTCTCTTTAATTTTTGGTGTGAGCATGATTAGAAGTCTTTGAATCTCTCAAAATTTGCAGAGGAAAAGTAGCTCTTGATGCTGGTCAATTTCGCAATCTAACCTGAGTTTCGGCACTCTTTAAAGTTGCAAAGTGGGTCATGTTGATAGCTTGCGTCACTGTTTTGGCAGTCTGTAAAAGCAAGTCTCGATCGCATGGCTCAAGGCATTTCTTTCATGAACAAAACACCAAGACTAGCCCGTCTTGACTCGCGCAGTTGATCAAGTCTGCATAGTCAAAGAGATTAGAGGATAAAATCTATGATGGAACGGATGGGACGATCGCTTCAGGCATCGGCGATCGGCATCGTCAGAGCCAATAAAGCAGCCCTTGTGTTTGCTCGCAAAGCAGACCTTGCAGACGAGCTAGAAATTTCCCGTTCTACCCTCCAAAAGTTTTTTTCTGGAAGACCGATCGGACGAGAAAACTTCCATCAAATCTGTCAACGGTTAAAGCTAGATTGGCGGACGATCGCAGACTTGCCAAACGGTTTGATTGAACCAGATGCCGACCCATCAGCCTGTGAAGATACTAGCGATGAAGATCTTGAAACCCTAGTGCAGTCAATCAAGCAACAAGGACGGGCAAGCATTCAAACTCAGTGCAGCACGATTCGCGTTTTAGATATGTCTCAACCGATCGCGCTGAAAGACATTTACACCCACATCAATATTTTAGAAAGAATCAGTGGGCGGCGGCGAATTAGTCTAGATGAGTTGCTCAAAGGGCTGGCAGAAGAACCGCTCGATCGTCCGTTTTTGAGAAATGTGAGCGAGACGCGGGTTGATGGACTGGAAGCCGTTAACCGATTTGACAAGCTGATTGTTTTGGGGCGACCCGGTGTTGGCAAAACCACGTTTCTCAAATATCTAGCACTGCAATGCAGTTTAGGTGAGTTTCAGGTGCAGCGGGTGCCTATGTTTATCTCCATCAAAGATTTTGCTGAAATGCCAAAGCGATCGGGCTTGCTCGACTACATCAATCAGCAAATCGTGGGCTATGGCAATTCATCTTTGCGAGTGGCAGACTCGCTATTGCAAAATGGGAGAATGCTGATTTTGCTCGATGGGCTAGATGAAGTCAAAGGACAAGACAGCAAATGGGTCGTGCAAGAAGTGCAGCGCTTTTCGATGCAATATCCGCTCAACCAGTTTGTGATGACTTGCCGCATTGCCACCCACGAATATACCTTTGAGAAGTTTACCGAGGTCGAAGTTGCAGACTTTAATCAGTCCCAAGTTTCTGCATTTGTTCATCACTGGTTTGCAAACAAAAATCCTGCTTTGGGAGATTGGGTGATTGAAAAATTGCAGTTGCCTGGCAACCGATCGGTGAGAGAGTTAGCCACCAATCCGCTTTTGTTGACGTTGCTATGTCTGATATTTGAAGACTGCGGCGAGTCTCCGCTCAACCAATGCGAACTCTATAAAGAAGGGCTAGAAATCTTGTTGAAAAAATGGGACAGCAAACGCAATATTGAACGCGAACAGGTTTATCGCAAACTATCCCTTCAGCACAAAGAAGCGTTGCTCAGTCGCATTGCCTGGCTGACGTTTAATCGGGGTGACTATTTTTTTGGAAAAGGTGAATTAAAGCGGCACATCAGCGATTATTTGAGCCAGTTGTCAGACACCGAAGCCTTGCTAAAACCTGTGCATTTTGACAGTGAGGCAGTGCTGAAGTCGATCGAAGCGCAACACGGAATTTTGGTCGAGCGAGCGCGGGGTATTTATTCATTTTCTCACCTCAGTTTTCATGAATATTTTGCCGCACGAGAACTGGTCGATTCTGCTACGCCTCCAGCTTTAGAAACCTCGCTGAAAACCTTGATGAAGCATCTCAACGATCCCCGATGGCGAGAAGTTTTTTTGCTCACCGCAGGCATGATGCATCAACCTACTCAATTGCTGACGTTAATGAAGCAGCAGATCAATCATTTATTAGAAGATTTTCAGCTTCAGCAGTGTCTTTTGTGGATTAGTCAAAAATCTGCCTCGATTTCTGCACTTTATCAGCCTGTTGTGGTGCGTGCGTTCTATTTAGACCTGGAGATGGCTCGGCTCTTAAACTCCGATCGCTTGCTAAATCTTGCCCTTGGGTTAGAGAGCAGTTTGACTCGACAGCTTAACCCTGAAATGGCGTTAGATCTTGCGCTCGATCGGGCGCTTTCGCTGACCAGTCAGATCACTAACATTGCTGATCCAATGAATGCGATGACTCGCGCTTTAAATCGAGCGATCGCCCGTGCTGATAATCTTGACCCCAGCAAGACTTCTGCGCTCACAGATGGTCTGCAACAACTCAAAGATCAACTGCCTGAGCCGCAGGTCTTTAGTGACTGGTGGCACGAACACGAGCAAACCTGGACTGAGCAGCTAAGAATGACTTTGATTTCGTGTCGTGATCTGGGTCATGAATGGCAGTTTAACCCCTTACAAATGCAAAAATTAAAGCAATATTATGCAGCGTGTGGGTTGTTGATAGATTGCTTAAATAGTGTGACGAATCTCACGCTTGATGAACGAGTTGCGATCGAGCAAGATTTTTTACAACCCGTGTCGCAACTCAGGCATCGAGAAGAATACGAGATTGCTTAATCTAACGTCAGTTCGACAGAAGCGGTTCACTTCGATTATGAATTTGGGAAGCCCCCTAAATCCCCCATTTTGGGGGACTTTGAAACTGGAGTCTCCGCTCAAAGTCCCCTACTCGTCGGGGATTTAGGGGGCTGAAGCGCTGAAGAACGAAGCGAAAAAACTTGTCGAACTGACGTTAATCTAGCTCACTTTCTAAGACGGATGCGATCGCAACGCTGGCAGTCGCGCGAAATTCAGTCACGCTGACCCGATTGAGTGCCCAAATTGCAAAGACCATGCCCAAGGCTTGGAAGACAAACACTAGTGCATAAGCCAGCACAGAGTGAGTAAACAGCCCTTTCCCCACATCTAAGACAGCGCCGCCTGTGACAATAGCGATGCCCCGTGCGGTGGCTTGTCCGAGTCCCCAAGCACCCACAAACGTACCTGCGGTCTCAATGGCGGTGAGATCCATCATTAAAGTGATGGTGCCCGTGGTCACTACGCCGTTTGCGATTCCAAACAAGAATAATGAAGCCTGTAGAAATTGCGGATTTGCTGTAAACCCAGCGAGACAAATCAGCCCGACGCTCAACGCCACTAGGCAGCAGCCCAATCTTGCCGTATTGCGTTTCCCGAAGCGTGGCACGACGAGAAAGCCCGTGACCGTCAAGCTAATCAGCGTCCCGATGCCAACAAACGCGTTCAGCTTAGTGCTGTCGGAGACAGACATTTTGAAAATCTGACCACCGTAGGGTTCCATGACGGGATCAATCATGAATAAGCTAATGGTCATCACGACTAGAAAGGTAAAAAACCGCATCGTTTGAGGGCTGGCGGTCAAGATTTTCCAGGCACGAGCGAGGGTAATTCCGTCTTCTCGGTCTGCCACACTAGAGCGAGACGCATATTTAGAATACTGGTTTTCGATCCCAACTGTGGCGAACAGCGACAGCCCGAACACGATCGCCGGGACAATGATAAACAGTCGATTCACCGCTTCTTGCAAGGTCTCGATCGAGGAATCGATCGTCAATTGCCCCAGTAAAACTCCGCTGAGAACTGCCCCAATAATCACCCCAACCATCAGCATCGACCAAACGACTCCGACGAGTTTCGAGCGGTTGTCTTCTTCAGAAATATCGACGAGTAGAGCGGTAAAAGTCGTAGAGCTAGCACTAATGGCTAGACCATAAATGGCAAAAACCAAAGACAGAAGCCCAAGCCAAACACCCGATCGGGGCGACCAAGACCACCCACCTGCCGCTTGCACAGCACTGCCGAGTTGCCACATGAGCTGTACGGCGATAAAGGCGGTCACTGCCAGCACCGCTGTTCCTACCCAGACATATCCAGTGCGGTGATAGCCAAACAGCCGCTTGCTGTCGGAGCGCTGACCAAACCAAATTCGAGCTGGGGAAACAAACAGCGGGATCGCTAGCACTGCGGCGACGATCGTGGCTGGAATCGCCAACTCCTGAATCATGACGCGGTTGAGTACGCCCAGAGTCAAAATAGACATCATGCTCAACCCCATCTGAAATAGACCAAGCCGCATCATGGTTAACAGATTCACTCTAGAACCGTTGGTAGAAGTGTTTGTTTTGTCGTTTATCATTGGGTTTTAGAAAGAACTATTTTCAGTGTTTGCGTTGGGATTTAGTCACTTATTTCACCAACAGATGCGTCATTTGTTTCCACGTTTCTAAATCTCCGTCGTTGGTGATTAACAACTCGTTGAGATCGTCAAAGTCTCGATGAATGCTGTCTTTTAGCGCGGCTACTTTTTGTTGATAGGCAATTAGTTTTTCTGGATTTGAGTGCCCTTGCAGCAGATATCGCCAAAAATAATCAAAGAGATCGATCAGCGTTTGAAACGGCAACACAAGCTGCGGATAGTCGAGCGATCGTAAGTGCGTCTCATAGATGGCACCGTCTCCACAGATGATTAAATATTCTAAATAGTTGAGTTGCACAAACGGATTTTTGGGATGTTGCTCGATCGCAGTTTGCATGAGATTTAATGAGCGATCGGACTGGTTTCGTTTGAGCATCAATAGCGCATAACGCTTCATTGCCCAGGTGTAAGTTGGGTTACGTTGCAAAACGTCTTGATAGGTGCGTTCGGCAGCATCTAGTTGGTGATTTTTTTCTAGAAAATAGGCGTAGTGAGAAAGCGTCCATAAATCATCTGCGTAACCATTGCTCAGTGCTTTCTGATACCATTGCTCTGCCTGATCCATCAGCAGGTTTTTTTCTAGAATATAGGCGTAATAATTTGTACCTTCTGACCGATCGGGCTGTAATTCAAACGCTTGTTGTAAATAAGTTAAAGAAGTTTCACAGTCGTAAGCTTTGCCATAGCATTGACCGATTCCATAATAGTAATCTGCCATCTCTTGCCGTTGCAGTAAATATTGATAGAGCGGCAGCGCAATATTATAAAAATCGCGATCGCGCAGCACCTCTGCGGCTTGTGCGATCGTGTTGATCGAATAGTCTTGGTAGACCTTCAAAATCGTGTGGTGTTCTTTTGCATCAACTAATTTCATTAGGGGTGTGCTTTGCATCGTGATCTCCTCAAGGCATACATTTAACGAAGAAAGGGACGCGGGATCAGAAGGCATCCCTTGAGTTTTCTGATCCCAACGTCCTGTGGCTCAATCGGTTCCGCAGGTGATGATTATCCACCGCGTCGCAGGCTTGATAATCGGCTTAGGTTGGGCACGTCATCAATGAGGTAGTCTGCAAAAAATTGATCAACACTGCTGCGATCGTGTCAGCTTGTTCGACCTGAACATAGTGACCACCACCCGGAACAATCACTAACTCTGCTTGGGGAAGTTCTCGCTGCAACAGCTTAGATTTGCGGGGGGAAATGATTACGTCATCGTCTCCGGTAACGATCGTGATCGGCAGAGTTAATTGAGACAGTGAAGGACGTAGATCAACCTGGCTTAAATCCATAAAATCATTGGCATCCGGGGATAGCCGCAGATGCTGAAACTCCTTGAGTACTAGTTGCTTAAGAGCCTCTGGAATCTCAGGTGCAAAACTCTGTTCGAGGGTTGCATAGTCCCAGTTTTGGGTCGTTGCCTGATGCAGAAACTCGGGATGGAGTTGAATGCAGGCAGAAGTCGCAATCAACATTAAGCGATCGACCCGATGGGGATAATTCAGCGCAAACTGAAGCCCTAACAAACCTCCCGCAGAGTGCCCCACCAAACAGACAGAGTTGCGGATTTCTAGAGCATCGAGGAATGCGTTGAGAAAGTCTGCGATCGCGCTAACAGAACTCAACACAGTGCCGCTAGATTTACCGTGTCCGGGGAGGTCGATCGCCACCAGAAAAACGCGGTTTGGCAGCGACTTCTCAAACCAGGCTTTGAGCATCGGTTCCCAGTGGCGACTGCTTCCCCCAGCCCCATGCACTAGCAAGACAAGTTGATCAGCACTAGAGGTTGGCAATCCCCAAGGTGCAAGATAATGGGTTTCTAGCCCGCTACATTGAACAAGTGGCATAGTACCAAGTTGGTTTGTGAATATGACAGATTCGCCGTAGTAGGGGCATAGAATGCCGTGCCCCTACCGATGTTTGGTCGGTTGCAATGCACCCATTAATCCTTTTCTGGCTGCATCACCAGATTTGATAACATCGTGTTCATCTTGTTGATAGATTCGACATATTCTTTCTCTGGCACCGACTCTGCAATAATGCCTGCACCAGCGTTGAGATGGACAGAATCGCCATATTGATAAACCGATCGAATGGCGATCGCTAAGTCAGATTCGCCTTTGCTATTGACCCAGCCGATCGCACCTGCATAGATGCCGCGAGGTTCGTCTTCTAAGCGATCGATCCACTCTAGAGCGCTGTGTTTGTTGATGCCCGATACTGTGATGCCAGGGAACAACACTTTCATCGCATCCCAAAGGGTTTTGTCGGGCTTCAACTGTCCGCCGACGCGCGATGAGAGATGCTGCACTGTTCGGTATTTTTTGACCTCCATGAAGTCAAAAATCTGCACTGTTTCAGGCACACAGACTGAGGCAATTTCTTCTTGAGCTAACAGAATGGACAGCGCGTGTTCTTTGACTTCTTTAGCATCGGTGAATAGCTCATTGTGCAACTGGGCATCGGCTTCGAGGTTGCTGTCGCGAGGGCGAGTTCCGGCTAGCGGATTGGTGACTACAAACCCGTCTGCGCTAGACTCCATGAAGATTTCGGGGCTAAACCCAACGGCACTCACATCGCCAATTTTGAGGCAGTAAGACCGAGCTGCATTGTTGCTTTTGGCACCTAATGAATAGGTTCCTAACACATCCATATCGCCTTTGACTTTGACCGATCGCGAGACGATCGCTTTTTGCAATTCACCCCCTTGAATAGCGCTGACTAGTTTGCTGACTCGCGATTGATAGTGTTCGCTATCGGCAAAATCAACCACTGGCGGAGTTGCCACATAATCAGCTAGCTTTGTGTCAGCCGACAGCGCTTTTTGAACTTTTTCGGGTGACTTAAGACTGCGAATATAAACCCCTCGTGGAGTGCTATAAATTTCCGTTTCGGGCACCATGAACTGCACGATCGGTTGCTCGATCGACTTGGAGTAAGGATAATAAAACCGGGAGACATCAAAGCTGACATAGCCATAGGCAGTCCAGTTTTCGACGGGCAACTCTGCCAACAGCAACTCAATTTGTTTAAGGGGATCGCGGACTGCTTTTGACTGCTTTTGACCCAAATAATTCATCTCAACTGTGTCAGGGGTGACGGTGACTTGCGCCAGTGCGTTGCCAGCAATTCTCACTTCGTCGCCATCTTGATACATCACATAGTCAGAAATAATCTGGGCAGCGAGGAGATTTTGCAAGATCATTAGGGCATCTTTCTGACCAGGCAAAAAGATTTCATGATACGCAACGAGATCGGTTTTTAACTGATACATGAGGGTTACATCTCCTGAATGAATGTCAGATTAATTCCGTTTAATACCTACTTCAACTGAACGTTCAACCGACAACAACGGGTTGAATCACGAACTTCTTTCGATCATCATGGCTGAGATCTTCGCCCCCTAAATCCCCCATGAATAGGGAATTTTGAGCCAAGCGTTCCGATCTCAAAGTCCCCCAAAATGGGGGATTTAGGGGGCAGAATCCGACTGAAACGGAGCGATAAACGATTGTGACTAAACCGCGATCGCTGCCAGTGGCTTCAAAGGTGCAGCCCAGGCTTCAACTTTTTCTTTAATGGCTTTCATCTGAGTGCGAGTGTTGCGATTCAAAAACGATTCCATTTGTTCGTGAGTCCACTTGCAATCGTCGTGGACTTCAAAGGTCTGCATCCATTTCATGACGACTCCCACGTTTTGAGGCAATTCCTCATAAGTCCAGTGGATTTTCATGTCTTTGAAGGGGAAGGCTTTTTCGATGCGTTCGGCAGTGGCTTGTCGTCCCGGTTTGTCGATGATGCGGCGAGAAGTCCAGGTGCGGGAAGGGCGATCGCCCTCAGGAAACGTGGTCAAGCTAAAGATCACTTCGTTGCCGTTGCGCTCTAGCACTTCTGATTTTGAGTATTCGGTAAACAGTTCTGTCCACAGTTCGATCGTGTTGGTTAAATCAAACACGGTGTCGAAATCTCGCAGAATTACGATCGAGTTTTCGGTATAACCAGGCATTGCAAAATCCTCCTGAAATTTATGGATCTACTAATCCGACTGCCCTGACCCAACTCGCGTCTAGCCCTTTGACTTTGAGGGGAAAACACGCCACCTGAAATCCGGTGTCTGGGAGTTGGTCGAGGTTAGCTAAACGTTCGATTTGGATGTATTCGCATTCGCGACCGTAGAAGTGAGCGGGCCACAGACAGCCGCGATCGCCCGTGCGCCAAAAGTCTTCGAGCATGGTCACAAACGGACGATCGAAGCCATAAGTGTCGATGCCGATGACTTTGATGCCTTGCTGTGTCAGCCAAGCAGTGGCTTCGCGACTCATCCCTGGTGCGTCAGAGAAATATTCTCGTTTGCCCCATAAGCGATCGGTGCCTGTCCAGATCAAGACGATATCGAGAGGTTGCAGTTTGTGTCCGGTGGCATCAAGCGCGACTTGCAAATCTTCAACCGTGATGAAGGCACCTGCGCTTTTATGACGCAAATCGAGCCGCACACCGGGCGCAAAAAACCACTCTAACGGCAACTGATCGACCGATTTTGACGGTTGCCCTTCACACTCAGCACCATAGTGAATCGGAGCATCAATGTGAGTGCCCATGTGAGTCGGCAGCGTCACCGTATCGAGCGTGATAAACGCCGAATCGGGAAAATCTTCGGGATACAACCGACGCGGATCAGCAGGTTGCTTGGCAGCGTTGCGGGTTTCGACTTCGTGGCAAAACTGCTTGGCACCCTGAACGTGATCTAATCGCTCCGCCTTCATTTTGAGCGGTTCGGAGGGAGAGTTTTCGACCAAAACACTGAGATCAACCAATCGCTGCACTGACCACCTCCTTGCGAGAAGTAGCGCGACGAGTTTCGATCGTCTCGATCGCGTCGATCGCCTGATCCAATGCCATGTTGGTGTCGGTGATGCCGACGATCGGCAGTGCCAACAAGATCGAGGCAACAATTTCTTCTTTGGTGGCTCCTTCGTTCATGGCGCGTTCGACGTGTGTATCGATGCCGCGTAGACCACGAGCCGCCGCAAAGATGCCCAAGATAATTAGCTCGTTGGTCTTCTCATCAAGCGGTGAATATTGTTTGACCGACTTAGCTAGATCAAAAAAGCTTTGAGCAACAGCAGGCGCGTCTTTCATCATGTTCTTCATGGTCGTTGTCTCCAGTAATTAATGAGTAGTTGGAAAAAGTTGAAGCAGTACAATCGCTAATCATTCGTGAAGAATGTGTCCATCTTTGGGAGAGGGAGCGAGCGGTCCGGCGGCAAAGACCACGCGGATTTCTTCATCGCCAGTGTTCTCGATCGAGTGCACTGTTCCCTGCGGCGTTAACACCGCTTCACCCGGTTGAAATGGCATCACACCAATACCGTCGAAGGTGATCTGTCCTCTGCCTTGCAACACATAAAAGCACTCTTCGCCATGAGGGTGAGCATGACGAATCACTCTGCCGCCGACGGGAACAGTTGCAGTTCCCATAATCAAGTGCGCCGATTGCACACTGGTTGGCGAAATTAGAACGTGAATCTCGCCGCCGCGATCCTCGATCGTCGGCACGTCTTTGGCGCTGGTGACGAGTTGTCTAAGTTGTTGGGTAGTCATAAGGATGAGTTTTAGAAGTGAATTTTGAGTGAGTGCGTTGTCCCTACAAAGCTCTAACCAAAGCTAGTTTCGTGCCCAGAGCTTTGCGGTGAATCTTGCCCGTTGGGGTGCGAGGCAACTTGTCAAGAAAATGAATCGCTTTCGGCGCTTTGAAATGCGGTAAGCGAGACTTGGCAAACCTGCGAATGCCATCTTCTAACTCTGAAGAAGCCGTGAAGCCCGCTTTGAGCGTGACGAATGCCACGACATAGGGCAACACTTCTTGAGCATCGGTTTGAGGGACGATCGCCACATCTAAAAGGCTCTCGTGTTGCAGCAAAACTTCCTCGATTTCAAAGGGTGAAGTCCACTGTCCGTTGACTTTGAACAGGTCATCTTTGCGACCCATAAACCAGAAAAAGCCTTCTGCGTCACATTGATATTGGTCGCCTGTGCGGATGCTGTTGCCGTAGATAACTTTGCGGGTTTCCTCGATCCGATTCCAATAGCCCAACATCAGACTTTTGCCCGTCACTTGCAGAGTGCCAATCTCACCGACCTTGACGGGATAACCCTGGTCATCCAAAATTTCGACTTCATACCCCGGCACCGGAAATCCCGAACTTCCGGGCTGACATTCTCCAGGTCGATTCGATAGAAAAATGTGCAGCAATTCAGTGGTGCCGATGCCTTCACAAATTTCGTAGCCATAGGCTTGCAGCCACCGAGTCCAGATGGTTTTGGGCAACTGCTCGGCAGCCGAAAGGCATAGCCGCAACCGAGGCGTTTCTAACGGTGCCATCTCTTTAACCGCCAGAATGCTGGCATAGGTTGAGGGCACACCAAACAAAACAGTCGGCTGATAGCGATGTAAGTCTGCAATGATGTCGAAAGCATTGGCGGCATCTGACAACACCGATGCCGCTCCGACTGCCATTGTCATATACAAAGTGTTGCCCAATCCATAAGCAAAGGGCATTTTTGCAATGGAATAAGTGATGTCGTTTTCGTGTAAGCCGACGATATCTTTGCCATACCGTTGCGCCGAAACCACCATACTGCTGTGCATGTGTACTACACCTTTGGGGCGACCCGTGCTGCCAGATGTGTAGAGCCAGAAGGCAGGCTCACAGGGGGAAGTTCGGCTTGGGGTGGCTTCTTCACTGGTTTGATCCAGGCGTGATAAAAAGGGTGTTTCTCCATCGACGAGCAGCACATCGCGCAGAAACTCAGTCCCTAGAGTCAGCTTTTCATGCCACTCTTGTGAGGTTAGAAGAATTTTTGCTCGACAGTTTTGAATGATGTATTGAATATCGTCGATCGAGCAAGCCGTGTTGATCGGCACGGGCACCGCACCTGCCCAAATTGCCCCCCAAAAAGCAAAGATAAACTCTGGGGTGTCTGGCAGCAAAATGGCAATGCGATCTTCGCGATCGAGTCCTAACTCACTGAGCAAGGTGGCAGCGCGTCGCACATAGCTACGAACGGTGCGGTAGGTATAGGTTTCGTCGCGATAATAAAACGCGATTCGTTCGCTGTGCCCCCGTGACAAACTGCCTTCAATAAAATAGGCTGCAATGTTAAAAATTTCGGGCAGCCGTTCGCAACTAATATCCATGCAACTATCTCCCTGTAGGTGGCGAGTAAGTGAGGACGTGAACCAGCACATGATCATCCCAGCGGTGCCAGGTGGCTAACCAGGTTTGAATGCCTTGCGCGATCGCCAGACGTTGAGCGGCTCCTGATAACCGAATCGATAAATCAGACGCGGTGATAGTGGTTTCAATTTCATTCCATTCGATGTCTGCAAGTCCGGTTCCGAGCGCTTTTCCGACGGCTTCTTTGGCGCAAAAACAGACGGCATAATGCTGGTCGGGCTGTGAAACTGATTGGCACTGATCGATTTCGAGCGGGGTAAATAGTAAGCTGAGCGTGTTGCGATCGTAGCGATCGACGAGTTTAGCAATTCTGCTGACCGATTCAAGATCGATGCCGATGCTCATCATCAGGTTCGGCTCCCTAAGCAGGATTGAGCGCCATTGCTTGCACGACTAGATCACAGATATGCCCTAGCGTCATATCTTGTCGTGCTTCGAGTTTGACGTTAACGCCCAGGCGACGCTTTAGCTCTAGGGCGATTTGCACGGTTTCGGTCGAGTCGAGTTGCAGATCTTTGCGAAGCAACGCGGTTTCAGTCACGTCTGACTCTTCGATTCCGAGTTCTAGCAAAATTGCTTTTAGAGTGTCCATGACCATTGGTAATCTCCTTTATTTAGGTTTAGAGGTGTTGCTGAAGGTAGGGTTGAATTGTTAATCCTTTCGCCCCCTAGATCCCCCATGCTGGGGGACTTTGAGTATTCCGGTTCCCCCCAAAATTGGGGGCTAGGGGGGCGTATTTAATGCCGTTTCAGGACTCGCGACTGCCGACGACAAACGAGAAATTGGCGGCTTCTCGTGCGCGAGAATTGACCATGATGCGAGACACCGATCGCTCACTCGGCTGCGTCACAAAATTGAGTTGACAACCGGGATCTGATTGCTCGATCGCTTGCATCACAGGCAGTTGTCCAGTCTCCATTGCTAACAATCCGCAAGCAACTTCGGTGGCGCAACTCGCTCCATATAAGTGACCAAACAACGCCTTGGGAACGCTGACAGGCACTTGCGGGGCTTCTGACTCAAAGACGGCGGCGATCGCTTGGGCTTCGACGCGATCGCTGACTTGAGTGCCGCAGCCTTCCGCTAACAGCAAATCGATGGCGGAGGGCGTGATGCCTGCTTCTTTTAGCGCTTCGTTCATGGCTCGTTCTAGGGCTTTGCCAGACTCGATCGAGCGATCGGTGGTGGCACTGCCCGACAGAATTTCGCCGTAGATCTTGGCACCGCGTTTTTGAGCGTGTTCCAACGATTCCAACACTAAAACGGTGCTGCCCTCGCCCAAGACAATGCCTGTGCGACTGCGATCGAAGGGCTGATAGGCAGAGTCAGGATCGGTTTCAGCACTTAGTTCACCCGTTTCGTAATAGCAGGTCATGCCAAATCGGGTAATCGGCGCTTCTGATCCGCCTGTCAGTACGACATCGTTATGTCCCTGCAAGATGGATTTCACGCCAAAATATAATCCACTTGCACCGCTGGCACGATCGCAGACAAAGCTTTTGCTATAGCCACGAATGCCGTAGCGAATGGTGACAAATCCCTGTGCGGCAGTGGGAAACCAGGCGGTTGCTTGCCAGGGATTGACCATGCTTGCGCCATCGTTGTAAAGTTCGTAAAAGCCCCGCTCGGCGATATCCCAGCCGCCCGCATTATTGCCAAACCAAACGCCAACGCGATAAGAATCTTCTTGTTCAAGATTCAGGTCAGCATCTTGCAGCGCTAACTCAGCCGCCGCGAGTGCGTAATGGGTGAAGCGATCGGTTTTAATGACGAGTCGCTTAGGCACAAAATCGGCCGGCTCAAAGTCTAAAATTTCGCCTGCAACTTGCGTCGGAAACTCGCTGGAATCAAAACGCGTAATGCGACGGATAGCAGAGTTTCCAGTCGAAATATTATGCCAAAAATCATCTTTGCCAATGCCAGCCGGATTGACAATGCCAATGCCTGTGATCACGACTCGCCGACTGGAATGATCGCTGTAATTCATGCGTCTCCTCCATACTTGCGGAAAATTGCAGCAGAGTGAATGCCACCAAATCCGCTTGCCGTTAACATTGCGGTGTCTACGTTATGCGATCGCGACTCATTGGGAACATAATCTAAATCGCATAACGGATCGGGGAATTCATAGTTAGCAGTGGGGTGAACCATTGATAGCTCGATCGCGCCTAATGTCGCAACAACACCCACTAAACTTGCTGATGACAAGGAATGTCCGATCATCGATTTTGTTGAACTAATCGGAATCTTGTAGGCGTGTTCCCCTAAGACTTTTTTGTAGGCATTCGTTTCAAATAAGTCATTCTGGGGTGTAGAACTGCCGTGAGCGTTGATGTAATCAATCTCATCTGGCTGCACGTTGCCTTGCTCCATTGCCCGCTCGACCACCATCGCCATTGGAATGCCGTGATCGGGCAAATCGGTCATGTGAAACGCATTGCTGACACTAGAGTATGCGATCGCTTCAGCATAAATATGTGCGCCTCGTGCCAAAGCGTGATCTAATTCTTCTAGTACTAGCACCGCAGCCGCTTCGCTAATCACAAACCCAGCGCGTTTAACATCAAATGGACGCGATGCTTTTTCAGGTTCGCAATCGGAAACGGACAGTGAACCAATCACATCCAAGGTGGCGTAAGTGAGACTGGTTAACGGTGCTTCAGTAGCTCCGGCTAACATCACTTTTGCTTCACCCGATCGAATCATTTCGACACTCAAGCCCAATGCATCTAATCCAGCCGTGCAGCCCGTTGAGAGCGAAGTACACGCGCCTTCGATGCCGTGCTTTTGTGCCAACAATGCGGCAGAATAATTAAACATCCCGGCGTTATAAAAATTCTCGCCAACGGGCATATGACGAATCGGTGACTTGCCACGATCGCTCAACAATTCAAAAATCTTTTGAATGTAGGGAGTGCCACCGATCGCCGAAGAAAAGATAATGCCTAATGATTCGGGATCTTCTTGCGTCAGATCTAAACCCGAATCAGCGATCGCCATTGAGCCAGAAACAACTCCAATTTGAACAACGCGATCTTGTTCGTGCAGATGATCAAACTCGTCACCTGAACAATAGTCTGCCAAATTAAAATCATCAATGCGGCACAGCGCTTTGCTTTTGATTCCCATTGATGCCATTTCTGGATCAGCAACAATATAGGATTGTCCTCGCATTGCGTTTTTCCAGAATTGCTCTTTGCCGATACCGAGCGGAGCGATTACACCAATTCCCGTTACGACAACTCGCTTCGTTTCAGTTTGATAAATTCCCATGCTTAACCCTCTAATGGATTTTGGACTTTAAGTTCACCGATCGCGACGCGCTGCGACACAGTGCGGATGAGTTCAGAAATCTTTGGAAGCCATTCTCTCGGCGGAATAGCTCGAAAGTGCAGACCACGAATGCCCTCGATCGCACGAATACCTTCCACCAATTCGAGATTGGCTTTGAGACTTTCCGATCGCCGATCTCGACTTTGAGAAATCCGCATCATCAAAGACTCTGGAATACTCAACCCCGGAATCTGACTCAATCTCTCTAGCGACTTTAAGCCATTAAATGGATAAAGTGCCGCCAAAAAATGCGCCCGTTTGTGCAGATTTCTTGCCCGAACTTCTGCCATCCAGCGCTCGGTTTCTGCAAGCTCAAACGTAGCTTGCAGTTGAATAAATTTAGCTCCTCGATCGATTTTGTCGGTGAGTTGCGCCATGCTTGCCTCTAAATCAGTGACGGCAGAAGTGGCGATCGAGCCGACATAAAAATCGGGCGGCGGGGCAATTTGTTGACCATTAAATAGCTGACCTTGGGTTGTCAGGCGAGTTAGAGCCGCGATCGCGTCAAGGGTGCTGAGGTCGGTGGCATCCTTAGCATCGGGGTCGCTGCCTGCTGAGCAGGGATAACCTCCCAACACAATCACATTGCGAATATCAGAAGCAGCCAACCCTAATAAGTCACTTTGCAATGCAATCCGATTGCGATGACGAAGGGTGAGTTGCACGACTGACTCAATGCCCGATCGCTGCATTAACTGCGCCGCTACCAAAGTTGATAATCGCGCTTGCGCCATTGCATTATCATTGATTTGCACCAAGTCAATATAAGCAGCAATCTTCTCAGCATTGGTTGTGAAGGCTTCAGTTTTATAGTGACGAGGCGGCGTTAACTCGGCTGACACCACAAAATGTCCTGCGGCAAGCAACGTTTGCAATCGACTGAACGATCGAGTTTTGGCTGACTTGAAATGCCCAGTCGTCAGCAGTGAAGACCACTGATGGAAGGGGTTAGTTGTGAACAGAGTTTGCAGTCGATTGAATGTGATCATAATGCGATCGCACCCGATAGGATGCAGAGCAAACAATAATCGCCAGTATTAATTGTCTCGATCTTAAAAACTAAAGATTCTTGTCCTAATCAGGGTTCTAGTTAATTAGATCTCATGAAAAATAAGGTGACTTGAGCGAGATATTGACAAATATCTGAACACTGTTAAAACTGAGTTAACTTCCGGTTAAAGATCTCGGTCTTTATCAGCTTGAGCGGCACTAAAAACCATAAGATAAGCAACTTTAACGAGTCGGATTGTTGACTAAGAGTGTAGTGGTCTATACCCAAAATGTGTGAACAGTAGACTGATGACGTTCATAGAAGCTGGTCTATGAGTCGTAGAAAGTTCGTCTATAGAATCGGTTCGTTTTACTTTCCCACATCGTGCTTTGCTATGTGTCTAAGCAAAGCATTAAAGCTGTAGATTTTGTGTCTAATCTACGAGTAATCTTGAAAGTCTGAGTTTTTTATAAAGCTCTTTTTGATTAGTTTGTAATACTGACAACATTAAATCAAAGATTTGCTAGACAAACTATCGTTTATTCACTACAACTTGAGGTAGTAAGTCTTGAATTAAGTTTAGAAAGCTCGATCGCTCTATTCATGTTCACGCTAAGTCAGGGGGAAACGTTGTGGTTGTTAAAGCAAGCAGATCGTTAAAAGCATCTTCAACAGGCATCCGTCGAGCAAACCGCGCCGTCATGGTGTTTGCCACCAAAATCGATTTGGCGGCTGAGTTAGAAATTTCTCGCGCCACCGTGCAAAACTTCTTTGCTGGGAAAGCGATCGGACGTGAAAACTTTCACAAAATTTGTCACACGCTCAAACTTCCGTGGCACGAAATTGCAGACCTGAACGATGACCCTGAACTAGCTCCTGAAGACTTTGAGAGGGCGATCAACGACGACTGTGATAGTGCCTTCTATAGCCATGATATCAATCTCGATCGCTTCTTGCTACCGCCCGTGCAGCCCAATTTAATTCAAGAGTTACGGCAGCAGATTCGGGTCAATATTCAGCAGCAGTGTGGCAGTTTGCGCGTTTTAGATATGTCGCAGCCCAGACAGCTTGATCACCTCTACACCGAAGTTAAGGTCTTAGAAAAAATCAGTAGCCGCCGACGGCTCAGTGTTTCTGATTTACTGAGAGAGTGTGTAAAAATCGACGATCGTCCCTATTTAAAGAATACAGCTCTAGAGCGATCGCCTGGGCTTAGTGCCGTTGAGCAGCACTCGAAGCTGATCATCTTGGGCAAGCCAGGAGCGGGCAAAACCACCTTCTTAAAACACCTAGCGATGCAGTGCATCACTGGCACCTTTCTGTCCGATCGAGTGCCGATTTTTATCTCACTCAAAGACGTTGCTGAAGATGCCTATCCCGTAAGCTTGCTGACCCACATCACTCAGCAGTTTGCGGCGACGACTCAACTTGTCTCGGAGGCTCTGACTCAGGGTAAGGCGCTAATTTTGCTCGATGGGCTAGACGAAGTTAAAGAGCACGATCGACCGCTGGTTTTGCAGGCAATTCGGCAGTTTTCAGCTCAGTTTCACGCTAACCATTTTGTGATTACCTGTCGCATTGCGGCGCAAGACTATGTTTTTGAGCAGTTTACTGAAGTCGAAATTGCAGATTTTGATGACTCACAGATTGCCAACTTTGCCCAGAAATGGTTTACCAACGACGCGACTTTACCGATCGAATTCTTGCACACACTGTTTGCAAACCCGCCGATCCACGAGCTGGCAACCAGTCCGATTTTGCTCACCCTGCTCTGTCTAATTTTTGAAGACAGCAGAACTTTTCCAGTGCATCGATCGACCCTTTATCAAGAAGCACTGCAACTATTAATGAAAACCTGGGATGCTAGCCGACACCTCGATCGCGCCTCTGCTGGCAAGATGCTCTCGCTGCACCACAAAGAAGAGTTGCTGAGTCGGATTGCTCTACTGCGGTTTGAGCAAGGTGACTACTTTTTTCGTCAACAAGAACTCGAACAATCGATTTGGGATTATCGCCGCACCGTCGCTCAAACCGCGATCGCATCTGACGATTTAGACCTCGATAGTGAAGCCATTCTCAAATCGTTTGAGGCAGATCAGGGTCTACTGGTTGAGCAAGCGAGAGGCATCTATTCGTTTTCTCACTACACGTTTCAAGAATACTTTGCCGCGAGAGCGATCGCTCACCCGGCGCTAGGTTCTGCCCTCGAAATGCCTTTGCAAAAGCTCGTTAATCAAATCATTGACCCGCGCTGGCACCCGGTGTTTTTGATCACGATCGATCTGTTGCCTGATCCCGATTGCCTACTGCAATTGATGAAGCAAAAAATTGACCATTTGGCTCAAGATGCTAATCTGTCGCCGTTTTTAACCTGGTTGACCCAAAAGACAGCGGCGATGTCTACACCCAATAATGCGGCGGCAATGCGGGCATTTTATCTAGAGCTAGAACTCGGTCACTTGCTTGATCCTGTCCAGGGTTCTTGCTTACTTTCTCATAGCCTGGATGCAGACGGCTCGATCGCGGCAGTGCTAAAAACCAATGGAGATTTGGCGCTCGATGTCCGACTAGCTCGACTGTTGACGCTTGCGATCGCGCCCCACTTTGAGCGAGAACCAGGATCATTTACCCTGAGTCGATCCCAGTCTCTGGTTCAGGCATTAACCACTGCTTTTGAGAGCGCTCAGAGCCTTGATCCTGACCTTGCTGCTGATCTGCACATTCTGCAATCGCAGTGGTCTGATCTCGCACAAATGTCTGATGAAGAGATCCGATTTCAAGCTGACTGGAAAACTGCCCGATCGACTTGGGTTGCCCAATTAAGACTCGTGCTAGATCGACATCGCAATCTGGGGCACGTCTGGTCGTTTAATCTTCATGAGAAGCGGCTGCTCAAGCAATATTATTGCGCTAATCAACTTTTGCTAGAGTGCTTGGGCAAGTCTGGCTCTGCGACTCAACGGTTGATGCAGAAAAGTTTGCTCTCACTGCCGATTGTCGAACTTAACACGCCCGTTACAGTTGCGCGATCGATGACTTTGCCGGATGGCTCTGTTCCGCTTGTGCCGTCAATCAAGTCAGACACAAAATAGCCCTAACCTCTACACGTCCACAAGGGCGTTTTCAGTAGAATTTAGTTCGGGTTTATGACCTTTTCTTTTAGTCATCTTTGAGATGTGCTTACGACGACAAAGATTGTGTTCTCTTGTATTCATAAATTGGCTGTTTAGAACTGTGAGTTAAATAACTTTTGCGTAGTTATCGCTTGCGAGCATTGTTAACGTCAGTTCGGCAGAAGCGGTTCGCTTCGGTTGTGAATTCGGGAAGCCCCCTAAATCCCCCAATTTGGGGGACTTCAAGCCAAAATTTCGGTTCAAAGTCCCCCAGAATGGGGGATTTAGGGGGCAGAAGCCGTTGACAACGGAGCGAAAAAACTCGTCGAACTGACGTATTGTTAAACTCTCATTTCTAAGATGATCACTCAAACAATGGGTGCATCATTACGACAATTATTCAGTTGCCATGCTCAGAGGTTGAGACTATGACACAAACGCTTCCTGGTTCTGTTGATGCCCCCCAAGGGTTGCCCGGCACTGCTGCTAAAGCTAAACGCCCTCCTAAAGCGTTGCTGCTTTTGCCGATCGCGGTAGTGTTGGCAGGAATTAGCTATGGCATCTGGCGACTCTTGCCCCACGCTGGCAGCGGTGTATTGCGCTTAAGTGGACGAATAGAAGTTTATGAAACTCAAATCGGAGTGAAGCGAACAGGTCGGGTCGAATCGGTCGCCGTGCGTGAAGGGGCAGCCGTGAAAAGAGGACAGTTGCTGATGAAGCTCGATGATAGCAACGATCAACTTCTGCAAGATCAACTGCGTGGCGCAGCGGCACGGGTGCTGAATGCCCAGCAAGAAGCAGAACAAGCACGGTCAACCATTGTGGGGGCGCAAAGCGCGATCGCTGAGATTGATAGTCAAATTCAAGAGGCTGAGTTAAATGTGCAGCAGTCGCAGGGCGACACCGATGGGCGGGTGAATCAATCACGCTCTCAAGTAGCGACAGCTAAAGCCCAACTTGCTCAAGCAGTCGCTCAAGCCAAACAGTCTGAAGCGCAGCAAAAGCTGGCGGCGTTGAATCAAGAGCGCTATGCATCTTTGGTCAAAGAGGGTGCCATTAATCAACAGCAGTTTGACCAGACTGAGGCAGCGTTCTATACCGCGCAGGCTGACTATCAGGCAAAGCTGGCAGGGATCGAAGCGGCGCGTCAGCAGTTGAGTGCCACTCAGGGTGGGTTAACACAAACTGAAAGCAGCAGTTTAAATCCGACGATTCGCAACACGCAGGTGGCGGCACTGGTGCAAAAACGAGAACAGAGTCAGGCACAACTCAGGGTGGCGATCGCCCAACTGAGAGCCGCCGAAGCGAGAATCAAAGATGCAGAGTCAGCCAGACAGCAAGTTCTCACGCAGATCAAAGACTCTAAGCAAGATCTGAATGTGGTCAGTCCGTTAGATGGCATTGTGACAGCGCGCAGCGTCGAACCGGGCGCTGTTGTGGACAGTCAGGCAAAACTGCTGACGTTAATCGACCCCAAAACCGTCTATCTGCGGGGCTTTTTGCCTCAAGGTGACATTGGCAATGTGCGAGTTGGGCAGACGGTGCGCGTCTATCTCGATTCTGCGACTGACAAGCCGATCGCCGGAACCGTGATCTCGATCGATCCACAAGCCTCTTTCACACCTGAGAACATTTACTTTCAAAAAGATCGCGTTAAGCAGGTCGTGGGTGTGCGGATCGGGGTCGAGAATCCTGACGGCTGCAACAATCCCGCCAATCCTTATGCTGCCGAAGGTTTGCCCTGCGCCAAACAGGGAATGCCCGCCGATGCCGACATTGTTCTAGCCCGATAGGAACCTGGCATTGCCGTGCCCATTGCCATCGCCAGCCCCTACCCCTGACGGCTGTCGTGTATACACAAGTTGATTGTCGCTGCGTTTGGGTCGGCTTCAGCCCCCTAAATCCCCCAAAATTGGGGGACTTTGAAACTAGAAGTTTGAGCTTGAAGTCTCCCAGAATGGGGGATTTAGAGGGGCGAACCCCACGCAATCTGAACCAAAAGCAAGTTATGTATACACAGTAGACCCCTGAGGCAACCACAGAGGGATTGCCCCTACCCAAATCATCGCTCTATCCAGTAATACTCCTAATTCATCCCTACAGCCCATCGGATTGCACTATGAATCAACCCTTCTCGATCGCCCCTCCACCTCTACCAATCTGCGATCCGACGACCGCGATCGCGATTTCGGCAAAAGGACTACACAAACAGTACGGAACTCTCGAAGCTGTGCGGGGCATCGATTTCGCCATCGAGCAGGGTGAATTATTTGGACTGATCGGGCCCGATGGCGCGGGCAAAACCACCACCTTTCACATTTTGGGTGGGGTGATGGAAGCAACGGCAGGCGAGGTGATAGTGTTGGGACGATCGCCCCAAGATGCTCGCTCGGTGACAGGCTATTTGACGCAGCAATTTTCGCTTTATCTCGACCTCAGCATCAATGAAAATTTGCAGTATGTCGCTGGGTTGCGTCAGGTGCCCGACGAGGTATTTCAACAGCGACGCAATCAATATTTGCGGTTGATGGATCTCGATCGGTTTGGCGATCGGCTTGCCGGACAGTTGTCAGGCGGCATGAAACAAAAGCTTTCGCTGTGCTGTGCATTAATTGCTCAACCGCAAGTGTTGCTGCTCGATGAACCAACAACAGGGGTAGATCCGGTGTCACGGCGCGAGTTTTGGGATGTGCTGGCAGAACTATCTGCTGACGGCATGACGATCGTAGTAGCAACGCCCTATTTAGACGAAGCCGAACGGTGTCATCGAGTTGCGTTGATGTATGACGGTCAGATTCAACAAATTGGTACTCCAGCAGAACTGCGTGTCAGTTTAGGATTGCATCGCCTCGAAGTGCGAACATCTCAACTCGCGGCAACTGAGCGAGTCCTAGCGCAAGCCAGCGAGACGGATGGAGAAATCGCAGATGTGCAAGTGTTTGGCGATCGTTTGGATGTGTTGGTTGCCAATTTGCAGCGCGGTGAAGCACAACTGCGGTTTCTGTTGCGGCAGCATCAATTATCCGCACCTGAGATTGAACTCGCCGAACCCACGCTAGAAAATGTCTTTGTCACTCGCCTTCGTCAGCAGGGAGCCGCGCCCCAATTTTTTCCGTTTCCTCGCTCTCGTGGTGGCAATCAAACCCTCCAGAGTTCAACGTCTAAAACTCAGAATTCTGTAGCGATTTCTGCCCAACATCTCAGCCGAGTTTTTGGCAACTTTCAAGCGGTGAACAAGGTAGATATCGACGTTCACTATGGTGAAATTTTTGGCTTGCTAGGTGCAAATGGAGCCGGAAAAACAACCACGATTAAAATGCTGTGCGGGTTGCTTGAAGCCAGTAGCGGCAAAGTCTTTTTAGGTGGCGAAACGGGAAATTTGCGAAGTGCTGATCTGCGTCGTCGCATTGGTTATATGAGCCAAAAATTTACGCTCTATGACGACCTGACGATCGTCCAAAATCTAGAATTCTACAGCGGCGTGTATGGAGTGCCGTCTAAACTGCGTCGCGAAAAAATCGATTGGGTACTGGCTACTTGTGGGCTGGTCGGGCAAGAAACCATGCTCACCGGGCAGCTTCCGGGCGGGTGGAAACAGCGCGTCGCGTTTGGCGCATCGGTGCTGCACGAACCGGATATTTTGTTTCTCGACGAGCCGACATCAGGAGTCGATCCTGTAGCGCGACGACAATTTTGGAAACTGATTAACGACTTTGCGCGCAATGGCACCGCTATTCTAGTGACCACGCACTATCTAGAAGAAGCTGAACAGTGTAATCGCATGAGCTTTATGGTTGCCGGAGAAATTGCAGCAGAAGGGTCGCCTAGCGAACTCAAAGCGGCTCAACCGGGACAACTTTTTGAAGTCGTGGTCGATCGTCCTCAATTTGCGTCTAATTTGCTCAAACATCACTTTGATCCCTGGCGCATTTCTATTTTTGCCGATCGCTTGCATGTCGTGCTTGATCACCCTGATCAGGAAGTTGCGGGGTTACGATCGCTGCTCACGTCTCATCATTTAATCCTGCATTCACTGCGTCCGATTCCATTTTCTCTCGAAGACGCGTTTATTGGCATTGTCAAACGCGCTCAAGAAAATCGATGAACCTATCATTACAAAACTATTCATGAAACGTATTCTCGCTCAGTGTAAAAAAGAATTAGTGCAGTTTAGACGCGATCGCTTAACGTTAGCTCTAGCGTTTCTATTACCATTCATCACTTTATTAATTTTTGGGTTTGCAATTCGGCTAGAAAGTAAAGATATTCCTGTGATCGTTCAGGATTTTGATCACAGCAATCTCAGCCGCAGTTTTACCGAGCGACTCTATGGAACAAATCAATTTACCCCGCGCCAGTGGTCGGGTAGCAACCCCGCACGAGACGCGATCGATATGGGGATCGCCAAAGCGGCGGTGATCATTCCACCAAAGTTTAGCAGTCAGGTGAGAGCGGGCATTCCGACGACGATTCAGGTGTTGGTTGATGCCGCCGATGTCAATAATGCGCGAGTGGTGCAAGCCGGAGTTCAATCCGTCACCAACTTTTTTATGCAAGATCAGCGATTACTGCCAACTACCAGCACGGTCACTGCCCATACTCGGCTCTGGTTTAACCCTGGTCGATTAGAGTCGCTTTTTATCGTGCCCGGAACCTTTGGCGTAGTGTTGTGGATTTTTCCCTCGCTGCTGATGGCGATCGCAATGGTGCGAGAGCGCGAAAAAGGCACGATTTTGCAGGTTTATACCTCCAACATTAGTGCCGTAGAACTGCTTCTAGGCAAAGGGTTAGCCTATTGGCTGATCGCAATTTGTGAAGCGATCTTGATTATCGGCATGGGTGCCCTGTTGTTTCATCTCAGCTTTGCGGGCGATCCCACACCGTTGCTATTTGGGACTCTGATCTTTCTGGCAGATAGCATTCTGTTTGGTTTGATGTTGGGGGTCAAAGCCGATAGTCAGGCAGAAGCCGTGCAAGGCGTTTCTCTAATCGGGTTTGTCACTTCACTGTTGTTGTCTGGCTTTATCTATCCGCTGAACAACATTCCGTTTCCGTTGTCTCTAGTACCCAATGTGATTCCGGCTCGTTATTTTATTGATATTTCTCGTGATGCGTTTGTGCGGGGCACGGGCTGGGCAGGCGTTTGGCTGAGTGTGGTCATGCTGTTTGTTCTGGGATTTTTCTTCTTCAATGTTGCCCGCAAAGGACTCGATCGCATGCAGCTCTCTGATTAGTTAACGGACACGACAGTACCATGTCCCTACTGAAATAGACCTTCTGCATGAATTCGGGAACGCCCCCTAAATCCCTCAATTTTGGGGACTTTGAACTCCGGTTCCCCCAGAATCGGGGGTTAGGGGGAGAGATCGCAGGGTGATTTACGTCGAGAATCTTATTCGTGCAGGAGGTCTAAGTTATGCGTCGTTTTTTGAATACGCCTTTTTTTGCACTGGTACTGAAAGAAATTCGGCAGATTTTAAGGAACAAACAACTGCTCTTTCTGTTGATTATTCCTCCGATCGTGCAACTGCTGTTGTATGGGTCTGCTCTCAACCCAGATGTGCAAAATCTTAAGCTGGGGGTGCTTGACTATGCCAATGTTTATGAAAGTCGAGAGTTAGTGGCGGCGCTGACTGAAAACGGGATTTTTGCGGCTCAGACTCCTCCGGTAAGTGAAGCGGAACTGAGCGATCGGGTAGAGACTGGCAAGTTAGCCGTAGGAGTTGTGATTCCGCCAGAGTTTCCTCGCAGGTTAGCAGCCGGAAATGCTGAAATTCAGATTTTGATTGATGCGGTGAATGCCAACACGGCAGGCATTGCTAACAGCTATCTGTCGCAAATTGTTTTGCAATATAATCGTCGCCTTAAAACGACCCAGACAGCGCTTCCCGTTCAGGCTCAGGTGTTATTTCTCTATAATCCTGGGTTGACGAGTAGCTGGTTTTTTATCCCTGGGGTGATGGGTTTGGTGTTGACGTTGATTGGCACGATCACCTCTGCGATCGCCGTTGTCAAAGAAAAAGATGTGGGCACCCTAGAGCAACTTTTAATGACTCCGGCTGCATCGTGGGAAATTTTGCTGGCGAAGGTGGTGCCGCTATTTTTTCTGCTAATGGGAGATGTGTTGCTGGCACTCACCTTAGGACGGGTCGTGTTTAGGGTGCCATTTCAGGGCAACTTTTTGTTGCTGATGGTGCTGTCTGCCTGTTATCTGTTTGTCACCATTAGCATTGGCGCTTTGTTGGGAACTATTTATCAACAGCAGCAGCAAGTTTTGCTCACAGCATTTTTTATCAATATGCCGATGGTCGAAACCTCTGGTGCAATTGCTCCGGTCGAAAGTATGCCGCCGTTTTTTCAAACCCTTTCGTTACTCAATCCAATGCGACACTATATTGCGATCGTGCGGGGCATTTTGCTCAAGGGTGTGGGGTTAGAAGCTCTGTGGATGCACGCATTAGCGCTAGTTGTGTTTGCGATCGTGTTGGTTACGATTAGTACTCGACAGTTTCGCAATCAACTGAGTTAATGTTCTGCTCGATACTCTGTCTAAAGTCATACACAAACTAGACCTATCCTCTACACCTCATGCAAGTCTCTCTAGTACTATGAGTTCACGACTAGCCAGAAGACGGAAACATTGCGACTGATAATCGCGAACATCTGATCATTGTTTCACCTGGAGCAGCATTTATGACAACGACTATTACTAGCGATCGAATCGTAACGACAATCGCTCAAGATCAAGAATTGATCACGTTGATTAATATTTTTAAAGTCGAGCCTGAGAATCAGCAGCAGTTAATTGATTTATTGATTGACGCAACTGAAGAAGTCATGTGCAAACTGCCAGGATTCATCTCTGCAAACGTCCATAAGAGTTTGGATGGAACGCGAGTCACAAACTACGCTCAATGGAGAAGCATCGATGACTTTAGAGCCATCTTTAATACTCCAGAAGCGACGGCACATATGCCAGCGATCGGAAAAATTGCTGAGTCTGAGCCAACGCTTTACGAAGTGAGCTACATGAAACAAGCTTAGTTAACATTCACCCCTCTATTCCTCAAAGCCATGACTTTCACAGAACCCAGTTCTTCAGAGTCACCTGTAAAGTTAGATCGACAGAAGCTAAATCCGAAATTGCCGCCCGCAGCCCTCATTCGCACGATGACGCGCCTGACTGATTCGCTCGGAATGCTGCGATCGAAGCTCGTTCCTCCCCAAGCAACGATGCTGCAATTGCTCACGGGATACCGCGTTTCTCAAGGGATTTATGTGGTTGCAAAGCTGGGCATTGCAGATTTACTGGCAACTGGATCGAAAACCAGCCAAGACCTTGCAGCCATCACGAACGTTCATGCTCCATCCCTATATCGATTGATGCGATCGCTTGCCAGTTTAGGCATCTTCACTGAGACAGAAAACGGCCGTTTTGAATTGACTCCTCTCGCGGCAACTCTGCGATCCGATCATCCCAATTCAGTGCATGATGCCGCCATCATGTTTTTAGAAGATTGGCATTGGCAGGCGTGGGGAAATTTCTTTGACTGCGTTAAGACAGGCGAAACGGCTCTAGAGAAAACCTTTGGCACTTCCAATGTGTTCGACTACTTTGAAACTCAGAACCCTGAGGCAGGTCAGCACTTTGATAATGCGATGACGAATACCTCAGTCATGACGAATCAAGCATTACCAACTGCCTACAATTTCGGAGCCTTCAAAACCTTGGTGGATGTTGGCGGTGGACAAGGTAGTTTTCTCTCTGCGTTGTTCCATCAATGGGATCACCTCCACGGCATTTTGTTTGACCTACCTCCCGTGATTGAGAGTGCAGAGCAACAAAACTTGCTGTCCGGCTTTGAGAAACGCACGACCTTAGCGGCAGGGGACTTCTTTAAAGCAGTGCCAGACGGAGCCGATGCTTATCTACTCAAAACGATCATTCACGATTGGGATGATGCGAGTGCGATCGCGATTCTAAAAACTTGCCGCCGTGCGATGAACCACGACAGCAAACTTCTGCTCGTGGAACTGATTGTTCCTTCTGGTAACGCTCCTAGCCTGAGCAAAATTCTGGATTTGGAGATGCTGGCGGTATTCGGTGGCGTAGAGCGAACGGAAGCGGAGTATCGATCGCTGTTGTTGAGCGCAGGTCTTAAACTCACTCGAATCTATGATTCTCCCTGTCCCTGGAGCGTCATTGAAGCTATTCCTGTGTAGTGCGCTCAACCCAACCTATTCTTTGTGAATTAACTATGACTGTAACTCAACCCACTATTGCGACCAATGCCCCTAAGGTGCTTCCTCACTTGCCGCCTCAAGTGGCAATGCTGCAAATGATCGGCGGACTGCGGATTTCTCGATGCTTCTATGTTGCCGCCGTTTTGGGAATCGCCGATCGCTTAGTCGATGCGCCCAAAACTTCTGAAGAACTCGCTCAAGTTACCGAAACTCATGCTCCTTCACTCTATCGGGTACTACGATCGCTTGCCAGTGTCGGAGTCTTTTCTGAAGATGAAGACGGACGCTTTCACATGACCCCGACGGCGGAGTTTTTGCGGTCTGACGTGCCGGATGCGATCGGGGCAATGGTAAAAGTGTTGGGCGAAGATTGGCACTGGAAAGTCTGGGGACGGCTGTTCGAAAGTGTGCAAACGGGAGAAGCTGCCTTCGATCAAATTCACGGCATGGAACTGTATGACTATTGTCTGCAAAACCCTGATTTTGCCCGAACGCACGGGCCGTCTAAAACGAGCATTTCTGCCAGAGCTTCGGCAGCTTTGATTGCAAACTATGATTTTTCTGGCGTTCATAAAGCGGTTGACGTTGCGGTTCTCGGCGGCTATGGAAATACATTAATTCCTTTGCTTACGACGGATTCCACCATGCGAGGCGTGTTGTATGATTTGCCGTTTGTGATTGACGGGGCAAAACCTGTGATTGCAGCATCGGGAATTGGCGATCGCTGCGAATTAATGGAAGGGCACTGTCTCTACTCGGTTCCGAGCGGTGGCGATGTTTATATCATGATGTTTGTGATTCACAACTGGGATGATCAACGGGCGATCAAGATTCTGCAAAACTGCCGTAACGCAATGGCAGAGGGCGGCAAAGTGTTGCTTGTCGAAATGGTCATGCCATCAGGAAATGACCCTTTTGTGGGTAAGTTTGTCGATCTCGAATCACTACTGACAACACCTGGCGGCTATGAGCGCACAGAGACACAGTATCGATCGTTGCTCTCTGCCGCAGGCTACGAAGTGACGCGCATTATTCCAACGCAGACTGCCAACAGCATTATTGAAGCGGTGCCCGTTTGATGCTAACCCAAGCGGCGTTTTTATCCTCAATTTTAGTTTTAGGGAGATACTTCAATGACTGTCCAAGTACTACAGCGTCTTAAGTCAGCAGACGACATGCCTGGAAGCTTTGGAAAACCCTTTGTCGGCGAATCTAAAGAGCTATTTGCAGATGATGAATTGTTCTATTGGCGACGCTTTGAGCGCTATGGCCCAATCTTTAAAAGCTGCATTGCCGGACGCAAATTTGCCTATTTAATGGGGCCCGAAGCTAATCGCTTGGTGATGAGCGATCAGGCAGATCACTTTTCGACTCGGTTGGGATGGCGTTTTTTAGAGCCGCTGATCGGTCGAGGTATCCTTCTGCAAGACGGGCAAGAACACCGTGCCACCAAGCGTCTGATGTTTCCGGCACTGCACGGACGCGCGATCGCCAACTATTTCGACACCATTCAGCAAGTGACCGACGATTTGCTAAATGACTGGGGTCAACAGAGTAGCATTCCTTTAATCGATGAGTTTGGTAAGTTTACAACGATCGTGGCGAGTCGCTTGTTTTTAGGCACCGAAACTGATGCCGAAATACAGCAAACCAGTCAGTGGTTTGGTCAGATGATGCGCGGCTTGCGCGGCAAAATTAAGCTGGATATTCCGCAAACGCTACACGGAAAATCGCAGCAAGCTCGACGCAATCTACTGGGGTTTGTGAGCAACAAAATTGCAGCCCGACGACAACAAGATAATTTGCAGGAATGTCAAGATGTTTTGGGTATGCTGCTCGTTGCCACTGATGAAGATGGCAATCACTTAAGTGACACCGATGTTACCAATCAAGCATTAATGCTGTTGTTAGCAGGACAAGACAATCCAGCGATGTTGTTGAGTTGGGTGCTGTTTGAGTTGAGCAGTCATCCAGAATGGCGCGATCGCTTACGAACTGAGTTAGATCAGGTAGTCGGCGCTGCTCCGCTTACGCTGTCTCACTTGGGCAAATTGACTCAAATGTCGAACGTCCTTAAAGAAGCAGAACGCCTTTATCCACCTGTGTTTGGCATGGCTCGTGGCGTCGTCAAAGACGTTGAATATGCTGGGTATCTAATTCCCGCAGGTTGGATGGTGGACATTTCGCCGATGATTACGCACCGGATGCCAGAGATTTATCGAGACCCCGATCGCTTTGACCCCGATCGCTTCGCGCCGCCCCGTGAGGAAGATAAACGCTATCCCTTCTCGCTGGTTGGCTTTGGGGGAGGGACACATACCTGCATTGGCTTAGAGTTAGCCAAACTAGAGATGAAGGTTTTTCTCGTTTCGCTGCTGCGCCAATATGACTGGACAGTCACGCCCAGTCTGAGTGAAATTGCCCCGATTCTTCAGCCGTCTAAAGTGCAAGAAGATTTGCAGGCGCAGCTAATACGCCTCTAAAGGCACAACTGCGATTGAACAATCAAGATACTCAACTGCAACATTCTCAAAATCCACGATCGTTTTTTGAGGTCTTTCAATGGAATTTCTAAAAAATTATTGGTATCCGCTGGTTCTCTCTTCTGAAGTTTCTGCTGATAAACCTCACAGCACTCTGTTGCTCGGAGAGCCACTTGTCATCTTTAGAGACAACAACGGCAAAGCGATTTGTTTGCACGATTCCTGTCCCCATCAGGGCGTTCCTCTATCGTTGGGCAAAGTTAAAGACGGAAAAGTAGAGTGCGCCTATCACGGCTGGCAGTTTGGAGCGAGTGGCGAGTGTGAAAAGATTCCTTGTTTAGAAGATGGCAAGCTACCCAAGAGTGCAAAGTGTCGTTTTGCCTACCCGACTGAAGAGCGCCTGGGCGTGATTTGGGTGTTTGCCGGATCTCCAGAAATGGCTCCACCGTTGCGATTGCCAGAGGGCACGACAGAAGCAGGATGGGTTCATGAGGTGATTGTGCGAGAACAAGAAATTCCTCATAAGCTGATGATCGCGGGCGGTCTTGATTTTGCTCACTTCCCCTTTTTGCACACCAAATCGATCGCGAGCAAAAAGCAGCGCGATTATCTGCGATCGCTTGAAGTTACTCTGACCGATTACGAATACGGGCTGACCATGATGGTCAAAAATGCTGATGGCGAAGACTACAACGATTTTGTCTACTCATTTGAGCCACCTTGTTTGGTGAAAGTGGCGATCGAACCTAAACCCGGTTGGCGATTAATTGCGAGTGATTATTTTGTGCCGTTGACCGAGAACCGGACGCGTCTATTTGTGTTTGAAGCGCGAGACTGGCTGACGTGGAACCCGCTGGTGAGTTGGCAACTCAGACGCAAAGCAAACCAGATTCTCGATGAAGATTTGCCAATTCTCTATGCCCAAACTGAGTGGCATAAAAATGGCTACGGAGATTGGAACTGCACCGTCAAACCCGATCTGCTCTCGCTGCGCTATCGCCAATGGTACGATCGCAAAGCTCGTGGGGCAGCTACGCCCACCATGTCCCACACTTACGAGTTTGAAGATCACTTTTTAGAGGATCAAGAAACCGATCAACGGATGCCGTTAGAAAGGGTACGATCGTAGACTTCACCCTAGCCCGCTCGCAAAGGAGAGGGAACCAGAGATCGATGGTAAAGTTCCTCTCCTGCGGGAGAGGGGTTTGGGGTGAGGGTTCTTATTCACACATCGCGTTACACAGAAACTCCATTTTCAAGTTTGGTGAGCCGGGATAGCAATCTGTGAGTCAGAATCAAGGTAAGTGGGAACACTGAGCATTAGCCCTCAATTTACCCAAGCTTCATGATTCGGGAGTCGCGAGATGTCGAGATTGCTAGTGACGCAGTATCATGCGGAAGTCGAAAAAATTATCCGCTATGGGGGTTCTAAAAAAGAAACCAGCATTCGCAATGCCTTTGAGCGTTTGCTGAATGACTATTGCAAGCCACGTAATTATCTGCTGATCCCCGGACTCGACTTTAAGACCAAGTTCAACACAACGGTTTTCCCTGATGGCACAGTCAAGGATGCCATTCGCTTGGAGCATGGCTGGTGGGAAAGCAAAGACCAATATGACAATGACAATCTCGATCAAGAAATCGAGAAGAAGTTTGAGAAGGGCTACCCTGACGAAAACATTTTGTTTGAAGACTCGCAGACTGCGGTGTTAATTCAGCACAGTCGAGAGCAGTTGCGCGTCTCGATGGGAGATGCAGAGGCGCTGAATGGGTTGATCAGCACGTTTGTGAGCTACGATCGCCCGGAAGTGCGGGACTTTCGCGCTGCTATCACCCGGTTCAAAGAAGACATTCCCAATATTCTCGAAGCGCTGCGGGACATCATCAATCAGCAAGAGATAGGGAATACCGAATTTAGAGAACGCCGCAATGCGTTTCTAGAAGTTTGTCGCCAGTCGATCAACCCTGAAATCGAGGTTTTCGACATTCATGAGATGTTGATTCAGCACATTCTGACGGAGGATATTTTTACTAATATTTTTCATGAGTCGCAGTTGTACCGGGAGAACAATATTGCGCGGGAACTGTCGGAAATTATCAGCACGTTTTTCACCGGAAAGACTCGTCGAAACACGCTTAAGAGCATTGAACACTACTATGCGGTGATTCGTCGTAAGTCTGAGAATATTGCTAACCACCACGAAAAGCAAAAGTTTCTCAAGGCAATCTACGAGAATTTCTACAAGGCGTATAACCCTAAAGCGGCCGATCGCTTGGGCATTGTTTACACACCCAATGAAATTGTTCGCTTTATGATTGAAAGCGCCGATTATCTGGTGCATAAACACTTCGGCAAGTTGTTGTCTGATCCAGGAGTAGAGATTCTTGACCCTTGCACGGGCACAGGAACCTTTGTGACAGAACTGATCGAATATCTGCCTGCGGATAAGCTGGAGCATAAATATAAAAACGAAATTCACTGCAATGAAGTGGCGATTTTGCCCTATTACATTGCTAATTTGAATATTGAATTTACTTATCAGCAAAAGATGGGGAAATACGAGGAGTTTAAGAATATTTGTTTGGTGGATACGCTGGATCATTGCGGGTTTGAAGGAAAGCAGTTTGATTTGTTTGCGATGAGTGTGCAAAACACGGCGCGAATTCAGCAGCAGAACGATCGCACCATTTCTGTCATTATCGGCAATCCGCCCTACAACGCCCATCAGGAAAACTTTAACCAGCGCAACTCTAACCGTCTCTATAAAGGCATCGATAAGGCAATCAAAGAGAGCTATATCAAGGAAGGTACGGCTCAAAATCAGATTGTTGTTTACGATATGTATACCCGCTTCTTGCGGTGGGCAAGCGATCGCCTCGGTCAAAACGGGATGGTTGCGTTCATTACCAATCGATCGTTTATTGATTCTAAAACCTTTGATGGCTTTCGTAAATGTGTTGAAAAGGAGTTTGATTATGTTTACATTGTTGATACGCAGTCGGATGTGAGGAATAACCCAAAGATCTCAGGCACAAAAAACAATGTATTTGGAATTCAAACTGGGATCGCTGTAATGTTTCTAGTAAAAGTTAAAAAGGAGAAAAACTGATGATACAGCCCGTCATCTTGGAAAAACTAGAGAGTCTTCCTGAGTCTCTACAAGTAAAAGTGCTGCACTACATTGATTCATTGATAGAGGAGCAGAAACAAACTTCGGAGCAAGAAAGTGACCCTAAAAAGTATCGTGTCGCAGGAAGCATGGAAGGCATGATTATCGTGGCTGACGATTTTGATGAGCCGCTTGAAGATCTTAAGGACTATATGTAATTTTGCCCATGCTGCTGGATACTCACACTTTGCTTTGGTTTCTCAACAACGACTCTAGGCTACCAGATCTTATTAAGCAACAGATAGAAAATACTGAATCTGTGTTTGTCAGCATTGCTTCAATCTGGGAAATTTCTATCAAGGTTAGTGTTGGAAAGCTGACACTTCTGACTCCACTGGAAACCATTAAGCTCGATATGGTTAACTTGAGGATTCGAGAACTGGCCATCACATTTGAAGACGCGATAACTTATGTTTCACTTCCCTTGAGTTCCAGTCATCGAGATCCTTTCGATCGAATGTTGATCTCACAGGCAATCAATCACTCTCTTATGATTATTAGCGTTGACAAAAAGTTTGATGCGTATTCGATTCAGAGGATATGGGCATGAAGGCAAAAATCTTTTACTTTACATTGCAAGATGAGCAAACGAAGGAAGAAAAACTCGACTGGTTTGAACGATCGAGATTTGAACAAATTCCCTTTGATCATATTACGCCTGATGAGAAATCGAACTGGATTAATTTAACCGATAACGATTTTGATAGTCTTTTGTCATTAATTGACAAGGATGTGAAAGCGGGAAAGTCGCAAGAGGCAATTTTTCAGCTTTTTTCGAGAGGTTTAGAAACAGGTAGAGACGAGTGGATTTATGCTTTCTCTAAGGCGAATCTAATATTAAAAATAGAATATCTAATTCAGGTCTATAGAGCATACGTCAAAGATCAAAAGATCAATTTAGACATTAAATGGGATAGGCAACTCGATAGATATGTTGCGGATAGAATTGAAATTGATTTCGACTTAAGTAAAGTTAGAAAAGGGATATATCGACCTTTCGCAAGGCAGTATTTATATTTCGATAAACATCTTAACAGGATGCCTGGTCAATCCCCAAAAATATTTCCAGAGTCACAGAGTAACAATAAATTAATTGGCTTTATGGGGCAATCCGCAAGTAAACCATTCGCTGTGATTGCAACGGATTTAATCCCTGATCTGAATTGTATTAGTCCTGCTTCTGGCGGTACTCAATGCCTTCCCCTCTATCGCTACGACAAAGACGGAAACCGCATCGACAACATCACCGACTGGGGCTTAACCCAATTTCAAACCTACTACAACGATCGCACCATCAACAAACAAGACATCTTCCACTACACCTATGCCGTTCTCCACCATTCCGCCTACCGTATCAAATACGAACTCAACCTCAAGCGTGAATTTCCCCGATTGCCCTTCTATGGCAACTTCTACCAATGGGTAACCTGGGGCAAAGCCCTGATGGATCTACATCTGAATTATGAAACGATCGCACCCTACGGATTAAAACGAGTCGAGATTGCCACTAAAGACAACCCAAAAGCCAAACTCAAAGCCGAAAAAACTAGCAACATGATCACCTTAGACGAAAACACTCAACTTATGGACGTTCCGGCGATCGTCTGGGACTACAAACTTGGCAACCGCTCTGCGCTGGAATGGATACTCGACCAATACAAAGAAAAGAAACCTAAAGATCCGACGATCGCCAAACTCTTCAACACTTATAAATTTGCTGACTACAAAGAACAGGTTGTTGACTTGCTCGATCGGGTTTGCACGGTTAGCGTTAAAACAATGGAGATCATTCAACAGATGCCAACAGCGTGAGGAAGGAACAATCAAGTAGAACACTATGTTAAAACTGCTTCTAATCAATGGCTGCTCTCAGAATATGATGATCCGGATATTACATTGTCTCTAAGTACTTTTGAAGCTCAGATCAAAATCATTGATCTCTATGAAAATATTGACATTGAGGCTTGATGAAATGGCCAGGACGATCGCGACGGTATGATAAATTGTTGCAGCAGAATTTTACAAGCAGGTTTAAAATTTTTGGTTGAAGCTCAAAAGTTATCGCTGCCCATAATATCTACTGAACTCGTACCAATTGGGTTTGTGAATGCGATAGATCGGCATTAAGGCACGGCAGTGCCATGCCCGTACAAAAAGGGTAGGGGCATGGCACTGCCGTGCCCCGTCAGATTGAACGATCAGTCGCAGTTGCTTCCAGAATTGGCATCAATTATTAGCCCCCTTACTTTGTTGAGAATGCAGTTCTAAGTAAATTGTTAACCTTCCCAATCCTTGATGGTTGAGATCTATTTCGACAACACTGCGTTCTCAAGATCCTTTGCCTCAAGATCTCTTCTCGCCTCTTCTACTTGAAACTGGGCGAGTTGAGCATCCATTTGGTGGCTGACCAGATCGCGAAATTCAATAAAGTGTTCTGCATAAGCACACACCGTTAGATATTGATCCCAAACGGTCGGATTGTGCTTGAGAATGCTGAACAAATGATGCCAAAACATCAGACGCGTATTGCGCTTAATGCCCTGTTGCCAGACCACATAAGCCAACGCCTTTAACTCGACTAAGCCCGGAAACTTATCGGGGGCAAGTCGCGGCGGTGCGGTCATTTGTCGGAACGATCGATAGACGCGATCGAGAAAACACTTCGGCTCATACAAGGTGCAAAATGCTCGAATATACTCCTGAGCAATCTGCTCAACGGGGCGGGTTGGAATAAAATTCATCAACATGGTTTGGCTGCCGTCACCCAATATCTCTAACAGTCGTCCTTCTTTCTTTAACCGATGCCACAGCGCTGTATCGGGAAGTGCCTGAAGAATGCCGAAAGTTGTGGTTGGAATGGCGGTTTGCTCAACAAACTCAATGATCCGATCGCCCGCGCCCTGCTTCTCGCCGTCAAACCCAATAATGAACCCTGCGGTGACTCGCAAACCCGTTTCGTTAATCGTTCGCACGGCATCGACAAGAGAACTCCGCATATTCTGAAACTTTTTGGTGAGTTGCAGACTCTCAGCATCTGGCGTTTCGATGCCTAAGAAGACCGCCTTAAAGTTACACGCCACCATTGAGTGCATCAACTCTACATCTTGCGCTAAATCAACCGACGCTTCAGTGAGAAAAGTAAAGGGATATTGGCGCTCTGCCATCCAGCCTTTGAGTTCTTGCAGCATCAGCTTGACGTTGCGCTTGTTGCCAATAAAGTTGTCATCGACCATAAAAATCGATCGCCGCCAGCCCAACTGATAGAGACATTCAAGCTCTGCCAAAAGCTGTTGAGGATCTTTGGTGCGCGGTTTGCGTCCGTAAAGCACAATGATGTCGCAAAATTCGCACTGAAAGGGGCAACCCCGCGAAAATTGAACGCACATCGCATTATAAGCATCCAACTCTAGCAAGTCATAGCGGGGAATGGGCGTTTGGGTTACGTCGGGTCGTTCACCATTTGAGCGAAAAACGCCTTGGGGTTCGCCCCGCTCGATCGCTTCGACAAACAGAGGCAACGTCAGCTCACCTTCATCTAAAACGAGGTAGTCTGCCCCAGCTTCTAAAGAATCTTGAGGAATCGACGTAGGATAGGGTCCACCAACGGCAACCGATTTGCCCCGTCGTTTAGCTTCTCGAATCAGCGCCAGCAAATCTGGCTTTTGCACAATCATCGCCGACAGAATCACGACTTCTGCCCAATCCCATTCTGCCTCGGTGACGGCTCGAACGTTATGGTCTACTAGCTTAAATTCCCAGGTTTGGGGCAAGATAGCGGCAACCGTCACTAACCCTAACGGCGGCATCGAAGCTTTGCGATTAATCAGCTTCAAAACCTTTTCATAAGACTCGATCGTTTTAGGAAACCGGGGATAGAGTAGGAGTGCGCGCATAATGTTCAAAACCTGAAGTGGGTTAAACAGACTGGGGCAAGTGCATTCAAGAGAATAGCACTCTTGATTATGAAGAGGAAACACCCGATCGTCGCCTCAAAGCCTATTTTGACCCTCTAAACGTCCCAAATTTCAACATCGACTCATTAATTTGCGGTCTAATTTGATGTCAGTTCGACAGAAACGGTTTGCTCCGGTTGTAAATTCGGGAATCCCCCTAAATCCCCCAATTTGGGGGACTTCAAGCCAAAATTCCGGTTCAAAGTCCCCCAGAATGGGGGATTTAGGGGGCAGAAGCCACTAACAACGAAGCGAATAAACTCGTCGAACTGACGTTAATTTGCGTCTTTGATGCGAGTTTTGCGCTCTAAAATCTCCTTTAAGACGAGAGTCACCACTGCTAACAACGCCAGCAATACTGCTGCCGAATAAGCCGCTTCGGTTTCATATTGCTTATAGGTTTCTTCGACAAAAAGCGGTAAAGTTTGAGTCTTGTTAGCAATATTGCCAGACACCACCGAGACGGCACCAAATTCGCCCATTGCTCTAGCGTTAGTGAGAATCACGCCATAGAGCAAACCCCATTTGATGCTGGGTAAGGTGACTCGCCAAAACGTTTGCCAATCGTTCGCTCCCAGAGTTTTTGCCGCTTCTTCTTGATCGGCTCCGATTTCTTCTAACACCGGAATCACTTCACGCGCGACAAACGGCATACTTACAAACACCGTCGCTAACACCATGCCCGGAATCGCAAACACAATGTTGATATTGCTGGCTTCGAGCGCGCTGCCAAACCAGCCTCGTCGCCCATAGAGCAAGACGATCATCAAGCCCGCTACGACTGGCGAAATTGAGAATGGTAAATCGATGATGCTCAAAACAAAGGCTCGACCTGGAAACCGACGACGCGCGATCGCCAACGCTGCACACAATCCAAACCCCACATTCAACGGCACCGCGATCGCTGCCATCAATAGCGTTAGACGCGCTGCAAATAGAAAATCGGGACGGACAAGCGTCTTAAAAAATGTGCCAACTCCTCTGCTAAAGGCCTGCACAAACACGTTTGCGGCTGGAATGTAGAGCACCAGAGATAGGTAGAGAACGGCGATCGCAATCAACACCGCAGGCACCCATTTACGCTGCGGTTTGGTTGCATTCTTCCCCGTTTTGGGAACAGACGCATTAAAAGATGGACCCAGATCAGCCATATCGTTTGCCCCATGCTTGTAAGAGATTAATTCCTAGCAATATCACTAGTGAGATCATCAGCAAAACAACACCGATCACGGTTGCCCCTGAATAGTCATATTGCTCTAATCTTTGAAAGATTAACACAGGCGCGATCAGATCTTTGAATGGTGTGTTAGACGCAATAATCACAGTCGAGCCATATTCTCCAACCGCGCGAGAAAACCCTAATGCAATGCCCGTTAGAATCGATGGAAACAATGGCGGCAATACCACTCGCCAAAAAGTCTGAAAATCTGAAGCTCCCAAACACCAGGCGGCTTCTTCGATATCTTTTTCCATTTCTGTCAAAACAGGCTGCACCGTTCTCACGACAAACGGCAGTGAGATAAACGTCATTGCAACGAAAACGCCCAGTCGAGTGAAGGCAATTTTAACGCCCAAGGGAGCAAACAGAGAGCCAACCCAGCCGTTATCGCTGTAGATGGTAGCGAGTGTTAACCCGGCGACTGAGGTGGGCAGGGCAAAGGGCAAATCGACCGACGCATCAAACAACCGCTTTAAGGGAAAGTCATAACGAACTAAAACCCAAGCGATCAGCGTTCCAAACAGACCATTAGATAAAGCTGCCACGAACGCTGTTGTAAACGTCACATCGTAAGCTGCAAGCGCGATCGGACTCGTAGCAATCCGCCAAAAATTAGCAGGGCTTTCGGTACTTGCTTTAAGAAACATCGCGGCCAGCGGCAAAAATAGCATGACGCTCAGGTAGCCGATCGTGACGCGCCATGTCCAAGGAACTTGAGCCAGTCTAGTCAGAAACGTTTTCCGGGCGGGAGGCTTCTGAAATTCATCAACTTGGGGAGAAGAAACCATCGTGATATCTAGAATGAGCCATCTATGTTAATAGAAATCTAGGGACGTTTTTTGTAACATCCTAGATCGAGGATCAGTAGAGACATGGCACTGCCGTGTCCGTTAGCGTTGCAAGTAACCGAGATGCTGTAATCCACGATCCTAAGTAGAGCGGTAGAATCAAGCGATCGCCCTTATCCAACAGGACTTCGCATTTTGACCAAAACCTCCGAGGTTTGCGATCGCCCTTATCCAAGTAGAAAGCAGCACGCTACTTATTAATCGATGCCTCAATTTGATCAAAAATGGCACCATCTTCAAAAAACTTCTTCTGGAAATCAGTCCAGCCACCGAAGTCTTTGATGGTGCTCAGTGTCTTCACTGGCGGGAATTTGTCCGTGTTTTCTTTTTGAGCTGCTGCTGCGGCATCAAGGGGTCGATAGCCCAAGTTGATAAACTCTTGCTGCGCCTCTGGGGTAAAGAGGAACTTCACAAACCCTTCAGCGGCTTCTCGTGTGCCGTGTTTATCGACATTCTTATCCACAACCGCGATCGGGGTGTCGATCGAGATATTCACCTCAGGAATCGTGTATTCGAGTTTCTCACCCTTACTCTTCGCCAGAATAATCTCGTTCTCATAGTTAATCAGCGCATCGCCCTGACCCTGCTTAGAAAAAGCATCGGTCGCTTCACGAGCGTCTTTGGTCAGCACTGCCACATTTTTAAAGGCTTGGGTAACAAACTCCGTCGCTTTTGCTTCATCTGCACCTGACTTGATCGAAGCATTCCACAGAGCTAAGAAATTCCACCGAGCCACGCCAGAGGTCTTGGGGTTTGCAGTCACCCACTTGACACCATCTCTAGCTAAATCGTTAAAACTCTTGATATTTTTGGGATTCCCTTCACGGGTGGTAATCGCCGCAACGGTTTTAGCGACGATGCCGTTGTTGGGCACTTTGGTATCCCAGTCAGCATTCACAAGTCCGGCTTTGACCAGTTTGTTGGTATCGCCAGCCAGCGCTAAGTGAACTACATCGGCTTCTAGACCGTCAATCACAGCACGAGTTTGGGTGCCAGACCCGCCATAGCTTTGATTAAACGTGACCGTCTGACCACCATGATCTTTTTTCCACTGTTCAACAAACTTGGGAATAATCGCATCATAAGCGATTTTGGGAATGGCATATCCCACCAGAGTCAGCTCAACATCTTTTTGGTTTTGGGCAACTGGGCTACCCGCAGGACTGGTTGCAGTAGAATTATTGCCAGACCCATTTGAGCAAGCAGCGATCGCCACGCTCAAGGTTGCCCCGATGATAAAGAGCGATGCAAAGCTTTTGATTGAATCGAGCCTAAATTGATTGATCAGGTGTCGAGTCAGTTGTCTCCACCCAGTTAAAGCCCGTTGCCAAACCCTCATTGCTGTTGTCTCCCCTAATCTACAGTTCGCTGATCGGAATTTCGTATTTAGATCCTAGCGGGAGACAGCCAAAAAGACAAGCAAAAAGTACCTATTTTCGGTAGGGAAAGTGGAGATTATAAAGCAAGCGCGAGAAAATTGAAACTGCTACAGGCTAAATTCTCAGAAAATACTTGACCAAAACCTCGGAGGTTTAAGCCATTCTGTCGGTCACGATGCTTGATTCTTGGTTAAAACCTCCGAGGTTTGCGTAAGTCCTAATTAATAACCCTCCTAAAGGAGTTGCGCGATCGTCAATAAATCGGTCTATTACTTAGAAGGAGTGTTTACAAAACTCTACGCCTGCTGATCATTGCCCTATTGGAGGAGCCTGAATGGCTAGATCCGTTCGCCTGACTAAACTGCACCGCAGACGGTTCGCTCGTTGGTTATTAAACGACGATCGCGCCCACAAACAAGGACGGCAACCCCAACATTCTTGGTGGGAGGTAATGTGTCTAACGGGAGTCGATTACTTCTCAACGCTGGGCTATCAGCCAGGAATTGCCGCCTTAGCCGCGGGTTCTCTGTCTCCGATCGCCACCCTGATTCTGGTATTGCTGACGCTATTTGGCGCGTTGCCGATCTATCGCCGAGTTGCTGAAAAAAGTCCGCACGGGGAAGGGTCGATCGCGATGCTTGAACATTTGCTTCCCTGGTGGCAGGGCAAGTTTTTTGTCCTGTGTCTATTGGGATTTGTTGCGACCGACTTTATCATCACTATCACCCTTTCAGCCGCAGACGCAACTGCTCACATTATTGAAAATCCTTTAACGCCTGCCTTTCTTCACGGTCAAGAGATCGGCGTGACGCTGCTGCTAGTGACGTTGTTGGGCACCGTGTTTTTAAGAGGATTTCGAGAAGCGATCGGGCTTGCCGTTTATTTAGTCGGCATCTACCTGCTGTTAAATTTGGTCACGATTAGCGTTGGTCTTTATCAAATTCTGCAACAGCCGATCGTGCTATCAAACTGGCAAACCGCACTCTTTGCCGAACATGGAAACCCACTGATGATGATTGGGGTGTCAATGCTGCTGTTTCCACGACTGGCGCTGGGCTTGTCAGGGTTTGAAACGGGTGTTGTAGTGATGCCACTAGTCAAAGGGCATCAGAGCGACACTGAAGCGCAGTCTAGAGGACGCATTCAAAACACGCACAAGTTACTGACTGTTGCGGCACTGATTATGAGCTTTTTTCTACTGACTAGCAGTCTCGTGACCACGCTGCTCATTCCGGCGGCAGAGTTTCAAAGCGGAGGTAGAGCGAATGGACGGGCGCTGGCTTTTCTCGCGCATCAATTTCTAGGCGATGGGTTTGGCACTGTTTATGATCTGAGTACGATCGCGATTTTGTGGTTTGCAGGAGCATCGGCAATGGCGGGATTGCTCAACATTGTGCCGCGCTATTTGCCCCGTTATGGCATGGCTCCTGATTGGGCACGAGCCACGCGACCCTTAGTGTTGGTCTATACGGCGATCGCGTTTGTGATCACGATCCTGTTTCGAGCCAATGTCGAGGCACAAGGTGGAGCTTATGCAACAGGGGTTTTGGTGTTAATCACTTCAGCCTCGTTTGCAGTCACTTTATCAGCGCGACAACGGCGATCGCGGCAAGGCGTGATCATGTTTGGTGCAATTACGATTGTGTTTTTATACACTACCGTTGTCAATATCATTGAACGACCTGAAGGGATTCGCATTGCAGGATTTTTTATCGGTACCATCATTCTCACGTCTCTGATTTCGCGAGTTTGGCGATCGACCGAGCTGCGGTTTGAGGACATCGAGTTAGATGAAACTGCCCAACGCTTTATTGCCGAAGAGAGTCATCACACGATTCGGCTGATTGCTAATCGCTTAAACGCAGGAGACGAACGGGAATATTTCTTAAAAGAGCAGGAAGTGCGCGAAGATAACCACATTCCAGCCACCGATCCGATTCTGTTTTTAGAGATTCAGGTGTCTGATGCGTCTGATTTTGGTGGCACCCTGCATGTGAGTGGCGTTGAGGTGCATGGCTACCGGATTCTGCGGACAAAAAGTGCGGCGGTTCCCAATGCGATCGCGGCAATTTTGTTAGAACTCCGAAATCAGACGGATCAGTTGCCACATATTTATTTTGGTTGGGCAGAGGGCAATCCGATTCAATATTTGCTGCGGTTTATTCTCTTTGGTGAAGGCGACATTCCGGTAGTGACGCGTGAAGTTCTCCGACTGGCTGAAAAGAACCCCGATCGTCGTCCTACAATTCACGTAGGTGGTTAACAAAGTTGCTTTATGGAATACATTTCGGAACACTCCCGTGTAGCGTTCAAGTGTTCTATCGATATTATAACTTTCTCCAAAATTTTTACCCCAATCTTTACTCCAATTCCTGCTAAATCAACCCAAAAATGACCAACCCAAAAGTTAGTATTTTTGAAAAATTGACTCCCAGCAAGGTCTACAAGCCTGACTGGGAGAGTGAAATGCTTGAGGTCTTTGCGGGTGCAGTGGGCAAGGATGTGGAATAACTCAAATCGGGTTGCTATAGTTAACCAAGTCGATAGCCAAAGCCTCGCACCGTCACAATATATTGAGGAGCGCTGGGATCAACTTCTAACTTCTCGCGTAGCCAGCGAATATGGACATCGACCGTTTTTGGATCGCTCATCGACTCAGTTCCCCAGATGCGCTCTAGCAGTTGGTCACGAGAAAGCACTCGTCGTGGATGACGCATGAAAAGTTCCAGCAGCATAAACTCTTTGGGCGATAAACTCACCGCCTCACCGCGCACCGTCACGCGACATTCTTCTAGATACACCACCACATCCTCAAATTCAAGCACAGGCTGATCGGTAGTCTGTGCTGATAGGCGACTGCGCCGTAGCAAGACTCGACATCGGGCAATGAGTTCTCGCAGACCAAACGGCTTGACTAAATAGTCATCTGCACCGACTTCTAGCCCAACGACTACATCCATTTCGCTACCCCGCGCACTCAAAATTAGAATAGGAGTGAGATTGTTTTGTTGTCGTAGCGATCGACAAATATCTAGCCCATTCACATCAGGAAGCATCAGATCTAGAATGATTAAGTCGATCGAGAACGTCCCGTCTTCTCTCATCGTCGCACTGCGAATTAGGGTGAGTGCTTGTCGTCCATCTTCAGCCACTGTCACCTGATAGCCTTCTGTAGTCAATGCCAATACGATCGTTTCACGAATGCTAATTTCATCTTCGACCAGTAAGATGCAAAGTTGTTGAGAAGACTGCTGGAACTCAGGGATTTCAGACGAGGACATAAACTATCGAAAACCCTAATTTCATGGCATCAAACTGTAGTAAGGGCACGACATGGTGTGCCCCTACTCACCATAAACAAACGTGTGATGTTACAGGTTAAATTCGATTAAAGGTCAGGTTAATTCGGTAGAGACACGACATGTTGTGTCTCTATTAATTCAACACGGCATGTCTGTGCCCCACGCAACCATTTATCTAGAGGACATGACATGTCGTGTCCCTACCAGTACTGTTATTGTTTCTGCCGATGCCAATTTCTTCTTACCCGATGCCTTATCAAGACCTGATCGAACAGATCGATTTAATGATTCGCGCGCACTATGCGATTCTTTATCTTGTGGCAGTTGAAGAAGCGCCAGCCGAAGACGTTTTGCGTCAAGTTGCGGCGACTAAGCCCGGTCGCGCCATTTTGCTCTGGGATATTGTGCGCGGTTGGTCAGATAATGGCGCTGATAAAGGCACTGTAATGGGGGCACTAGGGCGCATTGCTAAAGCCTCAGAGCAAGAAGCCGCGATCTTTGTGCTGCGAGACTTACACCCCTGGCTTAAGCAGCCTAACAGCAAAGACAGCGTGCCGATCGTGCGCGAACTCAAAAACCTATCACGAGAACTCAAGCGCACCCGCAAAACGATCGTGTTGCTCAGTCACACACTAGAACTGCCTGTCGAACTGACCGAAGCTGTCACCGTACTTGACGCGCCGCTGCCTAATGCGGCTGAGATTGATGCGCTGATCTCTCAACTCGTGATTCCAGATAAGCTGCACCTCACCCCGCTCGCCCGCGAACAGCTCGTAAAAGCTTGCCAAGGGTTGAGTCGATCGCGGATAGAACGGGTTTTAGCCAAGGCACTCGCCGCTAAACAAATGGTCAATGAAACGGACATTGACGAGGTGTTAGACGCAAAAAAACAAGCCATTCGACAAACTGGAATCTTAGAGTTTTTCACCACAGAGCGATCGCTTAAAAGTGTGGGCGGGCTAGAAAATCTCAAGCAATGGGTGCAAATGCGGCAAGATGTCTTCACTGAAGAGGCACGGCGATATGGCATTCCTAATCCGAAAGGGCTGCTGTTAGTAGGCATTCAAGGCACCGGAAAATCACTCTCAGCAAAGACGATCGCCCATGAGTGGCGGCTGCCTCTGCTCAGACTTGACACGGGGCGATTATTTGGCGGCATCGTGGGCGAGAGTGAGAGCCGAATGCGGCAGATGATTCAAATTGCCGATGCGATCGCGCCCTGTGTGCTGTGGATCGACGAACTCGATAAAGCCTTTGGCAACCTTAACAGCAGCACCGATGGCGATTCGGGCACGAGTCGTCGGGTATTTGGGACATTAATCACCTGGATGCAGGAAAAAACCAGTCCTGTGTTTATCGTTGCCACTGCTAATAATGTGCAGATTCTCCCCGCCGAGCTATTGCGAAAAGGTCGCTTTGATGAGATTTTCTTTTTGAATTTGCCGAACGATCGAGAGCGGCAAGAAATCTTTAAAATCTATCTGCAACGCTTGCGCCCCAGTCGTTTAAGAGAGTTTGATGTTGAAAAATTAGCCTGGACAGCGCGAAACTTTAGCGGTGCCGAGATCGAACAAGTGATCATAGACGGAATGCACCGAGCATTTGGAAAAGGTCAGGTTAGTAAACGTCAAGATTTCACAACCGATGATATTTTAGAATCGATTCAAGAAACAGTTCCACTCGCTTCGATTTCTCAGCAGCAGATAGAAACTCTGCAACAGTGGGCAGAGCGATCGGGCGCACGTAACGCAAGTCAATAAAGAATTACTGAAATGAATATTAAACCCACTAAACACGATATTCAAGCGGCAACCGGGAAGATGATCTCTGATATTCTTGCCCCTGATTTAACTATTTTGTTCTGCGGCATCAATCCGAGTCTTTATAGTGTGGCAGTCGGACATCATTTTGCCCGCCCTGGAAACCGCTTTTGGAAGACGCTTCACTTCGCAGGATTCACAGAACGATTGCTCAAACCCTTTGAAGATCGAGCGCTCTTGCAATTTGGCTATGGACTGACGAATATCGCCGATCGCGCCACCGCACGAGCCGATGAACTCACCCCCGAAGAACTGATTGTTGGTCATCAACAACTCGCCGCAAAAGTAGAGTATTACCGTCCAAAAGTGCTTGCTGTCCTGGGAATCAGCGCTTACCGAATCGCGTTCAATCGCCCCAAAGCCACGATCGGACAGCAATCCGACTCGATTCACAAAGCAATCATTTGGGTGTTACCAAATCCTAGTGGATTGAATGCTCATTATCAGTTAGACGATTTGGTGCGATCGTACCAGGAACTTTTAATCGCAGTGAAATAGGTCTTGGGGCTATAGTGTGAGATATTTGTGCATCTATGATTAGTGATGGGGACGATCGAGGAGAATCAGCAAATGGTGACTATTCCCAAACAGATGCTTTCGGTTCCGCCTTTGGAGAATGGCGATCGGCTCTCGCGCCACGAGTTTGAGCGTCGATATCAAGCCATGCCGCAGGTCAAAAAAGCCGAATTGATTGAAGGTGTAGCTTACATGGCATCCCCGCTTCGCATTAAAAGTCATGGTGAACCCCACGGAAATATCATCGGTTGGCTGTGGACTTATAAAACCGCAAAACCGGGTGTAGTTTTGGGTGACAATCCCACCGTGCGTCTAGATCCAGACAATGAGCCACAGCCGGACGCAGTTCTGTTCATTCCAGGCAGACAGGCGACCATCAGCGCCGATGACTACATTGAAGGTGCGCCAGAACTGGTCGCCGAAGTGGCAGCCAGTACAGTATCGATCGACCTACACGACAAGAAACGGGCATATCGTCGCAGCGGAGTGCAGGAATACATCGTTTGGCGCACACTGGATCAGCAGCTAGATTGGTTTGTGCTGAAAGATGATGAGTATGTTTTGCTGAACGCAGATGAGCGGGGCATTATTCGCAGTCGGGTGTTTCCAGGGCTGTGGTTGGCGGTGTCTGCACTGCTGAAGGGTGACATGAAAACGGTGCTGTCAGTGCTGCAAACGGGCTTACAGTCTTCTGAAGGCTAGAGCGATCGCCCTATTCGGATACGGGATCAAAAATGATTTCATGGCTAGCGTTGGGGAATGTGCGTCTCAACGCTTTCAAATAGTCTTCTGCCTGACTGCGATAACGAAACCTTTGAACGACGATCCGCTGCATTCTGGGCAGGAGCCGAATGATGCACCACGGATGCAAACGCTGCCAGTAGTTTGACGCTGCAAAACTGTCACCCGATCGGTTGGGCTGAGAGGCTGGTATCATAGTCACGTCTCCATTTGTGGGACTTGGTGGCGATCGCTCTTGAGTTGTCCAGACCGAGGAGCGATCGCCTTCTAGCACACACTTATTAAATGCTGCGTACGCGGCAATTGTCAAGTAGTAGATGGGACTGATCCGATTAAAAGTCCGGGAATTAGCTGCTGAAAAGGGTTGGACGTTGAAAGAGGTTTCTGTAAGATCGGGAATTGCTTATGGCACGGTCAGGAGCTATGCTCACTCTCCTACTTTGGCAACGGTTGATTACACTGCGTTGATGAAGTTGGCGCGGGTTTTTGAGGTGACGATCGAAGATCTGATCGAAGTTGTTGAAGAGTGACAAACGTCGAGATGACTACATTCACTGACTTCCAAGGACGGCAGATTCGCCTAACCGATGAGCGACGGCAGCATATTCTCGAACATCCAGAGATGACAGCTTTAGAGCATGAGCTTGAGCAAACTTTGATAGAGCCAGAAAAGGTCAGGCGCTCCCAAAGTGACCCAAGTGTCATCTTGTATTACCGCTATTGTAAAGATACGATCGTTGGAGAGAAGTGGCTTTGTATCGTCGTTAAGATCTTGATCAATGATGCTTTTATCTTGACAGTATATTTAACTAACAAACTTAAATCGGGAGAGTCGTTGCGATGAATCAACAAATCAAAGTTTGGTTTGATCCAGAGGGAGACTTTTTAGAGGTTGTGTTCTTGGATAAACCTGGTTATATGCGAGAAACGAATCATGATGCGGTGATGGAACGAATTGATGAGGAGGGCAATATCTTGGGCTTCTCAATTCTCGGTATCAGCCATCTCGATAAATCTAACCCTCTCATTGCTCAACTAACGCCCAAAGCTTCGTAATGAGCTATGCCTGAAAACTAGATTGTCTAGAGCTGAATCAGTTGAGGAGTAGCAATGCCGTTGGATTATTTGACTGAGATTTATAGCTCGTTTGAGCCGTTTCAGCCACCACCTAGAGAAGCCTACGTCGATTGCCAAGAAGTGCGCGGCGGCTGGGAAGTGGTGCGTGAGTTGGGACGAAAGATTGCTCGATCGAAGCAACCAACCTGTCAACTCTATTCTGGGCATCGGGGCGTGGGCAAATCTACAGAACTGCTGCGACTGCGGGAATATCTGGAAGCGGAAAAGTTTAAGGTCGTTTACTTTGCGGCAGACGATGAAGACATTGAGCCGCAGGATACTGAATATGCTGATATTTTGTTTGCCTGTGTGCGGCATCTAGTGCGCGATGTGCAGATTCCTGAAGACCACAATCCGCTTGTGAAGTGGATGAAGTCTCGCTGGCAGTGGCTCAAAGAGTTTGCTCTGACAGAGTATGAGTTTACAGATTTGAAGCTAGAGCAGCAGATCAGTCAGTTTGCTAAAATCAGCGCTAACCTGCGGGCTGTGCCTGACAAACGGAGAGAGTTTCGGCAAAAGCTCAATACCAATACTCAGTCGCTGGTGGATGCCTTGAATGAGTTTATTGGTGAAGCAAAATCGGTGCTTCCCAAGGACTGCAAAGGGGTTGTGCTGGTAGCAGACAACTTGGATCGCATTGTGGAGGTGAAGGAATCGGCAACCAAGCCAAGTAACTATGACGAGATCTATCTGAGTCGTAGTGAGATTTTGCGGGGGTTAGCTTGCCACGTGATCTACACGATTCCGATTTCGATGGTGTATTCCGATCGCAGCACTCAGCTAGAAGACAACTACGATAAGCCGGATGTGTTGCCGATGGTGATGGTGAAAAATCCTGATGGCACTGAGAACCAGAAGGGGTTAGAGAAGCTGCGAGAGTTAATTATGCGGCGCATGGTGTTGACCGACCCCAATTTAATGCAAACGCTGGAGGGCAGGGTTGAAGGGTTGGACACGCCGCCTGTGTTTGACAGTCCAGAGACGCTGAGGCTGTTGTGTCTGATGAGTGGTGGGCATGTGCGAAATTTGATGCAGATGATCCAAAAAGCGATCGACTGGACAGATCAGTTGCCGATTACGGCGAAGGCGGCGAAACGGGCGATCGATGAGACGCGAGAAACCTATAACCGGGCGATTCAAGAGCATCAGTGGGTGCTTTTGGCGCAGGCTTGTACGGTGCGGCAGCGTGAGAATGATGTCGAGCATATGCGGCTAATGTTGAATCGATGTTTGCTGGAATATCGCTATTATGATCAGCAGGATGAGCTACAAGTTTGGTGCAATGTGCATCCTTTGATTGAGGGAATTCCGAAGTTTCAGGATGCGTTGAAAAAAGTGCAGGCCGCACATGAATCTAGCTGAACTGAGTCAAAAGTCACCTTCTGAGGAAGAGGTTTATCAGGCGTTGCGGCGATCGCTCCAGCGGCGGAAGGGGTTTGGTCTCGTGTTTGTGCAATGTTCACCTGCGACGGCGACTCGTCTGATTGCCAGAGTGAAGTCTGACATTTCTCAGAAGAAAATTGCGGTGTTGTCGCTAACGGAGGAAATCGACAATCTATACAACTTGGTGGAGGCTCGACCCGACAAAGATGAGTTGAATATTTTGATTATTCAAGGGCTAGAAAAGTCTTTGGAGCCTTACATTACACCGGGTTATGGCGGTGAAGGTGACTACTATACTCTCAGCAATCTGCCGCCCATTCTTGGACACTTAAACCAGCGTCGAGATGGTTTCCTAGATCGCTTTCCTCGTCTCTGTTTTGTGTTTGTTCTGCCGTTGTTTGCGATTAAATATTTGATTCAGCGATCGCCTGATTTCTTTGATTGGGGCGGTGGCATCTTTGAGATTCCTTCCAATTCGGAGCTAATAGAGCAAGAATCGTTGCGGATAGTACAGGAAGCCGATTACAACGAGTATCTCAACTGGACACAACCAGAAAGAGATCGCAAAATTGCAGAAATTCAATGCTGGATTGGTGAGCCTAATCAAACATCTGAACGCAAAGCTCAACTGTTCTTTAAACAAGGCAATCTTTTCTATGCTTCTGATGTGTATGAAGCAGCGATTTCCAGCTATGACCAAGCAATAGAATACGAACCGGGCTTACCTGAAGCCTGGTTTATGCGTGGCATTGCACTGGGTAATTTAGAACGCTACGAAGAGGCGATTGCTAGTTATGACCAAGCACTCAAACACAAACCAGACAGCGATACAGTCTGGTACAATCGCGGCATTGCATTTGGTAATTTAGAACGCTACGAAGAGGCGATCATCAGTTATGATCACGCTCTTAAAGTTAGTCCAGATGATGATAGTACTTGGCACAAACGAGGGCTCGCTTTTGCTAATCTAGGAAAATACCACGAAGAGATTGACAGCTATAATCAAGCTCTTGCAATAAACCCTAACAACAGTTCAGCACTGAATAGTCGTGGTTATGCTCTGTTTGAATTAGACCGTTGTCAAGAGGCAATTGCTGATTTTGATCAAGCAATTCGATTAAATCCTAATAGTGATACTTCATGGAGCAATCGGGGAGCTACTTGCTCACGGTTGAAGAGGTTTGATGAGGCATTTGCTTCTTTTGAGCAGGCACTCAGGCTTAATCCCAAGAATAATAATGTCTGGTACGACCAAGGTTGTGCCTTGTCTAAATTGAAGCGCTACGAAGAAGCAATTAACAGTTATGATCGTGCTCTAGATATTAAACCGAAAGACTACCAAGCCTGGTGCAATCGTGGTACTGCGCTGTTTTATTTACAACGCCATGAAGAAGCAATCGCCAGTTTCGACCAAGCTCTCAGGTACAAACCTGACGATCACGAAGCTCTGCATAACAAAGCTTGTTGTTATGCGTTGCAGGGTCAGGCTGAATTAGCGATCGTCACCCTCAAGCAAGCGATCGACCTTGACCCCAAATATCGTGAAATGGCAAAAACGGATGCTGATTTTGATAGGATTCGTGGCGACGATCGTTTTCAGGCGCTAATTCAAGAACAGGTGGAATAAGTATGGTCATTCGTTCATTGCGCGTCTATGCTGACACCTCTGTGTTTGGCGGCGTGTTCGACGAAGAATTTGATACAGCTAGTCAAACATTCTTCCAGCAAGTTCAAGCAGGACAATTTCAGCTAATCACTCCACCGATCGTACAAGCAGAAATCGAATCTGCTCCAGAAAAAGTTCGGTTGTTCTTCGATCAAATGTTGGCGATCGCAGAACTCATAGACGTTTCCGAACAAGCCCTTCAACTTCGCAAAGCCTATCTCGATGCGGGCATCGTCACTCCCAAATCTGCTACTGATGCCTTGCACGTCGCCCTAGCAACAGTAGCAGGTTGTGCCCTAATCGTGAGTTGGAATTTCAAACACATTGTACGTTTTGACAAAGTTCCTCTGTATCGTGCCGTCAACACGTTAAACGGTTACGCTGAGATTGGGATCTATTCTCCACTAGAGGTCATCAGCAATGAAGAAGAATAAAGACTTTGACTGTGTTGAAATGAAGCGATCGGGAGCCGAAAAAGTCTATGAACATACGCGAAATATGACGCTCTTAGAAGAACTTTCATATTGGCAACAACAAACAGAAAAACTACGGCAGCGACAAGCGATCGCGACTTACAATCAAGCCCGTAATTATGGGTTACAGAGACAAGTTGAATTAGCGATCGCCACTCTCAAGCAAGCGATCGACCTCTATCCTGAATGTCGTGAGATGGCAAAAACTGATGCTGATTTCGATCGGGTTCGCAGCGACGATCGTTTTCAAGCTCTGCTGAAAGGATGAATAGTGAACATTACCATTCATCCTCACGCTCAAGCGAGATTGGTGGAACGAGGAGCCACCGTTGAAGAAGTTATTGCAACCGTGGAAGGTGGAAAAGTAGCTCAAGCCGACTTCGATCGCACTCGATTTCGTCGCCGCTTTCCCTTCAACGCAGAATGGAGAGAAAAGATTTATGCAACCAAGCAAATTGACGCGATCGCGGTTGAAACAGAACCAAAAGCGTGGCTTGTCATTGCCGTTATTGTCAAGTTCTTCTGACGGCACAAACTGATCAAGTTAGACTAAAAGCACTAAATCCCAGCAACGGGATTGAAATAGATGAATTCTGGTAATGGGACTAGCCTTATGAAACTCACTTACGACCCTCGATACAACATCGCTTACATCACTCTCAGAGACAAAACAGAGCAAGTTGAAACGATTGAAGTCAGCAGCGAGATGAACATCGATCTAGCCCCAGATGGCACCATTTATGGAATTGAGTTACTCAACGCCAACCAACAACTTGGAAACGCCGATCAGTCAAACCTGATTGTCGTAAACGAAGCATTGGGGGAATCATCAGAAATCAAATTGTCTCTCAATCAGGTGTAACCAGCGATCGTCAACCTCAAGCAAGCGTTGCCTTCGGCTGTTGCGAAGCTAACCGACCTCGACCCCAAATATCGTGAGATGGCAAAAACCGATGCTGATTTTGAGCGACGATCGATTTCAGGCATCACTCATCGAACAGGTAGAATAAGACAGAGAAGCGCGATCGCCCTCAAAGCACTCGGTACAAACAGTCATATGAACTATCAAAACATCATCACGATCGAACCTGGCAAACGTAGCGGCAAACCTTGCATCCGAGGAATGCGAATCACCGTTTACGATGTGTTGTCTTACCTCGCTTCAGGCATGACCTACCAGGAAATCTTAGAAGACTTTCCGTACTTGACGCAAGAAGATATCTTAGCCTGTTTGAGCTACGCCGCTGATCGAGAAAGACAAACCCTCGTCGCCCAAGCATGAAACTTTTGTATGACCAGAATTTATCGCCTTGTCTCGTTGATCGCCTTGCAGACTTATATCCAAATTCAAAACACGTCTACGAAATTGGGCTTGACCAATCAAACGAGGGACTCTGTGGACTTACGCCCAACACCATGACTTTATCATTGTATGGATTCGTCGAGGAAATTGTTCGACTCGCGACATCGAAACCATGTTGCGATCGCACTTTGACACAATTCAATCCTTGAATGAAAACCCAAACGCTGGAATACTGACCTTATTCTGAGTAAAAATGCTGCTTATTGAACTAGAGATGGCTTCATAGTTCTCCGAAGGGGTAATCGCCAATTTTAGACGAGCTTTGCCTCTGACTGTTGCGAAGCTAACCGACCTCGACTCCAACTATCGTGAGATGGCAGAAACTGACGCTGATTTTGATAAAGTTCGCAGTGACGGTTGCTCCTTCTCCCTATTCTTGAAAGCGATCGTAATCATTGCTTAGAGGGGTAATTGCTCCTCAAAAATTTAGCATTCCAAAAACCTAAAAACTCTTGTACAATACACCGCAGTGATGAAGTTGTGCCCCGAAGCCTGATCTAGGCAATCAGACTCCGAGGACTTCCATCCCTAGTTAGCGTAATTAACTCAGGAGGCGTTCATGATTGTACACCGTCAGCTTTGCTATGGGATCTTGAAAGGCTGGAATCAAGATCCTGCATACACTTTTTATCCCAACGGAACGTCTGATCAATCAGCATTCTTGTCCTCTTTGAACTAACCGAGAGGACAAAACAATATGGGAGTTAGGACGATCGTTCCTGGCTCGATTTCGTTCACCGTTGAGTTGCGTTGCTCAACGGAAAAACGGTATCGAGTCAGTGTCACTTTAGATTTGCAAGAGCGTTACATCTTCCTCTCGTCTGGCATTCTCGTGAATGTGAGCGATCGCATTGAAGAGTTTGTCTCACAACTGAGTGAGATTGCATCAAACCAACTGGCATTGTTCAAATGGGATGGCACGAGTGACTTGATGACTGAATATCAAATTGTTCGGGTGTTGCCCGGATATCAAGTTGAACGTTCTTTAGTGAAGTTCAACATTGTTATCGGCGAGGGTTCACCCGTTCAAGTGGAGGAGTTGCACAACAAAGTCACCATTCAATTATAGGAAGTTGGGCGTGAGGAAGTCGTCGCTAGATTGGGGCGGCTCCCTCATAAAACCTCCTGCATGAATAAAATTCTCGATACAAACTCTCTCAGGTTTCGCTCCGTTCAGGTCAGCTTGTGCCCCCTAAATCCCCCATTCTGGGGGACTTTGAAACCGTAAGTCTTCTCAAAGTCCCCCAAACTTGGGGGATTTAGGGGGCGTTCCCGGATTCGTGCAGGAGGTCTATTGCAGTTTAGCGATCGCGCCTCGCTCGACTAAAATCTGTTGCGTTAACAAATCTTGAACCGTCGCAATCAGCACTCGTTGATCGGTGACTTCAAACTGCACTGAGATGCGATCGCTACCCACTTGCCCCGGTGGATCGAGGTGAGCCACACATACTTGTTCGTGCTGACTTTCGAGCGATCGGTAAGTCTCTTGTTGACGCATCGGTAGACTCGTCATTTTGCCCTGTTCGTCGTATTTAACTTCTGATTGAGTGATCACCGCGACCTCTCCAATGTCGAGACGAAGGTCAGTTTGTCCCTCGATCGCGGCTTGCAAAATCAGTGGTTCAGACCGCTGACAGGGATAGTGATCGCCCTGCTCAAATAGCGGAAAGTAGGAATAAGTTCGAGTATAAGGCTCCCACAGACGAATCGCGTAGCTGTGACGCAGATAATCCGCGATCGTTATAGAACTGATCGCCAATGCACCATGACAGACTGCTTCAAAGGGTTTATCAAGCTTGACTCGCTGCCGACCAAAATAAGACTCAATCAGGTGTTGCACTGCCGGGATCAAACAACTGCCACCGACGAGCAACACTTGCTCAATCTCAGATTTATGAATGCCTTTTGAACGTGCGATCGTCAGCACTTCATCAAGTGATTGTCGCACCTGTTCTAATAGCTGTCGCGTTTCTAGAATGTCTTCTAACTGTGTGCGCGTCAGACGCAGATCGTAAGACCTAAACGTCTCTTCATCGAGCCAGCTTTCTTTGACTTCTTCAGTGGTTGATAAACGAACTTTTAGACGTTCGGCAATTTCTAGCAGGGTTTGCCACCCGATCGTCCCGATCGCGTCGCGAGATGAGCCAATTTGATGCAAATAATCTTCAACAATCCACTGGTCGATATCTTCACCCCCGATATAAGCATCTGTTTTTGCCAACACATCTGCCCGTTGCACGTCAGAATCTTTAGAGACTCCAGTGGTTCGCACTAGGCTTAGATCTAAGGTGCCACCGCCAAAGTCAACAACTAATACGACACCAGGATGCTGCACTGCATAGCCTAAAGCTGCTGCCGTAGACTCATCGACCAGCCGCACATCAGCAGCGCCGAGCCGAGATGCCACCTCACGAAACCAGCCCAGATAACGTTCAAACGCGCCTACTGGAACAGTAAAAACAACGTGAGATGGATCAATTTGCTGTTGCTGAAGTTGTTGCCAGATCGCTTGCAGAAATTGTTCAGATATCCATTCAACCGAGTAACGTTGTCCATCAATGTGACGATCGGGGGGCTGAAAATCGGCAGCAAGATTGCGTTTAAACGCTTTAAACAGGCGATCGGGTTGAGACACGCCTAAACGCTGCGATCGCACCTGTTCCCCCAGGATCAATTGCCCCACATTATTCACAAATACCAGCGTCGGAATCACCGGAACCTCGTCGCCTGCTCCTTTTAACAGTCGTGAGATCGCTGAAAAGCGAATCGTTTTAGGCGTTTGGGTATCGGGTTCGAGAGAACTAACAACGGTGGTGGTAGTGCCGAAGTCGATCGCGACAGTGGTCATAGAAAAAGTTTAAAGTTTATTGCCAGAATCCACACTAATCAACGCTCCAGGCGGAAGAGTGCGGCTTACTTTTGCAGGACAGAGAATCCGTTCTCCCTGGCGATAACCGACAAAGCGAATATAAACGCCTTCGCCGATCGCGATACCATCTACATCGGGCTGATGGAGTTGCGGATGGTAAGAAACCTGCTGCCAGGGAGAACCGATCGCTTCCATGCCCCACGTTTGCAGTAGATTTTCTAAAGGTGTAAAGAGGGCAACTAAATTTTGGGCAGGCATATCAGGGTTGGTCTGCGCCATTTTACAAGCGCTTGGATAGTTGATTAATAGCATTTGCAGTTGTTCAAAGTTCGCATTACTAAAATCTAGCGCCAGTTGTTCTTTTTGTAATCGTAATTCTTCGCGGAGTCGTTGACATTGCTGTTGCAGTTCAGTGACCGTGAGTTCGTTATTGTTGGACAGTTCGCTACGATCGGGCGTTTTGCCAATCCAGCTTAAGACGAGAGCAATACACCCAACTGTAAGAACAATCCCAAATCCAATCAGATTAGAATCATCCGTCATCAGACTTCACCTGACGAATTTGAGTATCTTCTACCATTAGGAATTCGTCGCCTTCGTAATAGTCTGGCAATAATTTCTGCGATTCAACGGTGCCGATCGCTCGTTCGATTTCTAACGTCATTTCTGTGCAATTTGTGTCACCGTTCAACACCCTTTCAGTGATTTTGCCATCTTTGCCGATGCGATACTCAATTGTTTGATAGTCCGCCATAAAATTATCCAAGCTGCACTCAGTGTTAACTCTCTCATCTTACTCAAAAGGCAACAATTGTCTAAATTGGGCGATCGCATCTTGCGTTTGTTGAATCAAAACCGGGTTTTCAGGTTGAGCCGTAGACATGAAAAAAACCACCACCGCTAAAACCTTAGAATCGACGAGAATCGGCACGCCAAACCCTGCTTTAACGCTAAAAGCTTGGGCAATTTGATGCCGCAAAAAATAGGTTTCTGAGTGAGCGGAAGCGTCAGTAATCCACTCTGTTTTTTGAGATGCCCACACCCGTCCAGGTAAGCCCTCGTTTCGATGCAGCACAAACGCCTGACTGCAAAGCTGAAACTGTGACCACGCGATCGCCCGATAAATTTCTATTTGATTGCTGGAACACCAGGCGAGGCTCAACTCTAACGTGTTGAATGCTTGATCAGGAATCCAGGATTCACCATACTCCCAGTCGGTGGTCGCACACACAAAATTCAGCAAAGCGGTCAACATCGTATAGATCGATGCTGAAGTAGAAGACGGTTCTGCGGTCTGTTCAAACTGATTCATAAGTGTGGGTGGGTGAGTTGGGTCAGAAGTTAGAGTAGCCCGGAATCCAGCTTGTTCCGGCGAGAGGAATCCGCGCCATTGCCGCCGCTTCAACAGTGAGAGCCACCAGATCTTCGCGTTCCAGATGGTGGACATTTTGCTTTCCACAGGCACGGGCGATCGTGGTTAATTCCATGTTTAGAGTCTGTAAATAATTTTTAACGCGACGTGCTCCGACTTGTGGTTCCAGGCGTTTTTCTAGCGTTGCATCTTGTGTAGTCACTCCAACTGGACATTGACCCGTGTGGCAATGATGACAGTATCCTGGGGCTGTTCCCAATGCGTTGTAGTCTGCGATCGCTGAATGATGAGTCTCGTTTTGAATATAGGTTTCACTATTGCAGCCCAAAGCCATTAGAATCGCTTGCCCGATCGACACCGCATCAGCTCCCATTGCTAGAGCTTTGGCCACATCTGCCCCGGTGCGAATGCCGCCCGACACAATTAGCTGCACGTGGTCTTTCATATTCAAATCTTCGAGTGCCTCCACTGCTTGCCGAAGGGCTGCCAGAGTCGGAATGCCAACGTGTTCGATAAAGACGCTCTGAGTCGCGGCGGTGCCACCCTGCATGCCATCCAAGACAATCACATCTGCCCCCGCGTGAACCGCCAGCTTGACATCGTTAAACGTTCGCGATGCGCCGATTTTGACATAGATGGGTTTTTCCCAATCGGTGAGTTCTCGCAGTTCTTGTATTTTAATGGTGAGATCGTCGGGCCCTGTCCAATCAGGATGACGACACGCCGAGCGTTGATCAATTCCTTCGGGTAGCGTTCGCATTTCTGCCACTCTAGGATTTACTTTTTGTCCTAATAGCATTCCACCTCCGCCTGGTTTTGCGCCTTGACCGATGACAATCTCGATCGCGTCTGCTTTTCTCACATCATCAGGATTGAATCCGTAGCGAGACGGTAAGCATTGATAAATTAGGGTTTTAGACGAGAGCCGTTCTTCTGATGTCATACCCCCATCGCCTGTCGTAGTCGAGGTTCCCGCTTCGGTGGCGGCGAGTCCGAGGGCTTGTTTGACGTTGGCAGAAAGTGACCCAAAACTCATCCCTGCGATCGTGATTGGCATCTCTAGCTCGATCGGTTTTTTGGCAAAGCGAGTGCCGAGAATCGTCTTCGTGGTGCATTTTTCGCGATAGCCTTCGAGAGGATAGCGACTCAGCGACGAACCGAGAAAGACTAAATCATCAAAATGAGGTAATCGACGTTTAGCGCCCAATCCGCGAATTTCATAAAGCCCATGAGCGGCAGCATTTTGAATGTAGTTGAGAATGCGACGATCGTAGCCTGCCGATTCTTCAAGCGAGAAAGATTGGCCTGATTCAGACTGATTCATGGGGTTAATACTCCTGATTGGCATCCGCGTTCCAGTGATAAAGCTGCTTGGCGGAGGCGATGCGCTTAAACTCTTTGGGGTCGTGACAAAATTCGGCTTTTGCTAATAGCTCACCGACGGTTTGATAATCGGTTTCTGACATCGGCTCAAACTGGGCATCTGCCCCCAGAGATTTTACAGTGCCGCGAATATAGATCACTGCTTCATAGAGAGAATCTCCGATCGCGTCAGCAGCATCTCCACAAATTATGATTCGCCCCGCTTGTGCCATAAACGCCGAGAAGCTACCTACACTCCCACCTACTACAATATCGCCACCTTTAAGTGAAATGCCGCAGCGCAAACTCGCATTGCCATCAATGATCAGCAATCCCCCTTGAGCAGAAGCCCCTGCCGAGACAGACGCAAAGCCTTTGACATGAACCCGTCCAGACATCATATTTTCTGCAACCCCAGTCCCTGCGTTGCCGTCGATCGTCACGTTCGCTAACTGATTCATTCCCGCAGCATAATAGCCGACGTGACCCGCAATCTCAACGCTGATAGGTGAATCAAGTCCGATAGCGATATTATGGGCACCGTTGGGATTCAAAATTTTAATCGGCTTCCCATTGGCGTTGTGATGGAGAAACTGATTCACCTCGCGTAGCGGAGTTTGCGATAAGTCGAAGATTACACTGTCCATACATACAGTTCCTCTGGTGCGGGTTCGTAGAGATGGGCGTGGTTGACATCAGGTAAATGAGCGAGCGATCGGAACTCTGACGCGATCGCCACATAATCATCGGTTTCTGCCACGATCGCAGGTTTACAGGCAAAAGCATCGCGCACCAAGGCGAGTTTGTCTGTCGTTCCCATTAAGAACGTGTAGAAGCCGTCTAACGCTTCAAATCCCTTTTGGATTGAGGCTTCCAAGTTGTCGCCTTCACGCATTCGCCATTCTAAAAAGCGACAGGCGGCTTCGGTGTCGTTATCGGTTTCAAACTTGATACCACGTGGCTCAAGTTTTCGACGAATCTCATAGGGGTTGGAGAGAGAGCCGTTGTGGACGAGACAGAAATCTTCGCCAGCCGTAAAAGGGTGAGCGTGAGCGGCTGTCACCGCCGACTCGGTTGCCATACGCGTATGACCAACGAGGTGAGAGCCTTTGAGCGATTTGAAGTGATAGCGATCGCTGACTTCTTGGGGCGTTCCAGTGTCTTTATAGAGGTTAATTGATCTTCCTGTAGACAAAATATACAACTGTGAATAGTGTTGTTTGATCCATTGTTTTGCTGATTCTGGATCGGCATCACTAATCAAGATTGCGTGATTGCCTTGACTATCAATTTCAGTATCTCCTTCAAAGTGTGATTGAAATTTATAGAGCAATTCTGACCAATTAAATTCTTTGTCACCGGAGTAGAGACTATGTTTGCGATGACTTGGATCTAGCATTTCTGTAAAGATAGCAAGTCCGGCTGAATCGGGCCCGCGATCGCTCATCCCAATCAACATCGGCACTATCATTTCACCGAGTGATTTTCGTAGTTCAGGTTTTTTAACCAGTAGTCCAACAATTCCACACATAATCTTTTAGAAGAATTCTAGATAACGTTGAACTTCCCATTCAGAAACGTGTCGCATATATTCGACCCATTCCATTTGCTTTAGATTAATAAATTCATCGGCTAAAACACCTAACGCATTTTTAATCACGTCATCAGAGACAAGCGCGTCGATCGCTTCTTTTAAACTCTGCGGTAGTGTATGAATTCCTTTTTCTGTAAGTTCTACATTTGAGAAATCATAGAGATTCACATTCCACGGTTCACCCGGATCGAGTTGTTTTTCGATGCCGTCTAACCCTGCGGCGATCGCGGCGGCTGTTGCCAGATAAGGATTGCAAGACCCATCGGCAAGACGCAACTCTAACCGTCCGCCCGGAACGCGCACCATGCTAGAACGATTGTTATCTCCGTAAGTAATATAGGCAGGTGCCCAGGTTGCCCCACTCAGCGATCGACCCACCACTAACCGCTTATAAGAGTTCACTGTCGGCGCACAAATGGCAGTCAATGCGGGAGCGTGGGCGAGCAATCCTGCCATGAAATGATAAGCCAGTTTTGACAGCCCTAATTTCCGATCGTCGGTGTCATCTGCAAAGAGATTTGTGTCACCCTCCCACATTGACATATGCATGTGCATTCCGCTGCCCGTTCGGTTCGCAAACGGTTTGGGCATAAAGGAGCAAATTAACCCCAGTTCTTTGGCGATTTCTGACGCTGCCATTTTGAAAAAGATAAAGCGATCGGCAGTCGTTAAGCAATCCGTGTAAGTGTAATTGATTTCAAATTGACCGTTTGCGTCTTCGTGATCGATCTGATAGACATCAAAATCAGCCGCTTGCAGACTCGTTACCAGCTTCTCAATAAAGGTCAAACTCCGAGATAGCCCTTTATAGTCATAGCAAGGTTTATCAAGGGTATCGGTCGAGTCGCACGGCTGAATTTTACCCTGTTCATCTTTGCGGAGTAGCACAAATTCTGGCTCGACCCCGGTGTTGAGTGCCCAACCTTTTTGGGTCAAGCGATCGATCTGCTGTTGCAAAATAAATCGGGCATCGTAAGCGTAAGGCTTGCTGTGAACATGACCGACGCAGACAATGCGGGCAAATCCGGGCATCCAGGGCACGATCGACAGCGTTGACAGGTCGCCCACTGCCATAAAGTCGGGACTGTTAGGCTGCATTCCCAAGCCCCAGACGGCAAACCCCGCAAAGCCTGCACCTGGGCACAAAATATCCTCAAAGTGTGAGACAGGAACGGCTTTTGTTTTGGCGGTTCCGTGCATATCGACAAACTGCGCCAGAACAAACTTGATCTGATGCGCGGCTAAAAATTGAGTCGCTTCTGCTGGTGTCATGGTTTCCTCTCCTAAAAATTAGTCTGAACTTAAATCAAGCGATCGACACCGACAACTCCCCCGCCTAGCTCTTGCGCGATCGTCAACAAAGTTTCCCATAAATAAGCTCCAAACGTGCCATCGCACCAGATTCGATAACGGTCAGGCAAAATTGGAATAATCGTAACGCTAACGCCTACCATCAACGTCAAAATTACAGGATGTTCAGCCAGAGACAACGCTTGAAAGTTAACGCTACAAGTTTGTCGCAACAGATCTTGAATCGCTTTACCACACAGCACGATCGCGGCATCTTGTCTCAACACCGGATAAACTTTCGCGGGAACAGACTGACACGCCTCAGCCAAACGCAGCGCAAAACTGCTGTGTAAGCTATCTTCGATCAAGAACTCAGTCAAACCAAGACGGGCGATGATTCCGCCATCGGGGAGAGGCTTCCAGGTATTGGCACGATCGGGCACCTCAAGCTTCTGACTCTCAAGCCAAGCGACAGCCCCGGCTCCTTTGACCCCAAAGCGGGTGAGAAATGACAGATCAGCGATGCCCAAATTCGCCACAATTCTGTCATCTCCAGGAATGGAAACGAGGGATGGCATTCCATTAATGTCGCGCCAGGTGCCATTCAGAGATTGAAGTCGATCGTGATTAGGGCTAATGCGACGAATCATACCGTCACCTCCTGAAGTTGGGTAACGTCTTCTTGCTGGCGTGAGGTTTCAGGGTCATAGAACGGAGTGGGGGTGATGGTTGCTGATACGATCGTGCCGTCTGATAGGCGGATTGAGATGAGATCGGCGATCGCAGCCAGTTCTGGTTTCACGTAGGCGAGTCCGATATGACGATTGAGAATGGGACTAAATGCAACGCTCGTAACGCGACCTGCAATCTCATTGCCATGAATGATTAAATGACATTCCTGCGGCGGTGTTCCTTGAAAATTAGGATCAAGCATGAATCCGATCAGGATTTGTTTAATGGGTCGTTTTGCCAAAATTTGTAAACTGCGCTGCCCGATAAAAAAGGATTTATCCATCTTCACCGCCCACTCTAGCCCCGCTTCGATTGGAGTCGTTAACCCGTCGGTATCCTGACCGATAATTAGATGCCCTTTTTCGAGTCGCAAAAGGCGCTGCGCCTCAACGCCAAACGGACAAATATCATACTCAAATCCTGCTTCTAACAACAGATCCCACAATGCTGGAGCAGAATCTGCTGCAACGTGAATTTCATAACCCCACTCACCCACAAATCCGACTCGCATCAACATCACAGGAATATTTTGAATGTGTGTTTCACGAACGGCGAGATAAGAAAATGCAACGCTAGAGAGATCTAAATCAGTGAGCTTAGACAACACATCACGGGAATATTGTCCCGCGAGATTGATTGCCGATCGTGCCCCGGTCAAATTCACGATTCCACAGTCTAACCGCCACAAAGTATTTAAACGAGATAACTCACGATAGATCGCGGTAGCGCCCGATGTCGTCGTTGTGAAATAGAAATGCTCTGCTCCGAGTCGGGCGATCATGCCATCGTCGATCGTCACTCCCGTTTCATCCAGCATCAGTGCATACCGCGTGGTGCCGATTTTCATCTTGCTATATCGCCCAGCATAAACGCGCTCTAAAAACTCAGCCGCATCTGCCCCGCGAATCTCAAACTTGCCCAACGTCCCGACATCGATGATTCCTACTTGATGCCTGACTGCCTGAGCTTCTAGACAGATACACTCCTCGCGACTTTTTCCTGACTGAGCATAATATTCAGGTCGCTGCCACATTCCCGCTAACATAAATTTAGCATTCAGTTTGACGTGACGACTATGTAGTGGAGTACGTTGCTCAGGCGTAAAGCCTCGCCCTGCTAAATGTGAGAGCGGAACTGGGTGAAAAAATGGTCGAGAGGTCGTTGTGCCGACTTCACCCGGAGTCTTCCCAGTGATTCGCGCTAATATTCTCAGCGCACTCATATTCGAGTGTTTGCCCTGACTTGCTCCCATTCCAACGGTTGTGTATCGCTTGAGTAGTTCAATGTTGTCAAATCCTTCTTGGGCAGCGTTGAGAAAATCTTTGTATTGCAAGTCTTCATCGAAGTCTACGAAATTCTTTCCGGCAGGATGTTCGACGATCGCCCACGGGTGTGAAGGTGATTCTAGTTCGGGCGAGATTGTCACCTCAATCTGTGAGTCAAATCCTAGATGAGCAGCGGCTTCTAGACCCGCCCGATGACCGTCAATCAACTTCTGTTCAAACTCAAAAACGCCATTCACCCGACCACACGCAAATACACCAGATGGTAAAACCTCCGGGACAAACTGCTGCAACCGTTTATTAAACCGCATTTTAGTGCCCGCCTGATAGAGCAGGTTTGCCGCAGGTGCCCAGCCTACGCTAACTACAATGCCATCACACGCGATCGTTTGCCTAAATCCTGTTTGCGGGTTGCCGTTTACGTCGATCGGGCAAATCACTGCCGCCGATACGCCATCGCGACCCGGATTGGCTCTCGCTTCATAGACGCAGTAGCCTAAAAAGATTGAGATTCCCTGCTGTTCTAGCGTTTGCGCCACATCACTTTTGAGAGAACTTTCACGCAGGTCAACCACTGCAACAACTGTTACCCCATTTGTAATCAAATCTATTACCGCTCGGTATCCATCAGCGTTGGCAACCAGAACTACAGCCCGATTCATCGGTTTGACTGCATAGCGATAGATTAATCGTTGCGCTGCACTTGATAGAATGACACCGGGCAAGTCATTGTTGCGAAACACAGCAGGTTGTTCATAGGCTCCAGTTGCGGCAATGACTGTTTTTGCGCGCATTTTAGTGAAGCGATCGCGATCTAATAACGGAATCCAGCGATCGGCATAATATCCCGCCGCTTGTGTTTGTGTATAGAGACGGATTCTCGGATGATTCTCGACAGCGCTTAATAATTCGTTTGTTTTCTCTAATTGGAGTGGGTCATTTCCTAATTGGTAGTGACCCGATCCTCCCGCTCTAGCGCTCTCATCGACAATCACAACGTCTGCACCTAAATCTGCCGCCGAGAGTGCTGCCGAGAGTCCTGATATGCCTGCTCCAATCACTAAAAGATCACAAAAATCATAGCGTTTTGCAGTCCGAATGTGAGGAGTCGAGAAGTCTACCTGTCCAAGCCCTGTCATGTTGCGAATCAAGCGTTCCCAGAAAGGAAATAAACGCTTGCTGTTAAACGCTTTGTAGTAGAAACCAACTGGGAGAAACGGTGAGAAAAACTCGATCGCACTCGCACGATCGCCCATCACTCCCCCAAAAGTATTAATGGCTGAAAGCGTCATTCCATCTTCTAGCGGCGTGACATCGGCTCGGATATTTAGTTTCTGCCCAGACTGCATTAAAGTATTTACGTCATGGTTGGCGAGGCTCAAAATCCCACGCGGACGGTGATATTTAAAGCTGCGTCCCAAGATTTGCTGACCTGATGCCCAAAGCGCACTGGCGATCGTATCCCCTACATATCCCGTAAAGCGAGTTCCTTCAAACGTGAATTCGATCGGCTGACTGCGATCGATCCATTCTCCTGAGATGAGCGGTAGTCTGCGTTGATTCATACGACCTCACCCCACAGATAAGTGTGTATAATTTCATCCGTTAGCGTGTTTCGTTCAGCGATAAACCAGGAGTTGCTAGGTATGTGACACCACCATTCACATTTAATACCCGGAGCATTATTACGGTGAAACACATAGTCTGCCCAAACCTCATCCGTCACCATGTTTGGGTCAGGCATCGATCGCAGCTCTCCCCCATAAAAAAACTCTGAAATCGGTCGTGAACCGTTAATCGGACAAGTCATAAGTTTCATGGTTAGTGACCCACTGACGCTGCGCCTTTTTCACCCACCAATTCATATCGCTCAAATCGAGACAGCGAAAAATCTTGAATCAGATCATGATTGCGATCGTTTGCCACGGTATACGCCATTGTTTTGCCACACACAGGCGTTGCTTTAAACCCCCAAGTGCCCCAGCCTGCATCAAGATAGAATCCCTCGATCGCGGTCTTGCCCATAATCGGCGCAAAATCGGGGGTCATGTCTGCCATGCCTGCCCATTGACGCACCACTTTGACGTGAGACAAAAACGGAAATAGCTCTAGCATGTGGGCGGCGAGTCCTTCGGCAAAATCAAGGGTCGATCGCGTAGAGTGCAATTCATAAGGGTCAAGCGAGGCACCCATTACCAACTCTCCTCGCGCTGTTTGACTGACGTAAACGTGCAGGCTTCCAGAGACAATAATCGGGTCAAGCCAGGGCTTCATCGGTTCGCTGACCATCGCTTGTAGGGGGTGAATCTGGATCGGCGATCGTAACCCCACCATGTCTAAAATTCGCGGCGTAAATCCGGCAACCGCACATAAAACGCGAGGCGTTGAAATCGTGCCGTGCGAAGTCTCAATTCCGGTGACGCGATCGGACTCAATCTGAATCCCCAAAACTTCGGTTTGTTGGTGAATCTCGACTCCGCGCAAATCGGCTCCGCGACCGTAACCCCACGCGACCGCATCGTGACGGGCAATGCTGCCAGGTGCGTGATAAAGTGCCCCCAAGATTGGGGCGTGGCCTCCACAGGTCATATCTATCATCGGACAAGCTTTTTGCACTTCAGAGGGATCAACGAGTTCGCTATCGATGCCAAAATGTTTGTTGACTTCGGCTCTCCAGCGCATGGTTCTGAGTGATGAATCGGTGTGTGCCAGAGTGAAGTGTCCGCGATTTGAATAGAACAAGTTTAGATCGAAGTCTTGTGATAAGTCTTGCCACAGTCGCACCGATTCATCGTAGAATTTTACGCCTTCTGGGGTGAGATAGTTCGATCGGATAATCGTTGTGTTGCGTCCAGTGTTGCCTCCACCGATATAGCCTCTTTCTAGCACAGCGATATTTTTTATATCATAATCGCGTGCTAAATAATAAGCGGCTGCCAATCCATGCCCACCGCCGCCAATAATCACCGCATCGTAATTTGACTTTAAACGATCGGGCTGGCGAAACATTCGCGGTTCGGGATGTTCTTTCGACAGAGCGAATTTTAAGAGACGAAACGGCATGACAACTCCTGCAAGTTTTCATCGGAAAACTTTAGTAAACATCATGGATCGAAGTTTCATGAGTGTCAACAAAGTTTCTTGCTATGATTCACATTAACGTCAGTTCGATGAGTTCTTTCGCTGCGTTCTTCAGCGCTTCAGCCCCGTAAATCCCCCAATTCTGGGGGACTTCAAGCCCAGAATTTAGGTTCAAAGTCCCCCAATTTTGGGGGATTTAGGGGGCAGCCCGGATTGGCAACCGTAGCGAAAAGCTTCATCGAATTCACGTCACATTAAGCGAGACGATCGAGATAAATCACTATGACAGAAGCTCCCGCAAAAACTACAGAAGTCTCTTCTAGCAACTCTTTAGAGCGATATTTAGGCAACGCCATTCGAGATCTGCGGCAGAAACATGGGTTGACGATCGCTGAAGTCGCTGAACAGGTGAGCATCTCTCGCGGGATGTTGTCAAAAATCGAAAACGCCCAAACTGCGACTAGTTTAGAGACGATCGGGAAGTTAGCGAGTGCATTAGGCGTGTCTCTCTCGACGCTATTTCGCAACTACAATATGCCAGCAGGCGGCGCACAGTTGGTTAAACAAGGCGACGGTATGGAGGTGGTGAGACGCGGGACGAAATGCGGACATACCTATCATTTGCTGGCATACGATCAGGGCCCGACGAAGTTGTTTGAGCCGTTTTTGATCACAATGGATGATGCGTCTGAGGTCTTCCCCACATTTGAGCATCCCGGCATCGAATTTATCTATCTGCTGCAAGGCAAGCTGGAATATCGCCACGGAATCCACACTTATTTGTTAGAGCCAGGAGATTCTTTGAGCTTTCGGGGTGAAGTTCCTCACGGCCCTGAAAAGCTGATTGAGTTACCGATTCGATTTCTGGCGATTATTCACTATGCGGTGCCAACTGGCGATCGTTAGAATGTGGCGTTGCTGAATAGAGAATAACCTGGGTAGGGGCAATCCCCCCGTGGTTGCCCTCCATATGTCAGGGGTAGGCACGGGGGCACTACCTCTACAATCAACCGAAAATTTACAGCAGAAAGTATTTTGGGTGGGACGATCGATGACGACTCTATTGATGAAGAGTGAGAATCGCTAAAATTCAGGTGGATTGTAATTGTAAAAGCAGAGTTTCCGTCTCAGTCACGCTTGCGTGTGCCGAAGGCATCGCTGCGTTTCAGTCGGCTTGTGCCCCCTAAATCCCCCAATTTTGGGGGACTTTGACCCTGAGAAATGGTTTGAACGCTGACCCTCTTTCTGGCTCAAAGTCCCCCAGAATGGGGGATTTAGGGGGCAAACAATTTCGGCAATGACGGATTGATCAACGCGTGTATGCACGATCGCTCCTGCGGGAGAGGGCTAGGGTGAGGGCGAGTTCTTCTACACTTCACACCCCAAACTTTAGTCTCTCACCGTCACCATGCGGTCTTCAATGTCTGCCCAAGTTGTAGGCGACACTCGCACGGCGGCTTGTCTGCACCGCACCATCAGCCAACTTGCATAGAAATAGTTATCTAAAGCTTCAGTTTCTGCTTCAGATAAATCGACTAATTCTAAATTTAGATTGAGGGCGTTGCACCAGGTTTGCAGAACTTTGTTGTGAAAGGCTCGGCAGAATTCGATAGGTTGATTGTTTCTGGAAATCTTAGTTTTCAGAGCTTCTAGTCGAGCAATCAACACAACAAAGTTTACAGATTTAAAGATTTTTGTTTTTTCAAAGGTGTAAGCGAGGGAGAGGGCGCGGGAGAGGGACTGGACGAGAACATGGTTGAGGTCGGGGTTGAGGTCAAGGTTGACAGCGAGGGCGATGGGAAAGTCGAGGATGTGGGCAAGGGCATGGGCGTAAGCGTTAGCGAGGGCGCGATCGGGATCGAGGTCGAGGTGGAGAAAGATCGCTGCCGCCCGTTTAGCCGCAGGTTTATAGTTTCCTGCTGATCCTGCTGTTGCTTGGTCAGCCCACATGACCAAAGCTTTTAATTTTGGGGTGTTGAGGTAGGTCTGAGCTTTTTTCTCCATCAGCAACAGCAGTTCATCGGCTCCGCCGCGCATCAGCCCCGCCACCAAAATAAAAACTTCCTTCCAACGGCGATCGGTCAGGTGTTCTGTCACCAGTTTCTCAATCTGTCGCTGGTCATCAATGTGTTGCGCGGTCAAATATTCTTGCAGCGTCAAATGCGAAAACGAATAAATCCCGTCTGCCCGTTCTACCAAGATGCCGTGCTGCACTTCAATGCTACGCAACACTTTTAATCCATCTACGCCCTTCTCATCCGGCAAGATTTCTTTTAACAGTTGCTCAATTTGGTCGGCAATTTCGCGACGGGTCGAGAACAATCGATTTTGCTGAAAGCTATCATGGGCGATTTCTGCCAGCATCATCTCTTTGCGTTTGGTGTCTAGCCCTTTATAGAGGTCGTCTTGCGGAATGCCCTTCTCGGCTGCCCATTCTTCGAGCAACACTCGCAGCGCCCGCTCATACAGCGTCGATCGATTCGTGGGAAACTTGCGCGATCGCTCATACAACAAACAAACCAACGTCAGCAGCAACGGCGTTTGCGTCAGTTCTTTAGCCGCCGTGTGGTCTTTACTATTTAACTTTTTCCAGCAATCCTCAGCGATGTCAGGTTCTCGACGAAACCAGTTATCAATAAACTGTTTGATCTGAGCATCATCAAAATCTGCCATCGCCACATCGGTAAACAGCCGAAAGTTATGACGGTAAGCCGCAACTCGACACGATGCAATGTAGCGGTTTTGCTTGTGAGCATCGACAAAGTTTTGAATCTGGCTGATCGCTTCATTCATGCGATCGGTCGCCACTTCATCTAAGCCATCGAGCAAGACTAAAAGCTTGCCTTGCTGCAAAAGTCTCTGCGTCGATTCTTCGGGCGACGGGAAGCCACAGATCCGAAACTCTTCGGCGATGGTTTTCTCAATGTTGATCTCCCCTTTATTAAACACTTTCAGGTCAACAAACACCGGGATATAACCCGGCTGATAAGCTCCTTTGTTTCCTTTCAGCGCTTCTAAACCCATGCGCCGCAAAAAGGTCGATTTCCCGGCTCCGGGCCCGCCCAACACCATCAAATATTGCTTTGCATTCGCGACCTTTAGCCCTTCTTGCTTGGGGCAATCTTTTCCCTGAAAGCTGCGACCTTCTGAGAGTCGATAGGTTTCTTCGAGCGCCTCCACCGATTCAAATCGTTGCAAGGCTCGATCGTCTAAAAACTGCACGGCAGCATACACACTCTCCAGCGTCACAGGTTCCCGCATCCCCAACACTTTGAGAATGCCGTGACGCTTCTCATAATTCTCGACATATTTCTGAGAGGCTTGAAAGACTAGATTTTGGGTTGCTTTGTCTACTGTTCTGCCAAGCATCCCCGCGACTTTACCGCCCCCTTCCCACACTGTTTTGAGAACAATTTTGCCGATTTCTAGAGCAATTCCGGTAGAAATGGGGTCGAGAGTCATCGCAATATCCAAAAGCACTTAGAGAAGCACCACTAGCCTACTCTAGAGAAAAGGCAAGCGACCAAATTAACCCGCTTTTCGAGTTCAAAGCTCGATCGTTTGAGTTCCAAGCTCCAAGTTCCGAGGTTAACGCTCGATCGTTCCTATTTTCATCTGCAAGTTCCGAGATTAACGCTCGATCGTGGATCAAATAACCTGTCAATCTTGTCATCAAATCTCTTGATTCGTCATGGCTGAGATCTTCGCCCCCTAAATCCCCCAGAATGGGGGATTTAGGGGGCACAAGCCGACTCAAACGGAGCCATCCACGAATTGATATCCACTCTAGTTGAGTCCGAGAAGTTGCACCTTAATAAATCCACGTTCCTCGATCGTTCGAGTTCCAAACCCAACAATTCACGCCTACATCAGCAATGCTCACTCGAAGTCTGTCAAAAGGAAGAAGCCTAACGATTCGCACCCGTAGTAATCTATTCACCACAATATATGTTAGGGTGACTTTTTTGTTTCTTCAATTCGACTTAGTGATGTGAGAGACTCCTCTCACGATCGCTCCCTAGCTCAACTTTTCATTTACCAGGCTGGAGACTCATGAGTGGCGAAGAGATTAATCGAAATTCAATTAGTCGTTCTCCGATCGTAGACACAATTCCTCTACACGACTCCAGTCATCCAGAAAAACCGCGTCCTCCTCGCTGGCGGCGATTTCTAATTCCGGCACTGATTGCGATGGCACTGTTGGGCGGAGTCAGTTGGCTTGTGTTTAGTCGGATCATTTTGCCGATGATGATGGCGAGTCAGATGAAAACACCCCCGACTCCTGTCCCGCTTTCCAACCCCAAAACCGCCACGATCGCAGACAGTTCTGACTATGCGGCTAGTTTAGATTCGCGTCAGTCAATCACGCTGCAACCGCGCGTGTCTGGACAGGTGTCTGCCATTTATGTCAAAGCAGGCGATCGCGTCACCGCAGGTCAGCCGCTGCTGCAAATTGATGCCGCCGGGCCTCGTGCCCAAGTTGCCAGCCGCGTTGCCGCCGCCCAAAGTGCCAATGCCGATATTGCGTCGGCTCAGGCAGATGTGATCAACGCAAATGACACGCTGCGATCGCTCGAAGCACAACGTGCCGCCGCCGCCGCCAATGTTCAGTTAAACCAGCAAGAATATGCCCGCTATCAAGACCTAACCAACCAAGGAGCCTCTAGCAAACAAATCTTGGATCAGCGATTAAACGCATTGCGAACGGCACAAGCTGCCCTACGACAAGCCGAAGCGGATGTGCAAGCCCAACGATCGGTGATCAATCGCACTCGAACCATCGTCACGAAAAATGAACGGGCGCTAGAAGAATCACAGGCAAACATTTCTGAAGGGCAAGCCCAACTGCGAGACTACACTGTGACGGCTCCGTTTACGGGCACGATCGGCGATCTTCCGATCAAAGTGGGCGATGGCGTGAGTCCGACGACTCAGTTGATGAATGTCACCCAAAATCAGCGCTTAGAAATTCTGCTTCAGGTGCCCTTAGAACGATCGTCAGATCTGAAAATTGGTCTACCCGTCAAGCTGTTAGATGACCAAAATCGAGAAGTGCAGACAGGGCGAATTTCGTTTGTTGCGCCCAATGTCGATGCGACTTCTCAATCGGTGCAGGCGAAAGCTACCTTTGACAATCCGGGCAGTTTGCGCGCCTCGCAGTTTGTGCGCGCCAGAGTTATTTGGTCAAAAAGTCCGGGCGTGTTAGTGCCGACCTCAGCAATTTCTCGACTCGGCGGCAGAGATTTTCTGTTCGTTGCCGCTCCCTTTAAAGAATCAAAATGTGAGGCTCCTACCGTGCCAGGAGCTGCGATCGAGCCAGACCAATTGGTTGCCGCCCAAAAACCCATCAAGTTAGGCAAAATTGTCGGCAATGATCAAGAAGTCTTAGAAGGAATCAGCTCCAACGATCGCATCGTGACAGCAGGCATTCTGCAACTGCAAAACTGTGCCCCGATCGCAGCCGCACCACAGTAAAATCTGAATTCGTATTTGACCAGAATCTCGCGCCCTTCACCCCCTACGATTCTGTATGATTCTGTCGATCTCTAATTTCTTTATTCAACGTCCCGTGTTTGCGACCGTGTGTTCGATCGTGATCACGCTGTTGGGAATTGCCTGCATTCCGACCTTACCGATCGCTCAATATCCCGACATTGCGCCGCCTCAAGTCACCGTTACCTCAAACTATGTGGGCGCAAATGCTGAAGTGGTGGAATCAACCGTCACTAACATCCTAGAGCGGGAATTGAACGGCATTAATGGGGTGAAATACATCAAGTCCACGAGTGCCAGCACCGGAACTAGCAATATCAATTTAACGTTTGACCTGGGACGCGATCAAGATCTGGCAGCCGTCGATGTGCAAAACCGCGTTTCAACCGTGCAGTCACGCTTACCGGGTCCTGTGACCCAAACGGGTGTGCAGGTTGAGAAAGCTAACAACAACTTTTTGCTGGCGATCGGGCTATATTCCGATCGTGACGAAAAAGCCGGAAAAGATCTCTACGATGACATCTATCTCAGCAACTACGCCGACCTTTATATTGCCGATGCGGTGAAGCGCGTTAAAGGCGTGGGCGGTGTGCAGATTTTTGGCGAACGCAAATATGCGATGCGGCTTTGGCTCGACCCCGAACGATTGGCGAGTCGATCGCTCACGCCTCAAGAAGTTGTCACGGCACTTCAAGAGCAAAATATTCAGGTCGGAGCCGGACAAATCGGACAGCCTCCTGCTCAGTCTGGACAGCAATATCAATATGCGGTCACGGCTCAAGGGCGACTCAAAGACGCTGAAGAATTTAGCAATCTCGTGATCAAAACCGTCAATAATGGAACATTAGTCAGACTAAAAGATGTGGGTCGGGCTGAGTTGGGCGCAGAAAATTACGGTTCGGTTTTGCGATTCACTCCTGACGATCGCGTCACTCACCGGGGCGTTGGCATTGGCATTAACCAGCAGTTTGGCAGCAATGCCCTCGACGTTGCCAAAGCTATTAAAGAAGAGATTCGGCTGCTCTCTGGGAGCTTTCCGCCAGGGATGCGCTACGCGATCGCTTTCGACACCACCACGTTTATCGAAGCGGGAACCAGAGAAGTGATCACCTCGCTGATCTTGTCGATCGCGCTTGTAATCGGCGTGATCTTCTTGTTTTTGCAGAACTGGAGATCGGCGCTGATTGCCTCGATCGCAATTCCAGTTGCGCTAATCGGCACCTTTATTTTCGTCAAACTGCTCGGTTTCTCGATTAACACCCTGACACTGTTCGGATTAACCTTAGCAACGGGTTTGGTCGTCGATGACGCGATCGTGATTGTTGAAGATATTACTCGCCGTATTCAAGACGAAGGACTGCGACCGATTGAAGCCGCGATCGCCTCAATGAATACACTTTTTAGTGCGGTCGTTGCAACATCGGTTGTGTTGGTGACGGTGTTTGTTCCCGTAGCGTTTTTTCCGGGCACAACGGGGCAGCTTTATCGACAGTTTGCATTAACGATCGCATTCTCAATCACGATTTCGACTTTTAATGCAATTACGTTTACTCCGATGTTGTCTGCGCTGTTGCTGAGGCGAGGGCAGGCTCCTAATAACTGGTTCTTTAATCGCATTAACTGGGCGATCGACCACACACGGGAGAGCTACGGGCGCTCAGTCGGCAGTGTAATTCGGCGCAAAGGACTGATCGTATCGGTCTTCGCACTCGCGTTAGTGCTCACTTATTTTGTCTATAATTTTGTCCCCAAAGCGTTCATTCCCGATGAAGATCAGGGCGTGTTTATCACCGTTGTTCAGGCACCTGAAGGCGTGTCGCTCGACTACACCGAACGCGTGTTAGAAAAAGCTGAGGCAATTCTCAAACAGCAGCCAGAAATCTCAAATATCTTTGCAGTCGGCGGCTTTAGCTTTAGCGGAGCAACGCCAAACAACGGTCTCATTTTCTCCACCCTCAAGCCGTGGGAAGAAAGAACCGGAGCCAACCAATCCTTAAAAGCGATCATCGGCGGATTCTTCCCCCAACCCTCTGGCTTATTTCCCAAAATGGCATCGATTCAGGAGGCGGTTGTCTTGCCGTTTAATCTGCCTGCCATCCCTGGGATCGGCAGCTTTGGCGGATTTGAATTTCACCTGCAAGATCGCACAGGGTTTGGCTTTGCCGCTCTAGGTGAAACCCTCGGCAAATTTCTCGGTCGAGCCACTACTTATCCATCGGCTCAAAGTCCTGCACTCACCGGACTGCGACCTAACTTTAACGCCAACACCCCTCAAATCTCAGTTGAGGTCGATCGGGTGCGGGCAAACCAACTGCAAGTATCTCTGCAAGACATTTTCAGCACGTTGCAAATCTTCTTAGGATCGACTTACGTTAATGACTTTAACCAGTTCGATCGCGCTTATCGAGTTTATGTGCAAGCCGATAGCCAATTTCGGTCAAATCCTGATGACATTAAACGGCTCTATGTCCGCACTGCCGCCACAAACGGGGCACAAACTGGGCAAATGATTCCACTAAGTAATTTGGTGAAGATTACTCAAATCAACGGCCCTTCAATTATCAATCACTACAATCTGTTTCGATCGGTCGAAATTAACGGAGCCGCCGCTCCCGGCTCAAGCTCTGGTCAAGCCATCACCGCGATGCAAACGATCGCCCAAGAAACCCTACCCAAAGGCTTTGGCTACGAGTGGTCAGGACTCTCACTCGAAGAACTTCAGTCAGGCGGTGCCGCAATCTTCATCTTCGCCTTGGGAATCATCTTCGTCTTTCTGACCCTGGCAGCCCAATATGAAAGCTTTATTGATCCTCTGATCATCATGCTCACCGTGCCTCTGGCAATTTTGGGCGCACTGGCAGCCGTGCTTCTACGCGGCACCGCCAACGATGTCTACACTCAAATCGGATTTATTATGCTAATCGGCATGGCAAGTAAAAACGCGATTCTGATTGTGGAATTTGCCAACCAACAGCGAGAACATGGGGAAACGATCGCCCGATCGGTGACCGAAGCCTGTCGAGAACGGTTGCGCCCCATCTTAATGACCGCGATCGCAACTGTGGTCGGCGCAGTTCCCCTCGTGTTAGCCACAGGGCCCGGAGCGGCAGCACGACAATCACTAGGAACCGCGATCGTGGGGGGAATGTGTGTCGCCACCGTTCTCAGTTTATTTGTCGTCCCAGTTCTCTATGTTGTCATCAAGTCAGCAGAAGGTCGCTTTCGCAAATCGCCCCCGCCGTCTCCTACCGTTGTAACCGTTGATGGCTCATTAGATGGTCATGATGGCAGTCAGCGATCGAGAGAAACCGCAGTTGGGCGATCGTCCTCCGATAAAACCCCTTCTGGTCATTAATCACTTCACCCGATGCAGTAGAGGCGTTCTCAGTGGAACGTCTCTACTGCATTTATGAGAGCGTGAAGATATATCACTTCAAAAATTAAGAACGCTACGGTAGAAAAATCCTCTACTAGCAAAAGAAGATCGAGATCACCACCGATCGATCTCTCACTGATATACTGTTTGAGGCGATTTAAGATTCCTCCTTCAGCCTGTCCTTGATTGTGCTCACCGATTTCTGCTGGATAATTGAATTGATGCATAAGACTTACGACCTGCATGTTGTTGAGACCAGAACGCTGATGTCTCCAACAGCAATAAAAGAAGAAATTCCATTAACCGAGACTGCCGCCGCGCTCATTGCCACGACCCGCGATCGCATTCGCAAAATCTTAAACCGACAAGACGATCGTTTACTCGTAATCGTTGGGCCTTGCTCGGTTCATGACGTAGATGCTGCCTATGAATATGGGCAAAAGTTGATGCACCTGCGAAATGAATTGTCCGATCGCTTAGAGATTGTGATGCGCGTCTATTTTGAGAAACCCCGCACCACTACAGGTTGGAAAGGTCTAATCAACGATCCCCACCTGGATGAGAGCTATGACATCAACACGGGGCTGCGAACGGCTCGCAAACTGTTGATCGATCTCGCCCATTTAGGAATGCCCAGCGCCACCGAATTATTAGATCCGATCATTCCGCAATACATTGCCGATGTGATCACTTGGAGCGCGATCGGGGCCCGCACTACTGAGAGCCAAACCCACCGCGAAATGGCATCGGGTTTGTCGATGCCTGTAGGTTTTAAAAACAGCACGGATGGCAATCTGTTAACCGCTATTCACGCGATTCTCGCCGCCAACCATCCTCATCATTTCTTAGGAATCAACGCTCAAGGCTTGGCAAGCATTGTCGCCACGACGGGCAACCCTGACTGTCACATCATTTTGCGAGGCGGCAAAGGCGGAACTAACTACGGTGCGGCTGACCTTGAAGAGGCCGTTAGCCAACTGATCAAGCAGGGCATTTCGACTCCGGTGATGGTCGATTGCAGCCACGGCAACAGCAGCAAAGATCACAATCGCCAAACGATCGTGCTTCAGTCGATCGCAGAACAGATGGCAAGCGGCTCTCGTCACTGCTTCGGGGTGATGATTGAAAGTCATCTCGTTGCCGGAAATCAGTCGATTCCAGCCGATCTCAGTCAACTCACCTATGGGCAAAGCGTCACGGATGCCTGTGTTGATTTTGGCACTACGGTCACAATGCTGCAAGAACTTGCTCGATCGGTGAAACCTCAAGCGATCCCAGTTTAACCATTTTCAAAAAGCCCTTTAGCTGGGTTGCTGAAACTGTGTCATTAACCAAGCTCCGACTTGAGACTGGTCTGTTTCGCGGCTTTGCCGAAGGGCTGCTTCTAAGGTAGCGATTACCCCTTTGGGGAACTGCGAAGCAACCGCTAATCCGGGTAAGACTTGCGATTCATCAATGCGTTTGCTGCCGCGATCGATCATCTGAAACGCCAAAATTTCTGTTTTTTCGACATCTACGACCCAATATTCAGACACACCTAATTCTTCGTATAAGGTGCGTTTGTTGCCGCGATCGTCGAGCAGCGTCGTCTTAGAAACTTCGATCACGAGATTAGGAACAGGATACAAATCGAGATTCACAACATTTGTACCGGGTGGAACTGATTGGGCACGTTCTCCAACATAGTAAGACACATCAGGCTGAAATTCCTGCACACCTGCTTTACGAAATGAGCAGTTATCAAGTCCGCGCAGTGAAATTCCTTTGACAATCCCAAATAAACCGACTGCCAAAATGATGACAGTGTGATCATCTGCGTGATCGCGTCCAACTGAGGCCATCTCAATCCTCATGTGCCCTTGATAATAGTAGCCTTTTGCTTTTTCGTAGGTGGGATCAGCGATCGTCTGAAGATAGTCCTCCCACGACGCAGGAACCCAGGCATCAGCTACTAATTTCGCTTTGAGTTCTACCATTGCTTCATTCGCTTGTGTGAGGAGAAAATTTTGCGGCTCTCCTCTGATGATACTGCTTCAAAATCCTTGAACTATTTCCTTTTAGAAGTCTGTGTGCAGATGTCGAAATCTTGAGATGAGTAGATGAATACGCAAGCACCTAATCTGGGTACTTTATAGGTGAAGACACTCTAGCAATCCAATGAAATATTACCAACCTAGACATATAAAACCCTCCACTAATCAGTTCTATGAGTCTGTAAAAGATCGGTTAAGTGAAGCAGGACAACGGAGTGCTGCCTACCAAGCGGTGCTACACCTGTTTAAAACATCAAAAAGTCTTTACCGCACCTTGGATTTTTACACTTCTGAAACTTTGGCGGTCTTCGTTGATTCCAACAAGTATTTAACAGTAGCGCAAGAACACGATTTAGTTTCACTGACTTCGCTCTACGTATCTAGCATCGATTGTCAAGAAATTCATAACATAGTGGATACTGATCAAACAATCACTGAAGACGATCGCACTACATTGAAAACAGTGCTGAACCTGTATAAAACAATTGCTGAGACTAGCAGTGCCTCTCTAGGTCAGCCAAGGTGGATTGAATAGGCAACAAAAAGGGGTAGATATGTGACTATCTACCCCGCAAGAAAAGGATTATTGAGCGACTGAACTACTCAACGCCTTCAATCTTGTCTTCCACTTCTTGATACAACTCACGAAGTTTATCGAGATTCTCTTCGCTGGTTTCCCAGTATCCGCGACCGTTAGCTTCCAGCAATGTCGTCACCATTTTACGGAACGAGTTTGGATTGAGATCTAGCAATCGCTTTTGCATTTCATCATCTTTGATGAACGTATCATTCGCGTCTTCATAGATCCAATTGTCAACCGCCCCGGCTGTGGCTGACCAACCCATTGTGTTGACCAATCGCTTCGACAGTTCCCGCACTCCTTCATAGCCGTGACTCAACATTCCCTCATACCATTTGGGGTTGAGCAGTTTTGTCCGTGCATCGAGTCGGACTGTTTCTGAAAGCGTTCGCACTTGGGCGTTTGCGGTCGTCGTGTCGGCGATGAAAGAAACAGGCTTTTTGCCATCATCCCGCAGTCGAGACACGATTTTTGTCGGGTCAGAATCGTAGTAGTGTGACACATCCGTCAGCGAAATCTCAGACGAATCGAGGTTTTGAAACGTGACATCTGCCGTTTTGAGAGCCGCCTCAAAAATCTTGCGGTCTTGCCCCATTTCACCCGGATTGTCTGACGAAAACGCAAACGATTTGCGAGACAAATACATATCCTGAAGTTCCGATTCGTTCTCCCAAGTGCTGTTCTCAACTGCCAAATTAATATTCGACGAATAAGAACCGGAAGCATTTGAGAAAACACGAGTTGCTGCCTGACGCAGATTGATGCCCATGTCTTCAGACTGCTTGAGCGCGTGTTTGCGAATGAAGTTCATTTCCGCAGGTTCATCGGCTTCGGCTGCCATTTTGACCGCCCGATCGAGCAAGTTCATCTGGTTAATAAACAAGTCGCGAAACACGCCCGAACAGTTAACCACCACATCAATGCGAGGGCGACCCAATTCTTCAAGGGGAATTAGTTCGACCTTGTTAATGCGTCCCAGCGAGTCGGGAATCGGACGTACACCCACCATCCAGAGAATCTGCGCCAGCGACTCGCCGTAGGTTTTGATGTTGTCAGTGCCCCACAAAACACACGCGATCGTTTCAGGATATTGACCGTCATTTTCAGAACATTGACGCGATAAGAGCCGATCGACGACCACTTTCGCAGATTTTACCGCCGCCGCCGTCGGAATGGACTGCGGATCAAGAGCGTGGATGTTCTTACCCGTCGGCAACACATCAGGATTCCGAATCGGGTCGCCACCGGGGCCGGGAAGAATATATTCACCTTCCAGCGCGGTGAGCAATGCCCCTAATTCGTTATCGGCAATGACTTGCTTTAAGCAAAATTCCAGGTACTCAAACAGGGGCTTGATTTGCTCAACATTCACCTTGGTATAGCCCGCTTCATGCAAGGCTTCAATCCAAGGTTCCTTCTTGCCCATGTTGAAGAAATTGAGCTTCGTCACCTTCGAGACGCGACCATCAGCATCGGTTTGAGCCTTGACCATTGCAGCCACGGCTTCACGAGTCGCTAACGTGATATCTTGCAGCAGTTGAACGTCAGCGAGAACGCCACGATCGCTGCCCTGATACACGTCGTCCATGTCACGTCCAACGCTATCAGCAATGATGCGAGTCAGACTCACAACATCATCTTCAGGACGATCTAAACTCGCAATGTTGACTAAAGTTGCAATGGCTTCTTCAGCGCTGGGAGGCTTCCCAATCACATGTAACCCACATGGCAACAGACGCGATTCGATCTCCATCAGTTTGATGTAGACCTTCCCAATCACACTATCTCGTTCTTCTGGTGTGAGTTCCTTCGCGCTGACTTCCGGTAATGTGATGTCTTTATCCAGATTTACGATCCGGCACTGATCGACGATCGTATCCACAATCTGAGCGCCGCGCCCCGTATCTTTCAGCGTTTGGTAAGACGCAACCAGATCACCGAGTTCCTTCAAACCCTTATACAGTCCAGCATTCTCAGCCGGAGGCGTTAAGTAGCTGATGGTTTCCGCATAAGAACGACGTTTCGCGATCGTCGCCTCAGACGGATTGTTTGCCGCGTAGTAATAGAGATTGGGAATCGTGCCAATCAAACTATCCGGGAAACAATCGCCTGACATCCCAATCTGTTTACCGGGCATAAACTCTAGCGATCCGTGAGTGCCAAAGTGCAGCACCGCATCGGCTTTCCAGATTTGCTCTAGATAGGTATAGTAAGCGGCGAACCCGTGATGAGGACTTGCCGATCGAGAGAACAACAACCGCATCGGATCGCCTTCATACCCGAAAGTTGGCTGCACTCCGATAAACACATTTCCAAACTCTTTGCCGTAAATCAGAAGGTTCTGACCGTCGGTGTTGAGATGTCCAGGAGCCGCACCCCAAGATGGAATCAGCTTCTCGTGATAAGGGGTGAGTTCTTCATATTCAGGCACCGACATCTTATAGGCGATGTTGAGTTCGGGGCTGTTATATTGCGCTCTGGCATCATGCAGCACTTCTAGCATCAGCGCTTCTGCCGATTCGGGTAGCTCTGGCACATCATAGCCATTGTGCTTCAGCGATTCCATCACTTTATAAATGGAGCCAAACACATCTAAATAAGCGGCTGTTCCGACATTGCCTTTATCGGGCGGAAAGCTGAAAACGGTGATCGCGACTCGCTTATTTAGCTTGGGTTTGCGGCGCAGACTTGCCCACTTCATTGCCCGTTGCGAAATCGCTTCGACGCGATCTTGGAGGGCGATCGCTTTCCCCGTATTGCCATCTCGACCTGACAAAATAATCGGCTCGATCGCACCATCTAACTCAGGTAGCGCAATCTGCAACGCGACTTGAATCGGGTGTAATCCCAGGTCACTATCCTGCCATTCTTCGGTCGTTTGGAAGACCAGCGGCAGCGCCACCATATAGGGACGGTTCAACCGAGTCAGGGCTTCGATCGCTTTGGGGTGATCCTGTCTCGCCGGGCCGCCGACCAAGGCAAAACCTGTTAGCGAGATGACGACATCGACGATCGATGAATCTCCTCTAATCGGATCGTAGAAAAACGCCTCTACAGGCTTCGAGAAATCTAAACCGCCTGCAAACACCGGAATCACCCGTGCGCCCATCGACTCCAACTCCTGCACCATCGAGACATAGTGCGCGTCATCTCCGGTGACTAAGTGCGTTCGTTGCAGCACTAAGCCAATACACGGGGCAAGCGGATCTTTTAAGTCTGAAGAAATATCTTTGCGCGAGTTGAACCAGTTGAGATATTCTTTGACATCTTCATACATCGCGGGCGCAAGCGGATGCCAGATGCCCATATCTGGGTAGGTGACGGGATCTTGATACACCAAGTCGCCAGTGGTTTTGATGCCCTTAAACACATAGCGATCGGTGAGCATCAACAGGAAGTTCTCTAAGTTTTCCTGAGAACCGCCGAGCCAATATTGAAAGCTCAACATAAAGTTGCGCGCATCTTGCGCCTTATCCATCGGCAAATATTTCAGCACTTTGGGCAAGGTTTGCAGCAGCTTCAGCATCCCATCTTGAAAACCAGCGCCAGACTTTTCTTTGCGCTTTTTCATAAACTGAGCGATCGCGCTTTTCGACTGCCCCAACTGCGCCATCGAGAAGCTGCCCATTTTATTGAGGCGCATCACCTGCGGCATTGAGGGGAAAACCACGGCGACATCCAAGTGATCGCGATGAGGCTCGACCGCAGCCACCAATTTGTCTGCGAGATCTTCTAAGAAAATCAGCGAGGCGATAAAAATATTGGCTTCAGAAACATCTTTTTTGAAGTTCTCGTAGTTTTCGGTGTCACGCAGTTCTTCAATCAGATAACCACTGATCTCGATCGCCACATTGGGATGAGCTTTATTAATCGATCGAACGGCGGCAGACAGAGCGCTTTGATATTGCGGCTCTAGCACGACATATACCACCTTTACGAGTGACCGACCTTGAAGATTGTCGGGCGAAATGTGTCTAATGGTGGGCTTGACGTGAGTGAACATGCGGGTCAGACTCCTTGCGATGCGTGTTCTCTTCGAGTAAATCGGTGAAGATGGCAAAGCCTGGATGAGCAACCACAATTACTCCCAGAACTGAGACCTAAATCTACGACGATCTTGAGACGGTTCTCAATCTAAACTGCGGCTTTATAAAGAAATGTGAAGTCGAAGTTTGACTTGTTGGTCAGAGACATCAGTTTATCTTCATATATATATTTACCAGAAAACGCCTACTAGAAGAGCGTTCCAGGAAATAACCGACACAATTTGATAAAAAACCTGAGTTATTTGTTTACACTAATTTACATAAAAGTGAGTAAGCACTCACAAGACTCTTAAAGTTCGGGTTAAGAGTGCAACAAATCTTAAAAAATCTAGTCAATTATCAATATTAAGTTCTGAGCATGAGTGCAACTATTCAGCACTCTCATTCAGATTAACGATTTGCTCTAGCTTGTCTTGAAAAGGAAAACGCTGGTGACTGACTTCATTCACCGCAGCGATCGTGAAGCCCAAAAAAAACAGACTGCCTACCATCGCCAGCAAAGATGAATGTCTAGAAATTCCAGAGTCTCGCAAAATTCTGGCCAGGGGACGGCTCTGGCGACGCAGCATCTGACCCGTCACTCTCTGCTTTAGCGCGAATGGGTCACGTACATAATGACCACTGACACTCACGACTAACCGCTCACGACAATAAGGGCAGGTCAACAACCCATCGACCATCTTGAGCGATCGCAGACCACTCATATGATGACAAACCGGGCAAGGAGAAGAGGGACGATCAAAGGTGTCAGCGTTCATCAGGCACTTCTGCTGTCAAAGACAAAATGACAAGTTTCTCAAACAGGCAACTCTAAAACCAGGGGAACTTCGCGGTCAAGAACTCTAACTATTTTGACTTAGTTTTGAGACACTCCCCACAATCTAAGACACGGATCAGCTTTCGCTACGATTACGCATTCTTACCTACTTAGTTTACCCACGTTTTTTGAAGATTGGCTTTCCACTCCTCACAGATTCCAAATTTGTTTGTTTTAGCTGGGATCTATGACTGACAATGAAAGTTAGAAATAAAGTTTAATGCTATCTAGTGATTAGTCTTGGATGCCTCTCCCTCCGCTCAAAGTCTTGCTGCCTGATCCACCCAATTTACCGTCTACTGCCCCTCCTTTTGTTAACACTTTAAATCGTCTGCAATCTTCTCCAGAGACGATCGTGCTGATTCTAGCAGTCGTGATTGGGGGCGGAGCCGGGATGGGCGTGGTGATATTTCGCTACTTGATTGAGATTCTGCATCATTTGATGCTAGAAGATTTGATGGGTACGATCGCTCATTTAGGCGCGTGGACGTTGGCGTGCGTCCCCACGTTGGGCGGCATTGTGGTTGGACTGATGCGCTGGTGCTGGAAAGATTTTGGCCCTGGCATTTCTTCTCTGATCGCCGCTGTTCAGGCAGGGCAAGAAGTCTCCGCAATTCGCCCGGTGACTAAAATGGTGGCAGCCGCCGTGTCGCTTGGGTCGGGGGCATCGTTGGGGCCCGAAGGCCCCAGCGTCGAAATTGGGGCAAATCTAGGCATTCTTTTAGGACAGGCTCTGCGCGTTTCTCAAGAACGACAGCGCTTGCTGTTGGGAGCTGGGGCCGCGGCAGGACTGGCAGCAGGATTTAATGCTCCGATCGCGGGTGTCTTTTTTGCCCTAGAAGTCGTTTTGGGCACAACATTTGCGACTTCTGCGGCAAGTGTTGTCCTCTTAGCAGCCGTGGTGTCTGCTTTGGTCGCCCAGATTGGTTTAGGATCTCAACCTGCTTTTAATCTCCCTGCCTACGAAGTTCGCAGCCCGTTAGAGTTGCCGCTCTATTTGGGGTTAGGACTGTTTGCAAGTTTGGTCTCGATCGCCTACACCCAATCTCTAAAATGGGCGCAAGACTGCTTTAAAGGACAAATTCCGGGATTTGCCTGGTTTGGCAACCTGCCGCGAGAGATTCAGCCGATGATCGGCGGGCTGTGTGTCGGACTGGTCGCGCTGCAACTGCCCCAAATTTTAGGAGTCGGCTACGAAACCGTCGAGGCGATGCTGCGAGATGTCGAATTCTCACTAGGGCTGCTGCTCACATTGCTGGTCGTCAAGCTATTAGTCACGGCGGTGAGTTTAGGGAGCGGTTTAGTCGGCGGAGTCTTTGCCCCAGCCATGTTTTTAGGGGCAACGCTAGGAGCCGCTTATGGGAAGATTTTGCCGTTTGCATTGCCCTGGTTTGCTTCTAGCATTGCGGCTCCTCCTGCTTATGCGATGGTGGGAATGGCGGCAGTTTTGGCAGCGAGTGTGAATGCGCCTCTGACCTCGATTTTGCTGCTGTTTGAAATGACTCGTGACTATCGAATTGTGTTGCCCCTAATGGCAGCCGTTGGCTTGAGTGCTTGGCTGGCAGAGCGGCTCAATCACCGCCCAGAGCGAGGCTCAAACCTAAAGCAAATCGAGTCTGACCCGGAGCAAGACCGAGTTCAAAAAGTTTTAAACGCAATGCTGGTGGGTGAGGCAATGCAGCAAAACTTTGCGATGCTGCCGCAGTCATTGCCGCTGCTGCAAGCGGGGCTTTCTCTCATCGAGCAACATCTGCACGGTGCGCTGATCGTAGATGCCGATGATCAATTAGTTGGTATCGTCACGCTGCAAGACATCAACCGCACGATCGCCCGTTTTGAACAAACTCAAGCTAAGGTGTGCTTGCTTGATCAGTCTCTGATGAACAAAACTATTGGAGAAATTTGCACCAATGAAATCCTTTACACTTACCCCGACGAGCTTGTGAACGAGGCGCTCGATCGCATGGCTGCCCAAGGCATTCACCAACTGCCTGTTGTCTCGCGCCAAAAGCCTCATCAGCTTTTGGGTTTGTTGACGCAAGGAAATGTGGCGTTGGCCTGTGAATTGGCGTTAACTCGCGAGGCACTCACGCCCTATCTATCGATTTTGACTCAGGCACAGATTAGCTTAGATCTGCCTGAAGTCGATTCAAGTCAGGGGGTTAAGTCTCTGGTCGATAAACTCTGAATCGATTGAAGCCCTATTTGTTACGGGCAGTCCAGATGCCAGTAAACATCATCAACATGCCGCCGATAAAAATGGCGATCGCGAGTCCGGCAGGCACTACGGTTAGCCAATCAACATTTTCCATAAGACTGAATCAGCAAAAAATTAAGAGGTCAATCTTCGAGGTTAAGAGTCACCTTCTCACCTTAGTACAGTTAACCAGAATCGCCGAGAGAATCTGGTTCAAGACTATTGAACGAGAGAGCAGTCAACTTCAAGAAGCTTCGTCTTGACGCTCAACTTGACGAAGGTGAATGTGCTTTCGCCCTAGTGAGATTTCAAACTCATCTCCGGGGTGCAGTTCCATTTGTTTAGTGTAGGCAGCACCAATCAGCAAGTTCCCGTTAGATTGAACATTGATTCGATAGCTAGCGCTGCGCCCACCGCGCCCGTTAGTGTTTTGTTTCCCGTCGAGTTCAATTCCTTCTGCATCGATCAGGGCATTGAGGAACTTCATCATGTTGACTCGCTCAACCCCGTTCTTAGTCACGGTGTAATAGCCACACTCGCGCGCTTTTTCCTCTTTGCTAAGAGTCTCTAGCTCTTTGACTTTCTTGAGGAGGGCTTCACCGATAAGAGGCTCAATCTTTTTCTTTTTAGTCATCAACTTGAGTCTGAAATAATGAAGATGAGTTTGCTCGACTTTAACTTGGCTAACTTGCTTTAGGAAACATTTCCTGAGTCAATATTAACCATTTGATTTATATTACACTGATGCTGTGATTTTTTTACATTCGATTTTTCAGAAACTTGCAAAGCCGATCGAGAGATATTTTAAGACACTCAAACGCTCAACTTTTAAATCAGAGGCTTGTAGAAAAACCTACTAAATTGTGTGTTTGTCTATTGATGCTGCGCTTGAGGTTGCCTTCCTTCAAAACCGCTCTATTGATAAATTAGCAATTTGATCTTTGTGATTGTAATGCAGCCAAGAAAATTCAAGTAATAAGATTTAGTTGATGGAAACCAAGCGCTTTGTCTGAGTGTTGATTGAGCCGAGTTGAAGATAAATTTAGCGTCGATCGGAATGTATCTCACCGGATTGGGAAATGTATAAAATATAAAAAAGAGCGAGAAGACTGCATCTGACCCACCTCGCCCTATCTTTGGAGTGCTGCAAGTGCTGCCATTCAGATAGGGTGATTTTGGATAGATCGCGGCAATCAACTCGCTCTTACCATTCATTCACCTGTAGTTAAAGAGTATCGAGCAGGCTTGTCAATCTCATGTTTCAGGCATGAACTTGCAATGACGGTTTAACAAATTTAAAAAACAGGGAGCAAGTTGACTGGGTTGAGCGTCAATATCCACGATCGCCCGTGAGATTCATGAGTGTGTGACGCGATCGCAACCCGATCGTCATAAAGATAGTCTAGGTTCGAGCTACTAAAGCTATGGTTACTGTCAAGGAGAGTTGAGACTCAATGAAAACGCCCCACGATTCAGATCCCCATTCAACGATTAAGCCTCGCAAATTTTCTTGGAAGCAGCCTGCGATCTATTTGATGTTGCCGCTCGTCGGAGCCGGGACGGCCTTAATCGGCGATCGTTGGTTATCTTCATCCAACCCGGTGCCAGTGGTGCAGCCTGCGATTGCTCAAGCTGCCGAGACACAAGTGGCTCAGAGCCGCACGGGTGCTATTCTTTCTGCTACAGATCCTAACTTTATTGCGGCGGCAGTCGAGCGAGTCGGGCCTGCGGTCGTGCGAATCAATTCGTCTCGAACGGTCAGAACTCAGATTCCTCCAATTTTTAACGATCCTTTTTTCCGACAATTTTTCGGCTCAGAGTTGCCCGATGCTCCGTCTACCAGGGTTGAACGAGGCACCGGGTCGGGCTTCATTATTAATGGGGAAGGATTAATCTTAACCAACTCCCATGTTGTGAATGGCGCAGACACGGTTTCTGTAAAACTCAAAGATGGGCGAGAGTTTCAAGGCAAGGTGTTGGGCCAAGACCCTGTAACTGATGTGGCGGTAGTCAAAATTCAGGCCAATAATCTGCCAGTTGTGACGATCGGAAACTCAGATCAGTTGCGTCCGGGTGAGTGGGCGATCGCGATCGGCAATCCGCTAGGGTTAGACAACACCGTAACTGCCGGAATTATTAGCGCGACGGGTCGCACCAGTGCTGAGGTGCGCGTTCCTGACAAGCGAGTTAGCTTTATTCAAACCGATGCCGCGATTAACCCTGGCAATTCAGGCGGCCCCTTATTAAATCAGCGCGGTGAAGTGATTGGGATGAACACTGCCATTATTGGGGGAGGCGCTCAAGGGTTAGGGTTTGCGATTCCGATCAATACGGCGCAAAAGATTTCGCAGCAGTTGATTGCAACCGGAAAAGTGAATCATCCCTATTTGGGAATTCGGATGACGACGCTGACTCCTGAACTGAAAAAACAGATTAACAGCGATCGGGAAGCCAATCTCTCGGTGCAAGACGATCGCGGGATCTTGATCTATAGTGTGATGCAAAATTCTCCGGCGGCGAGGGCTGGGCTGCGCGCAGGAGACGTGATCAAAAAGATCAATGGTCAGGCGGTGGAGACAGCCGATCAGGTTCAGAACGCGGTAGAAGCCAGTTCTGTAGGGGGATCACTGCAAGTAGAAGTTAATCGCAACGGGCGAGCGACTACGGTTGCGGTGCAGCCAGGAGCGTTTCCGACACAGACGGCTCAAAGTGAATAAGCGGTTAGGCTCGTGAATTAAATAATGTCGGTTATTTGTAAGTCAATGGGCACGGCGGTGCCATGCCCCTACTAGTTGCCTTCGATCGCCAACGATACGCGATCGCCGCCCATGTCGCGCAGGGTGCCCAGCAGCTTAACGACTTGCTCGTAAGGGATTTTGCTGTCAGCTTTGAGAATTACGACTCCTTTGGGGTTTTGAGTCAGGTAGGATTGAACCTTTTGACCCAATTCGTCAGAGGAAACTGGCTTTTCTGCCAGAATGATTTGATTTTGCAGATTGAGTCCGACGATTAGCGGGTCGGGTTCCTTGGTCTCGATCGCGCCAGCACTCGTGCTAGGTAGTGTGACGTTAACGGTTTGCTGCGTAGTTAATGTCATCGCAATGATGATAAAGAATGTCAAGATAGTCATTAACACATCCATCATCGGCACCAGGTTGACTTCTGGCATTTCTGATTGCTTTTGCTGTGATTTAAACCGCATCACTCATACCGTTGTTAATTTCAGCTTATGTAGACTTTGGGGTTGTTGAAGCAATTTTGACTGAGAGTCAGCAGCCTTTTAGAAACCATTCTTTAGCTGTCAATTAACTGCACCTTGCTTGCATTTGAATAGTCATCATCAGACTGATGGTGATTGTGATGAAACGTCGGTTCATACCAAATCTCACGGTAGATTAGTTCCAGATCGCTGCCGACTCTGCCAAAATAGTCAACCTGACGAGATTGTAGAGTCACCATGACTCGAAAAATGGCTAGAGAGATAATTGCGACAACCATCCCAGATGCAGTAGTGATCAGCGCTTCACCAATTCCTGCGGCGGCTTTGGTGGTGTCAGCAGAAGTTCCACCGCCGCCAATTTTTAAGCTTGCAAAGGTGGCAATTAATCCGGTGACGGTTCCCAATAGCCCTAAAAGAGGTGCCAGCCCAACCACCGATTCTAAAAGTTTGTCGCCCTTTCGCATTTGAATAAATTCCCGATCGGCAGCCGCTTCCATTGCTAACCGAAACGTTTCAGGAGTCGGCTGCTTGAGTTTGAGCGGAGCCAATAAAAATCGACCGATCGCTAACTCTTGAGCTTGGCTAGCAATCTCAGCGGCTCTAGATAAATCAAATCGAGCCGCTTCTATCACGTCGTGCACAATGCGTTCTTCTTGGCTCATTAGTTGAAACCAAAACCAGGATCTTTCTAGACCACAGGCGATCGTGGCGATCGACATCCCCACCAGGGGAATCATCGTCAGTCCACCTTTCGCGATCGTTTCAAATAAGTTAGACATATCCTGGCAGTTACTTTTTAGACACAAAACACACGCACCCTTCGATAGGATACTTGAATTCTTTAGGGAGCCTGGTTAAGCGAGGGTAAGCGTTCAGTTATCTCGACTTTAAGAGTTAGGCGATCGTGTCTCAATCTATCTTTGACAAAGTGCTAATGACGAACCTTCATTTCGACCAACAATTTGACGAGTGAAATCAATTCGTCTTTTATGCGATCGATTTGTTCGCATTCTGCAATAGGCAACTCTGAATCATCAGTTGCCATTTTTAGCGTTGCTTTAGCTTGCAAAGATTGGATCGTGGTTTGTAACTGTTGAGCCTTGACTAACGCCTCATTGAGTTGAGACTCGGTTGCTTTTGCCAGACGATGAAGTCTTTTGTTGCGCTCTAAACGGTTGATAAGGCGCGTCACTAACTCAGGGCCGACGATCGGTTTGCTGACAAAATCATCTGCCCCGGCGCTAAACACTTGATTGACAATATCGGTCTCTTTGTGAACCGTCAGAAACACGATCGGCAACTCGCTCCAGTGTGGGTCATTGCGAATCACTTGACAGAGTTCGATGCCGTTTAGATAAGGCATTTCAACATCAAGCACTAATAGATCGGGCGATACGGCTTCTAGGGTTTGCCAAAATTGACGAGGGTCAGCGATCGTGCTTACCTGCAAACCCCACGGCTGAAGCAAGGTTTGCAGCAGTGCCAGGATTTTAGGGTCATCGTCCACTAGTAAAATCTTGGTTTCTGCCTGATCTAATTGCTGAACCTGAGCCAGAGGCAACGGTTGCGTAGATTCTGCACTCTCTAAGGTTGAACTAGGTGATTGAGAAATTTCTTGCCGCAGAGAATTCACCCAAGTTTGCACTGGCTCTGAAGAAATGTCATGATCTCTCAAAGCACTCTCAATCAGGGCTGCCAACCTCGACCCTTCTGGAAACCCAAATGTTCCGAGCGACCCCGCGAGTGAATGTGCCTCTAATTGCGCCGCTGCCAGCAAATCTGCATCCACGCTGCCCTGAGCAACGGCAGCGATCGCCCTTTCAATCACCGAGATTTGATCACTCACATGACCTTGAAACCGTTCCCAGACTCCGGCAATCTTGACCAACATCGCCGCCTGATCTGATGGCGCTGGAGTTGAGAGCGATCGACTCTTCACCCCTGCTGATGGCTTCAGCCGATAGCCAATGCCATAAACCGTCTCGACTAGACCGCCTGCCGCGCCTGCTGCCCTGAGCTTGTGCCGTAACCCTTTGATATGAGTTCGCACCGCTTCTTCTCCGGGCATATCGTTATAAGTCCAGAGATGTTCTAGGATCATGCCGCAGCTAAACACTCGCCGACTGTTTCGCAAAAATAGCTCTAGCAGCGCATACTCTTTGGGGGTTAGCGCTAAAGACTGGTCTTGATAAGTCACTTCGCAACTGCTGGGGTCAAGCCGCAGGTGTTCCCACTCCAGCACGGGTTGCAAAGCGTTGCTGCCGCGTCTTAACAGCGCTCGAATTCGGGCAACCAGTTCTTCTTCTTGAAAGGGTTTGACCACATAGTCATCGGCTCCAGCATCTAGCCCGATCGCTTTGTCGTGACTGCTATCTCGCCGGGTTAAGAGCAAAATCGGCATTGGGTAGCCGTGCGATCGGATGTGCTGACAAAGACTAATGCCATCCAGTTTGGGCAACATCACATCGAGCAGCACCAGGTCATAGTCAAAGGTTTCAATCAGGTTCCATGCAGCTTGACCATCGGTGACCACTTCAACGGCATAGTTTTGGCCCGTCAGAATTTCTGTTAGAGCATGGGTCATCAACTCATCGTCGTCAACGATCAAGATTCGCATTCTTAAACCATCCTTCAGAACAGGGCACGACTCAAGCGATTACGCTGATCTTAGAATTTTGACCGGGAGCGACTTCATAATTGGTTACAAATATCCATCAACTAAGTCTTCACCCTCGACGATCGACGGCTTCTTGCACAGGCAGTTGCTCTGGTTTGACCGCGATCGCTTCTGTCTGATTTCCCCGCTTGACTGTGATTTGCATTGGGTTGCCGATACTACTCGCTTCGACCTGCTCTTGCACTTGTCGAGAACTTTGAATCGCCACATTGTTAACCGATTGAATCACGTCACCCGGACGCAACCCCGCACGAGCCGCCGGGGAGTTAGGCGCAACTGCGATCACGATCACGCCAGAGTCTTGATTGACTTTAAACCCAGCATTGCTTTGATTGATCTGCGATCGTAACTCTGGGCTTAACTCGCCCATTTGAACGCCCAAATAGGGATGGTCAACGCGACCTTTTGTAGCAAGCTGCTCTGCGATCCGTTTCACCGTGTTGATGGGGATTGCAAACCCTAACCCTTGTGCGCCTTGAATGATCGCAGTGTTGACTCCAATCACTTCACCCGATGAGTTGAGCAACGGCCCGCCAGAGTTGCCCGGATTGATCGCAGCATCGGTTTGGATAAAGTTAATGCGCTCAGTCGGAACGCCGACATCAGCGCTCGATCGTCCGGTCGCGCTGATAATGCCTTGAGTGACGGTGTTGTCAAGTCCGAGCGGGTTGCCGATCGCGATCGCGGCTTGCCCCGGCAGTAAGTTGTCTGAGTTTCCTAATCTTGCGGTGGGTAGCCCCGTCGCGTCGATTTTAACTACGGCCAGGTCGGTCACGCGATCGGTTCCGACTACTTCGCCTCGTAGCCGTCGCCCATCGGTAAGCACTACGACCACACTGTCGGCTCCTTCGACCACATGGGCATTGGTGACGACTCGACCATCAGCGCTGGTGATAAAGCCTGACCCAGTGCCTCGCTGCACTTGTTGTTTGCGAGGTGCCTGACCGCCAAAAAATTGCTCGATCGAGGGGTCTTGAAGTTCTTCTTGCACCGTGCGAGTCGAGTTGATTCGCACGACGGCGGGCCCAGTCTGCTTGACAACTTGAGTCACATAATCGGGATTGTCGCTCGATCGAATTGGAGTCAATTGATTAGGTTGAGTCGGTGCCACAGGAGCCGTCTGGCTCAGAATGGGTTCTTGGGGCTGACTTGAGCCTCTAATTGCAGAACATCCTACACTGCTGCTTGCAGTTAATAGAGCCAGATAAAACGCAGAGTGTTTAAGGATTTGTTTCACAGGTGCTGACATGTATTTTTGAATCATGCAGGAGATTGTCTTCTAGGAATATATCCTAACGATCGTGGATTAAATAACCTGTCAATCTTATGATCAAACTCTTGATTCGTCATGGCTGAGATTTTCGCCCCCTAAATCCCCCAAAATTAGGGAACTTTGAGCCAAGATTCCCGGTTTCAAAGTCCCCCAGAATGGGAGATTTAGGGAGCACAAGCCGACTCAAACGCAGCCATCAACGAACTGATAGACGCGCTAGTTGAGTCCGAGAAGTTGCACCTTAATAAATCCACGTTCTTAACGATCGTGGATTAAATAGGATCGGTTACTGGCAGTGTCAATGGGCACAGCAGTGCCATGGCCTTACGATTAATGGACGAGATCCAAGTCTACGAATCGTTTAAGAGTGCTCGATCGTCCTCCCATTGGTTGCCTAATCTTCCTGACAGGCTGTTTTTCTCGTTGGGAACCGCATTGGCATAGATGGCAAGTTGCGATCGATTTCGGAGATTGAGGCGACTGAGAATGCTGGTTACATGGGTTTTCACAGTTCCTTCTGTGATGTAAAGCCGTTGGGCAATTTCGCGGTTTGTCGCCCCGACCCCAATTAACCGTAGAACTTCGTGTTCTCGTGCAGTGATTTCTGAAGGCTTTGATGGAGATGCTTGGTTTGTTGAAGTCGAAACCCCGTCTGTCGCCAACAATTTATCAAATAACCCTGGGCCAAATTGAGTATAGCCATAATGCCCAAAGCGAATCGCATTTGCCAACTCACGCGAAGGCATATCTTTGAGCAAATAGCCTTTTGCCCCTGCCCTCATTGCTCCAGCAATATAAGAATCATCATCAAACGTGCTTAAGACGAGAACTTTGACATTAGGAAAGTTTTGAGTAATTAGCTTTGTTGCGGTTCGGCCATCCATTTCGGGCATCCGAATATCCATCAGCACGACATCAGGCTGGAGAGTGGCAACCAGTTCTAGCGCAACTTTGCCATTTTCAGCATCGCCGACCACCTGCAAATCAGGCTCTATCTCTAGCATTGCTTTGAGTCCCTGCCGAATCAGGCTTTGGTCATCAACAATCAACAGGCGAATTGGAGGGGATTGATCAGGTTTCATCGGGGGCGACCTCTTAAGGGTGAGATGAATGATCGAGGGGTGGTTAAGTCAGTCAATAAACAGAGCAATGGACAAAGGCATGACGTTGATGATTTCTCTAGAAGCGGATGAGTCAAAATTCGACTAGCCGCGCGATGCCACTGAGCGATCGCGTCTGATAGGTTTCAACTTGTCCTTCAACTCGCCGCCAACCCCTCGGCTGCGGCAGTCGTCGAGTCGTCAGAATCACCTCAGCCTGAATGGAATACTCCATTACACCGACAGGTAGATAAACAATGGGTAACAGCAAGGTCAATATTTTCTCACTTTGTTGAGCGAGATCAGACGCTAGTGTGACGGTGATCAGTCTGCCGATCGCGATGGCAATGATGCTAATTTCGTCACCGCTAAAATGGTTACTACGATCGAGTAGCGCGGTTTGATAATCGAGTTCTGAAACACCTGATTGACGACCGATCGAGTATTGAATCTGAGTTTCGCCATTGTGGAAGACAAACAGATTGGGTTCAAAGACTTGATTGCTCATGCGAATTCGGTGTGGAGACTTGCTTGGGTGCGTCCGCAAATCAGCTTGAATTCTTCCATTTTGGTCATGAATTTAAGCCTGATGGGAGTTAAGTGCCCCCAGATTTACAGGCTCAATTTACCGGGTTTAAAGGGTTGCTCACATCGAATAGATGTCACGGCTGAGATAGGAGATTTGTCATGGAGTGGGACTGGATTAGTCATCGTGTATTCTCTCGCTAGTGACTACCTCCTTTTAGACGTGCGTCTTGATGAAGTTATGCAATCTCTCATTTTTCGTCTCTTCCTTCTAACCAGGGGCGACAGGAATTTGCCACGATCGCGGCCTGGGTGCGATCACGCAAGTTCAGTCGGGTAAGAATGTGTGTAATGTGATTTCTCACCGTTCCTTCAGACAGGTGGAGCGCTTGGGAGATTTCTCGGTTATTTGCGCCCCCGGCAATCAATCGCAACACGTCTCGCTCTCTATCGGTCAGTTCCGCCAAGCCGGGAGGTAATGGTTGCGGTGAGTCTGGCTTTGTGGGTGGCGGTTCAGCCATCACTTTTTTAGCAATCACTTTTTCGACGATTCCCGGCCCAAATTGGGTATAGCCTTGGTGAACCGATCGGATCGCTTTAGCCAGTTCATCGGCGGGAGTGTCTTTGAGCAAATATCCCTTGGCCCCAAAGCGCAGCGCCTCAGAAACGTATTCTGTATCGTTAAATGTGGTCAAAACCAAAACCTTGAGGTCTGGAAACTGCTGACAAATTAGCCGGGTTGCTTCTACGCCATTCATCCCCGGCATGCGGATATCCATCAACACGACATCGGGAAATGGAGTTATTTCTGGCGCTTCAAGTTGATCGTTGGCTTGGCAGTCGGCTAGAAAGCGAATCGCGCTGTGACCATTATCTGCTTCACCAATCACTTGGAGATCGGGCTTTGTTTCTAGCAGCGTCTTCAGACCCCGCCTCACAATTTCTTGGTCTTCTACAAGCAGCACTCGAATCATAAGACTTGTTTTGAATAGCGCGATCGGATCTAAATTGATTGAATCCAACAGTTTTTGACCTATCTCTTCAGACAGATTTCCATCCTGGGAGATTATGAGAGAATTTTACATAATTTAATACCAATCTAATATAATTTTAATCAGGGATAGCAAAATTCATGGAACTCAAGAGAAGGCTTGACTTAATTCGATTTTTGAGAGAAGAACTGGCACTTCCGGCGGCAGCGATCGAGCTTGCTGCGCGTCAGTCTGAGCAAAACACGACCGCATTGCCAATGGTGCTTTGGCAATATGGCTTAGTGACGCTATCGCAACTCGATCAAATTTTTGATCGAATGGAAATTATTTAATAATTCACAGACGATAGCCGCCCGTTTTTAATCTGCACAACTGGATGATTGGACAGACGAATCAAACTCTCATCGTGAGTCGTCACAATCACCGTAATGCCGATCTGATTCAGTTTTTTAAGAATCTTGATCACCTGCCAAGAATTGTCTGGGTCGAGGTTTCCGGTTGGCTCGTCAGCCAAGAGTAAGGGAGGAGTGCCCACGATCGCACGAGCAATGCTAACTCGCTGCTGCTCACCGCCCGATAGCTCTTCTGGGAAGCACTCTGCTTTGTGCTGCAATCCCACCATTTTGAGTGCGGGGGGCAAGCGTCGATTAATTTCTTTGCGCGTATAGCCCTGTGCCCACAGCACAAACGACACATTCTCAGTCACTGTACGCCTGGAAATCAGCTTGTAATCTTGAAAGACAATGCCGATCCGACGACGTAATAATGAGAGCCGATCGCCCCGCAGCGTTGCCGGAAAATCATTGTCTACCCTGACTTCGCCCTCAGAGGCACACTCCTCGCCATAAAGCAGTTTGAGAAAGGTAGATTTGCCAGAACCCGACGGGCCCGTGACAAACAAGAAATCACCCCGCTTGACCTCTAAGCTGACATCGATCAGCGCTTGACTGCCATTGCGATAAGTTTTGCTAACACCCTTAAGCTGAATGATGCTGTCTTGATTAGGAGGCTGGCTCGACGATCGGCGATCGCGTTGCGCGTTTCCAGAAGAATCGGTGAGAACTTGCGGCATGAGACGTGACGATGGAAATTCAATCTATTAGAACACGAAGACCCGAATCTAAACTTCAAAGTCTCGTGCTGACCGGGTTGCGTTTCGTGAACCGATAGAGGATCGATCGCCAGGCAAACTGTGGCAGTGCCAGCATTCTTCGCCAGCGCCAGGGTTCTTGATAGAGGCGATAAACCCACTCTAAATGGTTATCTCTCAGCCAGCCGGGAGCGCGAGTTTTGGTACCTGCCCAAATGTCAAAGCTGCCGCCCACCCCCATCCACAGCGATTGGGGGCAGAGGTGACGGTGCGCCGCGATCCACAATTCTTGACGAGGAACGCCCAAGCCCACAAAAATAATCTGCGGCTGTAGCGTTTGTAGAGTCTTGAGAAAAGCAGGTTCTTCTTGAGCAGAAAGATAGCCGTTTTGCACGCCCGCGATCGTCAACCCCGATAACTGTTTTTGCCACTGGTCAGCGGCGATTTGAGCCACGTCTGGGGCACCTCCAAAAAAGAAAACTGAGAGAGCCGGGTTTGAAGAGGACTCGATCGTAGAAGTTTGCTTTGAACCTAGAGATTCTGAACGAAGGTTAAACTGAGCCGCTTTTCTGAGAATCGACTCTGCCAACTCAATGCCAGGGCATCGGGCAACTCGCTTGCCATAGAGCCGCAGATAAAACACAATGCCTGCCCCATCAGGAATCACCAAGTCAGCGCGATGAATGATGTCTGCCAGGGCAAAATTTTGCTCGGCTTGCATGGTCATTTCGGCGTTGAGAGTGACGACATGACAGCCCAAACGCTGATCGAGGCGATCGAGTAACCAGCCAGAATAATCGTCTCGCAAGTGTATGGGCAACCCCATGACCGAAAATTGGCGGTCTGTTTTCATCGTTAAATGGCTCACGTTCCTCATCCCCATCAGCTTATCAAGCTATGGATTTTAACTGACCAACCAAATTTTGCACCCAAATCTGATTAGTGGCTCAACACCAAATTGTCGCGATGCACGATCGTCTCTGCACCCTCATAACCCAAGATTATGGGGATCTCTTCAGATTGGTGTCCTTGAATCTTCTGCAACTCTTCGCGGCTGTAGTTCACTAGCCCTTTAGCGATTTCAAGACCAGAGCGATCGCATAAAGTCACCGCGTCATGACTCTCAAACTCGCCTTCAACTTGCAGAATTCCGGCAGCGAGTAGAGATTTTCCGGCGTTGGAAATTGCTTCGACGGCTCCATCATCTAAAATTAGCTTTCCAGTCGAGACTAAGCCGTGAGCGATCCAGCGTTGACGAGCATTAAAGGGGCGAGGTTGCGGTTCAAATTGAGTGCCGATCGCTTCTCCTGCCAAAATCTTTAAGAGATTCATCGGCGATCGTCCTTGAGTGATCACGGTTCTCACCCCGGCACCCGTCGCAATTTGGGCAGCCGCAATCTTTGTCACCATGCCACCTGTGCCCCAGCGAGAACCCGCACTGCCCGTCTGCACCTGAAGCTCTGCGAGTTGCTTGATACTTTGAACCCGCGAGATCGGTTGAGCATCAGGGTTGCTGCGCGGATCGTCGGAATAGAGGCGATCGACATCGGTGAGCAAAAATAACCAATCTGCATCGACCAAACTGGCAACTAGCGCTGATAGCGTGTCGTTATCGCCAAATTTGAGTTCATCCACCGCAACCGTATCGTTTTCATTGACGATCGGAACGACTCCCAGTTGCAACAGCTCTTGAAAGGTGCGGTAGACATTCACATAGCGACTCCGCTCAATCAAGTCGCCACGAGTCAGCAACACTTGCGCGATCGGCTGCTGCATTGCCGTAAAAAAGTCATCGTAGATTCGCATCAGGCGACCTTGCCCAACGGCGGCAACAGCTTGTTTAAGGGCGATCGATTTAGGGCGATCGGTCATTCCCAGTCTCGCGCACCCCACTCCAATGGCTCCTGAAGACACCAGCACTACCTGACTTCCTTGCTGTCGTAAGGTACTGAGAACTTCTACCAAGGCAGCGATTGTGGATAAAGCGAGTTGACCCGTCTCAGGCTGAGTCAGGCTAGATGTACCAATTTTGACCACTACTGTTTGAGCCATAGCAAATTTAAAATAATGATTAGATGATTGCGACTGTTAATCACTAAAGAGATGGAGAATCACTCATGAATTTTGCGCTACGATGAATAGCTAACCATAGAGTAAAGAACCGTAGGGTGCAGGATGGAGAATGTCGATCGCGAACAAACGGTAAATGTACTAGCATCTATAGTTAAGCACCTGAGAAAACTCAGAACAAGACTTAGTGAAGCACAAATATCACTTAGAGCAAAGCTAACGCCATGACCCAAACAAAGCAACGGTTCTCAAGTTTTGAGGAGTATCTTGACGATGACGACGGGACGGATAATGTGTATGAATTGTTCAACGGAGAATTAATCGAAGTGCCGCCAGAGCCAGGATTTAATGTCGGAATTGCAGTTTTTCTACTGGCTCAATTTCTTCCACTGGTAGGACATCTGAGAGTCAGACCTCATGGGCTAGAACTCGAAGTTAGAGGCGAACCGCGCAACCGATTCCCAGATCTGACCATCATTTGTGAACAACATATCGAACAACTGAAACGGCGCAACACGATTCGTCTGTCGATGGCTCCTCCATTATTGGTTGTTGAAGTGGTTAGCCCTGGAGACTTGCAGCGAGACCGCGACTATGTGGCAAAACTAGGGCAATATGCAGCGATCGCCATCCCCGAATATTGGATCATTGACCCTGAAACTCAAGAGATATCTGTCTGCAATCTGCTCGGTGGAAGCTATGAAGTGAGGGAGTTTCGAGGAAACGATCGTATTCAACCTCAGCTTGAAATTCTCCAAAGTTTGCAGTTGACGGCTGAAGAGATTTTGAAGGCAGGGGATTAGAGGAGCAATGATTTTTGTAGAACTTAGACGTTAGCTTTCTATAGAGGGAGATAGAAGTATTTGGAAGAAATCAAAAGTCATGATCTTTTCGATTTTATGTCGCAAATCAGCCAAGAGATGTCCTCGGAGTATGCCCGTATTCAGAAACGTGCTACCGAAGATTCTGGTACTGCTGGAGATCAAGGAGAGGAGAACTGGGCTGAACTATTGAGGGATTGGTTACCACCTACCTATCAAATTGTGACGAAAGGCAGAATCATAAACCAGGATGGTAATACCAGTCCTCAAGTTGACGTAATCGTACTAAAGTCGTCTTACCCCAAGAAGCTACTCAATAAGAAGGTTTATTTGGCAGCAGGTGTAGCTGCTGCTTTTGAATGCAAAGTCACTCTCAAGGCTGCTCATATTGCTGAAGCTTTAGAAAGTTGTGTTGCAATAAAGTCATTCTTCACGCCCAGAAAAGGCTCTCCCTTTAAGGAGCTAAATGCTCCAATATTATATGGGTTACTGGCACATTCCCATTATTGGAAGGGCGATAGGTCAACACCAGTTGAAAATATTGAAAATAAACTTGTTGAAGAAGATCGCAGATTGGTTGATCATCCAAGAAAAACAATTGACTTGATCTGTGTGGCCGATCTTGGATCTTGGCATTCCTCAAAGAAGACTTTTTTGACACCGAATCAATACCTCAATTTAAGGACTCCACCAAATCATTCTGGACGATCGCTTGAAACCACTACTGCATACATAGGACATACAAACAACTTTGAGAATCAAATGGAGCACTTTAAACCAATAGGCGCTTTTATCTTTTACTTATTTCACAAATTGGCGTGGGAGAATCAAGAGTACCGTAGCCTTGCTGATTATTATGACCTGACTGATATAGCTGGTTCTGGTAGTGGTCCTGTCAGGTATTGGAACAGCAATATTTATTCTGATGAAATCAAAGTAAAACTTGAGAGATATATAACAGGTGTCGAAAGAAGCATAGTGTCAAATGGTGAACCCTGGGACGAGTGGCAGATCATGTTTTGAGATCATTCCTTCTAAACCTCTGCTAAAAAGATCTTCTCTGCGCTTAGTGTCAACCCTAGTAAGGCATCAGAAATAACGATCGCTGTTGCTCAAAAACTTAACCGTAAATGGATTGGCATCGACATCACTTATTAAAGCATTAGTTTAATTCTCAAACGCCTCGAAGATAGCTATGGAGAAGCAGCCGTCTTTAACGTCAAAATGACAGGCATTCCGAGAGACATGAAATCTGCCGAAGCCTTGGCGAACAAGAACGACTTTCAAGTCAAATCTGGCAAAGTCGATTCTCGTGACATTCGCGATCTCTTGGGCACAATGACCCGCGAAAAAGCCGCCCTTGGCATCTTCATCACCCTCAAAAAACCCACCAAAGATATGCTGCAAGAAGCCAAAACTTGCGGACTCTATCATCACAAAATTATGGGATGTTCCTATGACAAGATTGCGATCGTCACCATTCAAGACATGATCGAAAACGGTCTACGATTGCACGTACCTCTCAGCATGGAAGTCCTTAAATCTGCCCAACGCAAAAACCAGGAAGACAATCAGTTACCGATCTTTTTAGAGCAGATGGACGAAGCCGTGTAGATTGCGGTAACTGCAAAGCAGAAGATCGAGATCAAAGAATTCCGCAGCCCGCTTTTTGCATAGACTAAACTAGATTTTAGGCGCACTTGCACACCTTAAAATTATGACAACATCACTGCCCGGACAAGACAATGCTGTAGCGAATGCAAAGCCTTCCGCCTCAGAAAACGCCACTAAGCGACCGATTTGGGAAATTGTTGCCGAAATTGGCGCTCAGATTCCTGATGAAGAATGGACAACTGTGCCCAGTGATGCCTCCATCAATTACAAACATTATCTGTATGATCAGCTCTCGAAAAACTCATGACGGCTGTGTTTGCTGATGCAGGATATTGGATTGCGCTTTTCAATCCTCATGACGCACTGCATACTAAAGCACTCACAGTTTCTCAAGCAATACAGGCTCAACCGATCGTTACAAGTCAAACGGTGTTAGTGGAGTTTCTCAATCACTACGCATCAATGGGTTCAAGATTTCGTCAACGCGCTGTCGAAGTTGTAGAGCGCCTTCAACAAGAGCCAGATGTTGAAATCATTTCCCAAACCAATGAGCAATTTGATAAGGCTTTGCTTCTCTACGCACAGAGACAAGATAAAGAGTAGGGATTCATAGACTGTGCTTCATTTCTGATTATGCCAGAGCGAAGAATTTCACAGGCACTTCCCTACGATGAACACTTTCGGCAAGCAGGTTTTGTGCCTCTGCTACGGGAGAGCTAACAATCTGAAGGCAAGTCGGGACGCATCGCCCACGCCCCTCGATCGCTCAAATTGCTGAAGTTAACGCTAGAGATTGATCACGACTCCTGCAAACTTAAGCAGATCAATCATCTTAAAGTCTCCGGTCGTGCTGAGAGTCGGTATCCACTCAGGATCTTGCTTCAAATAAGACAAAGAGTCTCCTTCTAGCAAACCAATTAACACCTCTGTAATAATGCGTCCGCCTACCGGACCCATGCGCTTGCCGTCACCCAATACGTCTGCCTCGCGCAACACGTAAAACCATAGGGGCGTACGGGTATCTAAAACAAAGTGCTTGAGGTCAGCAAGATCGCTTGGCTCAAGAATCTTCTCATTCATTGCTTTCGCGACGCTCTGACCCGAAGGTACTCGAAATGCTAGATTTCGGAGCAGATTGCGCTGAGCAAGCGACTGAGGCTCCATACCGGGAATACCCGGCAGATCAAACAGCACTGACGAGAGCCTCGTATCGATCGTTTTGTTAGGACGCGATCGCCCATCTCCAAAATCAAAAAACGTTTGCCAGTCAATAAAGCGGCGTTTCGATCGTTTACCCCCCCGCAGGTCATTGGGGTCTGGATCATTGGGTGCGGGTGAATTGACTCTGCCGTCATCAAAGATCAGCGCAATAAACTGTTCACTATCATCAGGTTTTGCCCCAAAGTTGGCGCGATAGCTGGGACGCACCTGCGAATGCCCAAATCGATAGGCTGCTACCGAAAACTCAACAGGAATGAAGGGCAAGTTGCGCCAGTTATAAAACTTCCGCCCATGGGTCAAAACGTTTGTGACCATCTCTTGACCTACCGTTTTGGGCAGAAACTCATGCACAATAATCCACTGATAGTGCCATCTGACCAAGCGCTGTGCCTCTGCAAAAATCTCATTCGGATTTTTCAATTCTGTTTCTTGCTTGACCCTCGCCACGACTGCGTTGTGAAACTTCAAAAAGGCAAGGTGGAGTTGAGAGACAATCAAGTTTTCGTCGTTGCGGGGGTCACCAATCAGGGCAACGTTTTGACTGTTGCGAGGTAGATCAAATCGGGGTTTGCCATCGCGAGACACGGTACTTGAGTCTGGGATTTCTTCGGTCAGAAAGGTGGTCAGCCCAGAGTCAACGTTTTGATCATATAAGTGAGGTGAGGCGATCGAACCCGACCCATAAACGTTGTCTAGCGCCAAGGTCGGTGTTCGGAAGTTGGCGATCGTTTCTGGGTCTTGCTGACGTTCTAAACTCGATGTAGGGTCGAAGGTCATATCGTGGTCGAGAAACTGACCCAAAAAAGTCATGCCTGCGGTCAGGTTTGGGTTGTTGGGATTTTCCAGACTTTTTTCGGGTTTGGTAATTAGTCCAACGGGGTCATTGATATCATCTTTGGCATCCATGATGCCGCCTTGTTTACCAATCTCTTTGAGGGCTGCTCGCAAGGTGGGGTTGTCTCCTGCAAAGGGCGGTAGCGTTGGGAATAGTCGTCCAAACTTTCCTTGGTCGTGGTAGATAGAGCGAGGAGGGTTCTCTCCTCCTAAAGGCATGGCTCCATGACGGGTCATATAAAGGGTTTCCTTACCGCGATCGGTCTAGCTTAAATTCACCTCCAGACTAACCATCAGGTATTAAGAGCGCGAAAATATAACATCTCGCAGCATATTTCTTGAAGATAAGTAACGCACGATACTGTTTTTTGTAGCTTATAACTGTTACCTCTTGTGATAGTTTTCAACGATTTAACTCTGCGATCGCATCCTCCACAGTTCCTCGAAATACGGTGCCTGCTTGATGAGCGGCTTTCGTTTGAGCAATGTTATTGGCGATTTCTGCACGGCGGTGTTCAATCAGTCGGCGTTGGATGATTTCGAGCAGCGCGGCTTGATCGTCAATGGAGAGAGATTCGATCGCTTCTAACATAGGCGATCGCAGGCGTTTGTTAGATTTGGGAGCGATCGCCCTTCCAACAAAACAGCAGTTTCAATTCCTGTTCTAATTCCCTTCTGTATTGCGACAATAGAATAGAGAAGATATATGTCAAGGTAAGGTCATTATGCAGCTTCGCCAAGACCTTCTAAATTTGATTGAACAGCTTTCTGATGAGCAGTTGGTTTTGTTGATGCCGTTGGTTCTTGCCTTGCGAGATCATCATCAAGTCAAGCAGGTTTCGAGTGAAGCGTCCGGGGCTTATCAGGCTTGGGTAGGCGCGGAAAATGACGTGTATGATGAACTTTTTGTAGATGAGTTGGCAACGCAGTGATCGTGTCTGCGGATATGCTTAATCAGGTTTCGGATGATGTAATGGTGGTGCCTGGTTGTTGGGATATACCTGCAAAGACATTTGTAGCATTCTTTATGGTGCTAACAACAGCGATACCTTACGCCCAGGACTCGCGAAATATCTATACCCACTGATCGGCGATCTGATTCGTGATCGCACCCAACAAGAACCAGGTAAAATCACAGGCGTTGTCGTCCTAGTCCAGCTAGAAAAGTTGGGTTATCGGAAAGCCTTGATGAGCGAAGACTGAGACTCTGTTTTGGATAACTAAACGATCGCCGCCCTACGCGCAGTTGATCTAGCATCCTGCCAGGGTGCAGTCGGGCTGTGGTACAGACAAACGACCATACTGCACTTAATCAACACATTACTAAAACCGTTGAGTTGAGCAAACTGCTATTACGATCACGCAAACTGCTTTACGCACTCATCTCAGCTACCTAGCGAACTAAAATCATTGGGAATCTCATCGGCTGAGATCTGCAATACTTGCATCATCGCTTTCCACTGACGAGGCGTGAGTTTCGCTTCCGTTTCGCCAGAGATCCATCTCTGATAGGTGCGAAGGGGAACGCCACAATGCACCGCAAACTCAGCTTGAGAAAAATGGGTTCGTTCGACTCTCAAAGCTTCGATCGGCGATTGGCTGTCTTGGGGGCGGCGATCTTTGTTCACTCTCAAAATATTGACGCGCCATATTGCCGGATTGATAGGTGACGTGTCATATCGTTTACGAGATGGTTTACCTCTAAGAGCAGCTAAACATAAACTTCTTCTAAACCCCAGCCGCAAAGATTTGTTCTGCGGTAAGCGCCAACTCTGGAAAGGTGTCAGAAATAACCCGATCTTTTCCCCGAAATTGCTGCACTTGATACTCGCCTTCCATCCACTGATAAACCGAAATCGTCGGCTGTTTGGGAGAGCCAATATATCGCTTTGCACCCAATCCTTTAAAATCGACAATCCAATACTCAGGAATGCTCATCCGTTCGTAGTCTGTCACCTTGTTTCCATAGTCGGTGTTCCAATTGGTACTCACCACTTCTACGACTAGTTTGATCGATTTGCCATGCTCGATCGTCGATGATTTCTTCCAGCGGGGTTCATCCTGAAGTGCCCCTCGGTCTAAAACAAGAATGTCTGGTTGGTAGCCACTGTCTTCGCCGGGAGGCTTAACCAGGTAAGTTCTGGGAATGATATAAGGCAATTGCAGCCGTCGAACTTCCAGAAACAATTCACCTGTAGTAAATGCGGTTACTTCTTCGTGATCACCTGTTGGCAGCATTTCAGCGATCGCTCCTCTATAGAGTTCGTAGCGCCCTGCTCGATCGGGATACCACTCTACAAACTCCTCAAAACTCATAAATTTTGGCGAAGCTTGAAACATAGTGCTTGCCTCTCTCATCTTTCAACTGATATTACGATAACGCGAACTGAAAAACTTTCCAGTGTTTGATGGAAAGTTTCCAGCCTTCTATCCTAGGATTCGTGATACATTAACCCCAATCCTTCCGCTTAAACAGGTATCCAATCTTGAGGTTAAAGGGTAAAGGTAGATCATCGTTTAGTCCGCATGATTTGCCGAACAAGATGAAGCCGAGACAATTTTGCCGCTTGTGGTTCAACGTTAGTGAAGAAGACGAGAAAGCCAGAGGCTACCGCACGCAATGCGTAAAACTGCTTTCCCGCGTCATTGGTTTGGAGGAAGACACGATCGAACGTTGGGGTTCAGGGGTCGATTTTCCTGGAATGCCAGACCAATACGAAAACACGCTGGGCTATGCCATGACGATTAAGCGAATGCTGGAAGAAGGCGGAAAGAGTCAACGCGAGATCTTTCAAGCCGTTTTGCAACAGTTGGAAGATTCATAAAATTTATTATTGAATTATTTTCTGACTTTTTACTGGAAACTCTCATCCTTATCTATTGACCCCAAACCAGGGGTTTTTTATTGTTAGAAAGTTCAACTGTTTTTCGTGGCATCTAAAATATGAGTTACCAAAACTCGCTCAGTCCCTGGGTGATTATCGTCGCCTGCCTAATTTTCAGCGTCAATTTATCGATCGATTTCGTCGCCGCACCCACGCCGAAGAATATTTGAAAGTGATTCAGCGCCTTAGCCCCGATGCTGAATTTGAGATTGTCTACGAGATTGCTCAAGCAGAAAGCCATAAACCCTCACCCCAAACCCCTCTCCCGCAGGAGATGGGTTTCAATCAATCTCTGGTTCCCTCTCCTTGGGGAGAGGGCTAGGGTGGGGGCTGCTTTGAGGCGGTTTTAGGAAAGTCGCACATCGCGTCACTAAATTACTTTAAACAAAAATAATCTGTGTAAAAGCATTACAAATAACGCACCTACACCGATTAACCTCAGAGCTTTAGTAGACAGCGTTCACTGTTAGAGAACTGTTGAGCGTCAACGACAAATCAGTTTGAGGATTTACCACTAGCACGTCGGCACTGCCACGTTTCAGCAAGAATTGACCTAAAGCACCCACACCACTCCCGATCAAAACCTTGCCTACAGAAATGCGGCGGTTGCCTGTGATTCCACTAATAATCGCGGCAGCACCCGCCCCGATCGCGGCACCCGTTAAAATACTGCCTGTGCTTGCACCTTTTTGGATGGTTTCTCTGCGGGTCACCACATTAGAAGAGGCATCGATCGACAGGCGATCGCCATTCGTCAAAACCAGCGTTTTCGCAAAAAACTGAGTGCCGCCTTGCGAAGGTCTGAGTTCGCCTTCTACCTGGCTTCCAGCCGGAATCAACAACGCGCCAGACGAAGTGCGAACGTTTCTAGCAATCTTCAGCGTGACTGCACTGGTTTCGTTAGGTGCCACCACAATTTTGTCGTTGTCATAGGTAACAGGCAGAACCGTGCCTCTCGGAATTCTCACCTGACCCGATTGGACGGGTTGAGTAGAAGGATACTGCTGTGAAGGGAACAAGGGCGCGGCGGCAGCATTGCCGATCGCAAAGGGTGCCAGACTTGTAGAGGTCATGCCCAATGTGAGAGCCAGGACAGTCCCCGTTTGCCATTTTCTGAATTTCAACATTTGCACGTCCTTAGAGTCTTAGTCTAGTAGCGATGGTTTCAATGACCGAGGCAAGTTTAGCAAGGTTCCTAATGAGGGAAAAATCATCCAAAGGGCATAAGGTAGGTGCAGATTGTGAAAGGCTTCTGCTATCAACGATGCTCGATCGCCAATCCCCTATTCATGGGGCTACTGTGTATATACAAATGGCTTCAAGTTCGGATTTCTTGGGAATTGTCCCCTAAATCCCCCAAAATGGGGGGACTTTGAATTTTGGAACTCTCTCTTCTCAAAGTCCCCCAAAATGGGGGATTTAGGGGGCTGAAATGGAGCGATAAACGATTTGTGTATACACAGTAGACCCATAGGGTATGTTGAAAAGCCCGATCGCGCCGTCATTTTTAAGAGTTTTTAGAAAAACCGTTACGGACTAACCCTTCAAGCGCGTACACTACAAGAAGTGCGAGTGTACTTCGGTGCATTTGTACTCAATTCACTCGATCGGGCGAATCGCTCTCAATGATTCCTCAGCAACTCACACTCAAGAATTTTTTGAGTTATCGTGCCGCCACGCTTGACTTTCGGGGGCTGCACACCGCTTGCGTGTGCGGAGCTAACGGGGCTGGCAAATCGTCGCTGTTAGAGGCAATTGCTTGGGCGATCTGGGGCGAAAGTCGGGCAGCCTCTGAAGATGATGTAATTCACGTTGGTGAAGCTGAAGCGCGAGTTGAGTTTGTGTTTAGCATGCATCAACAAACCTATCGCGTGATCAGAACTCGGCAACGAGGAAACGGCGTAGCGCTAGAGTTTCAAATTGCCCACGGAGCGATCGCAAGTCACAACTCAGATTCACACTTACCCTCGTTTCGATCGCTCACCGAAAAAGGAATTCGTGCCACTCAGCACTTAATTCTGGAGCATTTGAAGCTCGATTACGATACGTTTGTCAACTCAGCTTATTTGCGGCAGGGTCGCGCCGATGAGTTTATGCTCAAGCGTCCGGGCGATCGTAAACAAATTCTCGCTGATCTGTTAAAGCTACAGCGCTATGATGAGTTAGCAGAGCAAGCCAAAGATAAATCTCGTCAGTTTAAAGGGCAAGTAGAACTGCTAGAACGAAATCTAGCGTCGATTCAACAACAGTTGCAACAAACCGAAGCGATCGCGCTAGAACGCGCCCAGTTAGAGGCAACACTAGCGCAAATGCAGCAGCAGCAAACTGCCTATAATGAGCAGTTGCAGAATCTTTTAGCCAGACAGCAACACCGACAAACCACAAAACAGCAACTCACCTGGCAACAGCAACAGCAACGTAATCTTAATCAAGACTGCCAACGCCTGCAAAAAGAACTCACGCAGATCGATCACCAACGGCAAACGCTAATTGAATTGCTGCAACAAGAACGCGCGATCGCCAATGGATATCAGCAATGGCAAACGCTGCAAATGCGGGAAGACGGCTTTACTACAAAATTTCAAGCCCATCAGGTTGCTCAAGCCAAACGCCAACAATATCAGCAGCAACAAACCACGAAACTCAACGATCTTCAAAATCAGTTACAAAATCTGCAAGCGCAAGGCGTGGTGTTAGAACAACAGTTTCAAGAGATTCAGCGCACCCTCAGCAAAGCTGCCGATGTTGAAGCCGGAGTTGAACAACTGCGAGAGGCACGGCTGCAACTGACTCATCTAGACCAACTGCAAATGCAAGTGGCTCCGCTGCTTCAGCGTCGCCAACACCTGCAAAGCGATCTCGATCGAGCCTCAACCCGACTCACCGCCAGACTTGATGAACTGCGAACTTCTGCACATCAGCTTCAGACCCAGCAGCAGCGTCAGCCCAAACTACAGCGCGCAGCCGTCGAAGTTGCTGATCGCATTGAAGCGTTAGAAAAACTCAAACTCTATCAAGAACAAGTGCGCGAAAAAGGGCTAGAGCGGCGCAGCTTTATGGATCGACTGCAAGCCCATCAGCGCGACCACGAAGCCCATCTCGCCGAATTAGATCACAAACTGCGGATGCTCAAACAAGGCACATTAGGAGATCAAGATCTTGCAGAACTAGAACGTGAGTTGACAGCAGATAGAGTTACGGATGAACAATCCATTCATTCAACCGAGTCCTCATCCGCAACTCAATCTGTTGCGACTCTCACGCAACCCTCAATCCTCGACCCGCAAAATTCTTCTTATCCGCCTTGTCCGCTCTGCGATCGTCCCCTCGATGAACCCCACTGGAATCTCGTCTTACAAAAACACGAGCAGCAGCGGCAAGAAGTGTTCGATCAAATTTGGGTGATTCGAGAACAGTTAGCGGTGTCTGAGCGAGAAATTCAAGTTTTGCGGCGAGAATATGCAGAACTTGACACTCAACTCGCGCAATTTGGCTCGGCGTTAGAGCGACGCGGACAACTGCAAGAACAACTTCAAACTACCGCCGATGTGCAAAAAAGCCTGGAACAACTTACGGTAGAAGCTTCTCAACTCGAACAACAACTGCACGATCGAGACTATGCCACTGATGTGCAAGAAGAATTGACCCTACTCGATCGCAGCCTCCAACAACTGAGCTATGACGAAAAAGATCACGCCCTGGCACGAGGAGCCGTCGATCGCTGGCGGTGGGCAGAAATTAAACTTGCAGATATCAAACAGGCACAGCGACGACAGGCCCAAATGACTGCCCATCAGCCAGAGCTAACAGCTCAAGTGTCTCAGCTAGAACAGCAAATAGAACAGCTTCAGGCAGACACCGCCGCCGGATTTGTGCAGAGCGATCGCCAAATTGCTGAAATTGGCTATGATTTAGCGCAACACAATGCGCTCAGAGTCGCACTCCGGCAGGCACAGCCTTGGCAGTTGCGGTTTCAAGAACTGCGACAGGCACAGCAGCAATTTCCGCAGGTGCAGCAGCGTCTCCAAGACTTGGCGCAAACCCTCCAGACGCGGCTAAACGAGCTGCAAACGGTGAGCCTCCACACTCAAGAACTCGTCAGTTATTTAGAGCAAACATCCGATTTTACGGCTCAGATTCAGGCGATCGAACAAGAACTACAACGGCAGCGCCAACAGCTAGATGAACAGCTTGCCCGTCTGGGTCGGCTTCAGCAACAGCAACAGCAGCAAGACGCGCTCAGAATTCAAGATGGAGAACTCAGAACCCAGTTAACCCTGGCACGTCAGCAGAGCCGAGTCTATCAAGAACTCGCCTTAGCCTTTGGCAAAAATGGCATTCAGGCACTCTTGATTGAGAATGTGCTGCCGCAGCTAGAAGCGACAACGAATCAAATTCTTTCTCGTCTCAGTGCCAATCAACTGCACGTTCAATTTGTGACTCAACGCACCGCCCGCAGTGCAAAATCTTCTAGCAAATCGACGCGAGGCATCACCCAAAATCCCAAATCGATCGAGACCCTCGACATTCTGATCGCCGACGCTCACGGCACACGCCCTTATGAAACCTATTCAGGCGGAGAAGCCTTTCGGGTTAATTTTGCAATTCGTCTGGCGCTGGCTCGATTGCTATCACACCGATCGGGCACTGCCCTGCAAATGCTGATTGTTGATGAAGGCTTTGGCACACAGGATCAAGAAGGCTGCGATCGCTTGATTGCGGCGATTAATGCGATCGCGCCTGACTTTTCCTGCATTCTCACAGTTACACACATGCCCTATTTTCGAGAGGCGTTCCAAGCGCGCATTGAGGTCACAAAAACCTCTGAAGGCTCACAAATTATGCTCTGCCTCTAGGGATCTATCAAAATTAAATTGCCAGAGTGATTGTATCAATTTGATTTAACGTGAGATCGATGAAGTTTTTCGCTGCGGTTGCAAATCCGGATTGCCCCCTAAATCCCCCAAAATTGGGGGACTTTGAACCTAAACTCTGAGCTTAAAGTCCCCAAAATTGGGGGATTTAGGGGGCAGAAGCCGCTGAAAACGAAGCGAAAGAACTCATCGAACTGACGCTAAATTAAGCAAATTTACGTACGGGTAGGGCACTGCCGTGCCTTCAACCTTGCAAGTAACCGACGTTATGTAATTTACGATCCTTAGATTTTTCTTCACCACTACAAAATTTCAACCGTTCCGCTTTGACCATCGATGCGAACAGACTGCCCATCGCGCAAAAGATGAGTCGCGTTGTTGACATCCATCACAGCGGGAATGCGATATTCACGAGCGACGATCGCCCCGTGCGACAACCGACCGCCAACCTCCGCAATCAATCCTCCCACTCTTGCCAAAAGCGGTGCCCAGCCAGAATCTGTATAAGGAACCACGAGAATGGTCTCTCGATCGAGGTCAGTTACATTTGCTGACAGCGATCGCATCACTTTAATGCGTCCTTCAACCTGTCCGGGGCTGGCCCCAATGCCTTGCAACTGCTGAGAAGATTGCCAATTTTGCAAAATCGGGGCGGGTGGATCGTCTCCATAGACGATCGTCGGAACTTGCTCAAGCTGATCATCGGTCTGAAGGCGCGATCGACGTTGAGCAATCACTTGAGGAATCCGCTCAAGCATTTGGCGATCAAGATGCGAGGCTTGGCGGACTTCTTCTAACGCTAAAAAAAAGATATCACCCGGTTCAGAAAGTATGCCCGATTGCAGCCAATCCCTTTCTAACGCAACAAAACTCCATCGCAACTCTGCTAATAGCTGACTATAAACTTCTGTGACTCGCCCTTTGAGACCAAACCGACGCTGAACAAACCCAGCTTTACGTGGCTTAACTGATTCTGCTCTAAGGGGCGGATTCAAACAAAACTGAGCAAATAAATCTCGAACAGGTTGTGAGTATTCTCTCCAAGTAGGCACCGCAATATCGGTTCCGACCTCACTTAAATAGCCATAACGATTTAAGATTTGGTCAAACCGATCGAGAATTTCTCGCCCGTTGACTGTTCTGTCTAGCATTCCAAAAAGTTCTGAACTGCTAACAGCATTTTTATCTGTCCCAGTTATCTGTTCATTGCTGATTAAATCTTGATGGGCTGCGATCGCTAATGCTTGCAGCGATCGCAGTGCCGCCACCTCTGGCGTATCTCCATTGTCAATCTGTTCATCGCTAACTCGCAAAATCGCCTTTCGCAATGCTGCACTCAACGGAACCAAAATGCTATAAAAAGTGGCAGTTTTGAGCAACTCAAGAATCAGCTCAACTCGCTCTACCAGATTAGCAACAGACAATTCAGAAGTGGGATGCGTCGCAACCTCGTTGAGAAAAGGAGAAAATCTGCGGCGATCGTCCCGACCAAAGTTCTGCTCAAGCTGCCATTCATGACCGATTAACCGCAGCAATCCCGGCAGATTGCGAAGCGTTGACTGCACCGGAGGCTTACTAAATGTTGCCCCTCTCGTGAGAAACTCTAAACTCTCAGACGGCAACCCCATTCGTCGAAAAAGTTGCCCTAGCAGTGATGCGTTGAAATAAGCGCGAGAGTAGTGCAGCGTTGCCGTGTCATTAAAATCGAGTCCTTGAGCGCGATCGCCCAGCACGATCGTAAAAATTTCTCCCCAAACGCCGCACGTCAACGGACGATTGATCGACCAGGTAAGCGGACGAATCAACCCCGGAATCACTTCAGCCGCAATCTTACGAGTCCAGATTGGCAACAGAGTTGTGATGGGTCGAGACTGCAACACCCACAAAGCGCGACCATCATAAGTCCACTCCACATCTTGAGGAACGCCGTGATACTGATTCTCAAGACGGCGCACCAGAAAAGCCACTTGCTGCACTAATCTCGGTGGAATATTGCCTACTCCCGTGACTTCCAATATCAATTCATCGGGTAAAACCCAATCCGAATCTAGCGTTAAAGCATCGGGGACTTGAATCTCATAAGCTTCTGGAGTCACTCGTCCTGATACGATCGATTCTGCATCACCCGGCAGGGCTTCAATAACAACCGCATTGCCTTGCCTAGAAATGGGATCGCGACTAAAGGCAACTCCAGAAAACACACCCCGAATTTGCTTCTGAATCAGCACCACCATCGAACTATCAGATAATCCACGATCGCGCCGATATTGAACTGCCGAAGCGCGATTATAAGACTCTAAACATTGCGCGATCGCGGGCAGCAGTTCTTCTCGCCGCGTCACGCCCAAAATTGTTTGATATTGTCCTGCCGCCGAAGCCGCCTCAGAATCTTCTCCGATCGCAGAAGATCTGACGACCAAAGGCTCCGCCTCAGAAGGCTGAAGAATCTCGATCAGCGGCGCAGGGTCATCACCCGGAAACAAAACCCAACCCTCTGGCACTGGGTAGCCCGATCGCTTCAGATCCGATAGAGTTGCCGCTTTTTCTCCTGCCTTGCCCGGTAACAAACGTTGATCGAGAGAAACTAGGGAGCGATCGCCCCGAAAGAATTTAAACATAGACTGAGATGTTTTTTGCGCGGCTTCAGTCCTCATATCTAAGTCGTCTGGAATCTTTTTGTAAATCCATCCTAAAAGGACTGCTAACGCGATCGTCATCACAATCAATGCAGAGTCTTGAGAATGCCGCAACGCAGTCACTAGGGGGAATAAAATCAGAATGCCGATTCGACCCTGGCTGCGTTCTCGAAGAATTGTAAAGCCGATGCCACCGATTAAGAAAACCAGAAGAGCAGAAATCGGGTCGTGTACTGCGTAACCCCAGACGACATTCGTCGTGCCCGCCCCTTGGCTAATCCAATAACGCCCAAACACCAAAGCAATCAGTGCAATCATTTCCCACTCAGCATGATCAGGAAAGAAAGCACGAGCCAGAAAAACGGCTGCAATTCCTTTTAGCGCCTCCGACAGAACGGCTAAAATTCCGGCAAACTTTCCGCCATGATAAAAAGCAGCCGAGACACTCACATTTCCGGTGCCGAGATTTTTTAACCGTTTCCTAGTAATTCCATAAGTCATCCAATCGATCAGAGGCAGACCTCCCAAAATTGGACAGATTATGAAGATCACGAGAGATCCCCAGACTTGGGTGAGCGTCATGACTGTAAAAGCAAAATAAAACCTTTCTTGCAGTCTACGATCGTGTTCAGCAAAAAGTCTAAGTTTTCTCTAAAGTCTTCATTGCTGCAAAGGCCAAACATTCAAAAAGCCCTCCACGCAAGTGGAGGGCTTTTCTATGTCAGACCGATTCTACCCAGGAAAGCTTAACCGTGGATAGCAGGCGCAGACAAAGCCACAGGTGCCACATCGCCCGATGCCAGGTCAAGCGGGAAGTTGTGGGCATTCCGCTCGTGCATCACTTCCATCCCCAAGTTCGCTCGGTTGATCACATCCGCCCAAGTGCTAATCACTCGTCCCTGCGAATCAATGATGCTCTGGTTGAAGTTGAACCCGTTCAGGTTGAACGCCATCGTGCTGATGCCCAACGCCGTGAACCAAATGCCGACGACGGGCCAAGCGCCGAGGAGGAAGTGCAAGGAGCGACTGTTGTTAAACGACGCATATTGGAAGATCAACCGCCCAAAGTAGCCGTGCGCGGCCACAATGTTGTACGTCTCTTCTTCTTGCCCAAACTTGTACCCCGCGTTCTGCGATTCGTTCTCGGTCGTCTCTCTCACTAACGAGGAGGTCACCAACGAACCGTGCATCGCACTGAACAAGCTACCGCCGAAAACTCCAGCGACTCCCAGCATGTGAAACGGGTGCATCAAGATGTTGTGCTCAGCTTGAAACACCAACATGAAGTTGAAGGTGCCACTGATGCCCAGGGGCATGCCGTCCGAGAACGAGCCTTGTCCGATCGGGTAGATCAAAAACACGGCAGTCGCAGCGGCGACGGGGGCGGAGTAAGCAACGCAGATCCAAGGACGCATGCCGAGACGGTAGGACAGTTCCCACTCCCGTCCCATGTAGCAGAAGATGCCGAGCAGGAAGTGCAAGACCACGAGTTGATAAGGTCCGCCGTTGTAGAGCCACTCGTCTAATGAGGCGGCTTCCCAAATTGGGTAGAAGTGTAAGCCGATGGCGTTGGAGGAGGGGACAACCGCACCGGAGATGATGTTGTTGCCGTACATCAAGGAACCAGCCACGGGTTCGCGGATGCCATCAATGTCTACCGGAGGGGCAGCAATGAAGGCGATGATGAAGCAGAGGGTCGCGGAGAGCAGGGTGGGAATCATCAACACGCCGAACCAGCCCACATACAGGCGGTTTTCGGTGGAGGTGACCCAAGAGCAAAACTGCTCCCACAGGTTGGCGCTTTCGCGTCTCTGAATTGTGGTCGTCATGGTAAGTATGAGTGCTTGATTTTTAATGAGTTGTAGGGCGGTTTTCCGACCCACCTCTATACAGTAGGTCAAATATTTCTTTTTGTAAAGCGGTAAATTAAGATTGCTCTCATATTTTGTAAATTGACTGTAACAAAGCTTATCTACTCTCTACTGGGCATACCTTTTGAAAAATGAGAGCCTCGTAGATCAGTTTATGAATGTTGGCTAAATTTTAAGATTGGTTAACGCCTGCTTAATATCAAGATTGACAAAACGATCGGCGGCGAGATAGACCCAAGAGTAAGAGCGTTGAGTGTCTTGATAAATTCGCTCAAAGCCCAACACCCGTCTCAGTTCTTCGTGAACCGGATGAAGAATGATAGAGTAGAGGTCGCAAAGTTGTGGAAAGTCAGACTGCATTCGCTTCAGAGTTTTTTGAGTATCGTCTAGAAGCTGATAAAGAGTTGCAGGGTTAAAAAACATAGGATCGATAATCCAGGCGCGAATGTAAACCGAGGTACAGTTCTCATCACCCACGGCTGCTCTTATAAAGGGGTCTACAGGGTTGTCTGATGTGAGATAAAAACTCTTGCTGGGTGGCTGAAAGAAATTAAACTCTGACTCACTGCTGACCGGGAAAAGAATTATAACGCCAGCTACGTTAAGATTGTCTGCTCGACGAACGACCCGCATACCTGTTGGATACTCTTGTGCCCACGCTCTCAAGACTCTGGCAATTTTAGCGACTACCGATCCCTCTCTAACCAGTTCGGCATATAGCAGTCCTATTTGAGTTGTAAGATCAGCCATAGCGCCGCAACTTGGGAAAATCAAACGTGTAAGACTGCAAGAATTGCACAAATAGCTGCTTGACTTGTGCAAAGGTTTC